>CBFGQI010000020.1:0-54445 GCA_965650885.1 uncultured Oxalobacteraceae bacterium
TGCGCGAATGTCCGGTTGCCAGAGCTGACCCCGACTTTCAAGTCAGAGAGCGTTGAGTGGGATCTTGAGGTAGCGGATGCCGTTGTCCTCGGCTGCCGGCAGGTGGCCGGCGCTGAGGTTGACCTGGATCGCGGGCAGGATCAGCACCGGCATCTGCAGCGTGGCGTCACGCTTGGTGCGCATGGCAACGAACTCTTCTTCGCTCACGCAGTCGCGGATGTGGATGTTGGCGGCGCGTTGCTCGGCCACCGTCACTTCCCAGCGCGGCTCGCGGCCGGTGGGCGGGTAGTCGTGGCACATGAACAGGCGCGTTTCGGCCGGCAGCGACAGCAGCCGGCGCACCGAGCGGTACAAATCGCTGGCGCAGCCGCCGGGGAAATCACAGCGGGCGCTGCCCACATCGGGCATGAACATGGTGTCGCCCACGAACACCGCATCGCCGACCTGGTAGGCCATGTCGGCCGGGGTGTGGCCCGGCACGTGCAGGGCGCGCGCCTCGAGCCGTCCGATCATGAAGCTTTCGTCGGCCTGGAACAGGTGGCCGAACTGGGAGCCATCTTCCTTTTCATCCTTGCGGTTGAAGATCGCCGAGAACGCGTGCTGCACCTTGCAGATCGCGGCCCCGATGCCAATGCGGCCGCCCAGCTTCTCCTGCAGGTAAGGCGCGGCCGACAGGTGGTCGGCGTGGGCGTGGGTTTCGAGCAGCCAGCTGGCGTTCAGCCGGTGCGCGCGCACGAAGGCGATGATCTTGTCGGCCGAGCCAGTCGAAGTGCGCCCGGATTTGGGATCGTAATCGAGCACCGAGTCGATGATGGCGCAATCGCTGCCGTCCGCTTCATAAACCACATAGCTGACGGTGGAAGTATTGGGGTCAAAAAAACCCTGGATCTCAGGCTTCATTTCAAAATGGTAGGATGATTCAAGCCCTACCATTATAAAGAATCCTGATATGGCGGGCGAGCCATATGCATTTTACGTTGCAAGCGATGAGTGTGGCGTGCAATTGTGGCGCCATGATAAGATTTCCTCACAGTGCTTCCTGGGAGAGGCAGCCATGCGCAAAGCAGGCGTTTCACTGATGTGGGGTCTGGTCGTGGGCTGCGCCGGCAGCGGCATCACGGCTGCCAGGGCAGCGGTCGCGGAAGCGGCGTCGCCGGAAAATTTCGCCAACCTGTCGCTGGAAGAATTGAGCGACGTGCGTGTGGTATCGGTCTCGAAACGCGAAGAGCGGCTCGGCGACGCGCCGGCTTCGGTCTTCGTGATCTCCGCCGACGATATCCGCCGCAGCGGCGCGCGCAGCTTGCCCGAAGCCTTGCGCCTGGCGCCCAACCTCCATGTGGCGGCGACACCGGCCGGCAACTACACCATCACCGCGCGCGGCTTCGCCGGCAACAGCGCCAACAAGCAGCTGGTCATGATCGATGGGCGTTCCGTCTATACGCCGCTGTTTTCCGGGGTCTTTTGGGACGTGCAGCAACTGCCCATGGAAAGCATCGAGCGCATCGAGGTGGTCAGCGGGCCCGGCGGCACCTTATGGGGCACCAATGCGGTCAATGGGGTGATCAATGTGATCACCAAACCGGCGGCATCGACGCTGGGCGGCTTGGCCGATGTGCGTTGGGGCCAGGACCAGTCGGGCGGCACCTTCCGCTACGGCGCCGCGATGGATGACGGTGCCTGGCGGGTCTACGGCATGGATTACGCGATGCCGCACGGCGCGACCTTGGTGGGTACGGCCTTGGGCGATGCGTGGCACACGGCGCAGGCCGGTTTCCGCGCCGATTGGCTGCGCGGCAGCGACTCGGCTACGGTGCAGGGCGATGTGTACCGCACCGGCAAGGGGCAGTTGCCGACCACGGCCGTCCCATTGCCGCGCAACGCCGCCCTGCGCGGCGGCAACCTGACGGTGCGCTGGAACCGCCAGCTGCAAGGGGGCGCCAACTTTGCGGTGGCGGCCTATTACGACCGCACAGACCGTGACCACACCGGCATGTTCATGGAAACGCTTGACATTGTCGACCTGCAGGCGCTCTATCACCTCGCGCCCATGGGACGCCATACCTTGTCGGTCGGGGCGGGCTACCGCTATGCGCGCGACCGCGTCACCAACGTCAGCGGCACCGGATTCCGGCCCGAACGCGCCTCCATGCGCTGGACCAACCTGTTCGGTCAGGACACCATTGCGCTCGGCGAGCGCTTCAGCCTGACGGCCGGGCTGCGGATCGAACACAATATCTACACCGGCACGGAACTGCTGCCCAACCTGCGCCTGGCATGGAAGGCCACGCCGTCGACATCCTGGTGGACGTCGCTCTCGCGCACCGTGCGCGCGCCGTCGCGCGTCGACCGCGAGATCTACATCGATGCCGGGCCGCGCGGTACGCTGGCCGGCGGCCCGGACTTCCAGTCCGAGACGGCCCGCGTGCTCGAGCTTGGGTTGCGCCAGCAGTTCGGCAACCGCGCCAGCTATTCGGTGACGGCGTACCGGGCGCTGTACGACCGCCTGCGCACCATCAAGGAGGTGCGCCCGCTGCTGTTCGAGATCGGCAACGGCATGATGGGCGAAACGCGCGGCGTGGAAGCCTGGGGCAATTTCCAGGCGACGCAGGCTTGGCGCCTGAGTGCCGGACTGACCCTGATACATGAGGAATTCAACCTCAAGCCCGGTGAGAACGACGTGAATAATCGCTCGGTACGGGAAAACATCGATCCGCGCCGCGTCGCCAGGCTGCGCTCTTCGCTGACTTTGGGGGAAGGCCGCGACCTGGACGTGACCTTGCGCTATGTCGGCGCGCTGCGTTACACGACGGTGGCAGGCTATACGGCGCTCGATGTCAACCTCAATTGGCAGCTGAAGCCCGGGCTGGAGCTGGCCGTCGGGGCCAGCAATGCGCTCGACCGCGAACATGAGGAATTCGGCGCCGCAACCACCACCAACAGGCTGGCGCTGGGGCGGGGAGCCTATGTCAGGGTCATAAGCCGCTTCTAAGCCAGGTATGCGCTTGCCATGGTAATATCGCTGATCATGAAATCCTTGATCCGTCTTCTTGCGCTTTGGCTGATGCTGGTGGCTTTGCCGTTCCAGGGCATTGCTTCGGCCAGCATGCTGCAGTGCGGCGCCGGCGCACCGGCGGTGCAGGCGGATCACGAGGCGCTGCAGGCCGTCCAGGCCGCCGGCGGCGATGCGGAGCATTGCAGCGCCAATCCGCACGGCGAAATGAAGGGCGATTGCTGCGTTGCCGCGGGCCTGGCCCACGCCTTGCCGCAGCCTGCGGCACTGCACCGGCGCGCCGAGCGCCTGCACCCTCCCGAACCGGCGCCGCCCGCACCGGTCGACCTGGCCCTTCCCAAGCGCCCGCCCCGGGCCATCCTTGCCTGATCCATGCCAGCCGTGGCGGCTGGCGCCATCCCGCGTCCCCGCGCGGGTCGACCACGCATTGGAAAAACATTATGAACCAGACATTCAAGCTGGCGGCCATGGCCGCCGCGGCTGCGCTGCTGTCCGGATGCGCCACGTTCTCGAACGATGGCGGCTTCGGCGCGGTGGCGCAGGCCACCAAGACCCGCAGCGGCGCCGAAACGCGCATGCTGCGCAACGATGACGACCGGCGCGCGCTGGACGAGCAGTTGAAGAAACTGCTGGCCGAGCCCCTGGGCGCGGACCATGCAGTCCAGATCGCCTTGCTGAACAACCGCACCTTGCAGGCGCGCTACTGGGACCTCGGCATTGCGGAAGCGGAGCTGGTACAGGCTGGCCGCCTGGCCAATCCCGGCTTCAGCTTCAAGCGCACGCACGGCGGCGGCGAAGTCGCCATCGAGCGTACCCTCAGCATGAATTTCATCCAGCTGCTCACGCTGCCACTGGCCAACCGCATCGAGTCCAGGCGCTTCGAGCAGGTCAAGCTGGAACTGGCCGGCGAGGCGGTCGGCATGGCGCACCAGGCGCGCCTGGCCTGGATCGAAGCCGTGGCGGCGCAGCAGGGCGTGGAGTACGCCCAGCAGATCAGCGATGCGGCCGAAGCCAGCGGCGAACTGGCCAAGCGCATGCAGGCGGCCGGCAACTGGAGCAAGTTCGACGCCGCGCGCGAGCAGGCATTCCACGCCGATGCCATGGCCGACGTGGCGCGCGCCCGCAAGGAAGCCACCGCCAGCCGTGAAAAGCTGACCCGCATCCTCGGCCTGTCCGGCGCCGAGGCGCTGTCCTACCGCTTGCCGGCGCGCCTGCCTGAACTGCCGGCGAGCCCGCGCAAGGTGGAAGATGCCGAAGCGGCCGCCATGCGCGACCGCCTCGACGTGCAGGCGGCCCGCCTGTCGTCGCAGCACACCGCCGACTCACTGGGCCTGACCCGGACCACACGCTTCATCAACGTGCTGGAGCTGAGCGGCATCCGCGAACGGGAAGGCGAACACCGTTCGCGCGGCTATGAGGTCTCGCTGGAAGTGCCCCTGTTCGACTGGGGCGGCGCGCGCGTGGCGCATGCCGAGGCGACCTATATGCAATCGGTCAACCTGCTGGCCGCCGCCGCCGTCAACGCCCGCAGCGAAGCGCGTGAAAGCTATGCGGACTACCAGGCCTCCTACCAGCTGGCCGGGCACTACCGCGACGTGGTGATCCCGCTGCGCCAGAAGATCTCGGAAGAGACGCTGCTGCGCTATAACGGCATGCTGCTCTCGGTGTTCGAACTCTTGGCCGATGCCCGCGAACAGACCGCCGCCGTCAACAATTACATCACCGCGCTCAAGGAATTCTGGATCGCGGACGCCAATCTGGACGCCGCGATTGGCGGTAAAGGAGTACAGCAATGAATGATCCCGTCAACAAGCGCCGCTCTTTCCTCGCCAATGGCGCCGCCGCACTGATCGGTGCCGGCCTGGTCAGCCGTGCCGGCGCCGCCGGCCTGCCGGAAGCCCCCGTACAGCCAAGTGCCGCCACCGCGCCGCCGCTGCTGCCGCCCAACGGCCGTCCCTACAACCCGGTGGTGACCCTGAACGGCTGGAGCCTGCCATGGCGCATGAAGGATGGCGTGAAGGAATTCCATCTGGTCGCCGAGCCGGTGCTGCGCGAAATCGCGCCGGGCATGTTCGCCAAGATGTGGGGCTACAACGGCCAGAGCCCCGGCCCGACCATCGAGGTGGTGGAGGGCGACCGCGTGCGCATCTTCGTCACCAACAAGCTGCCGGAACACACCAGCGTGCACTGGCACGGCCAGATCCTGCCCAGCGGCATGGATGGCGTGTCGGGCCTGAGCCAGCCGGCAATCCAGCCGGGCAAGACCTTCGTCTATGAATTTGTGGCCAAACATGCCGGCACTTTCATGTACCATCCCCATGCTGACGAAATGACGCAGATGGCGATGGGCATGATGGGCTTCTGGGTGACGCACCCGAAAGACCCGCGCCAGCATGCGGTGGACCGCGACTTCGTGTTCCTGCTCAGCGCTTACGATATCGAACCGGGCAGCATGGTCCCCAAGGTCAATACGATGACGGACTTTAATATCTGGACGTTCAACAGCCGTGCCTTCCCGGGCATCGACCCGCTGATCGTTCGCCAGGGCGACCGCGTGCGCATCCGCGCCGGCAACCTGACCATGACCAACCATCCGCTGCACATCCACGGCCACAAGTTCGAAGTGACCGGCACCGATGGCGGCTGGGTGCCGCCGTCCGCACGCTGGCCGGAGGTGACGACCGACGTCGCCGTTGGCCAGATGCGCGCCATCGAGTTCATTGCCGACAATCCCGGCGACTGGGCCTTCCACTGCCACAAGTCGCACCACACCATGAATGCCATGGGCCACGACGTGCCGACCCTGATCGGCGTCGACCATGGCGGCGTGGCGGAGAAAATCAGCAAGCTGGTGCCGGGCTATATGGTGATGGGCGACAAGGGCGGCTCGATGGGCGGCATGGAGATGGAAATCCCCGAAAATACGCTGCCGATGATGACCGGTACCGGCCCGTACGGCGACCTCGAGATGGGCGGCATGTTCACGGTGATGAAGGTGCGACCCGGCCAGAAGCGCGGCGACTACACCGATCCGGGCTGGTACCAGGCGCCGAAAGGCACCACAGCTTATGAATGGACCGGCGACCTGCCGCCGCCCGTCACGGCACCCGGCAAACCGGCGCCGGCCGGCGTCAAGCCGCTGGAAGTGACCCGCGAGAAGAAGGGGCACGACCATCATTAAGCAGTTGCGCTACCTGGTGAAATGGAGCCTGCTGGCCGGCATCGTCGCGGTGCTTGCCGGCAGCGCTTCCGCTTTCTTCCTGGTGGCGCTGGACGTGGCCACCGCCTGGCGTGAAGCTTATCGCTGGGTGGTGTGGCTGCTGCCATTGGCCGGCTTCGCCGTCGGCTGGATCTACCTGCACGTGGGCAGCCGCGTCGAAGCGGGCAACAACCTGCTGATCGACGAAATCCACGACCCGAAGAATGTGGTTCCCTTGCGCCTTGCGCCGCTGATCCTGTGCAGCACCGTGGTGTCGCACCTGTTCGGCGCATCGGTGGGGCGCGAGGGCACGGCGGTCCAGATGGGCGGCGCACTGGCCGACCAATTGACCCACGTGTTCAGGCTGCAGCGCGAAGACCGCAGCACGGTGCTGATGGCCGGCATCAGTGCCGGTTTCGCTTCCGTATTCGGCACGCCGTTGGCGGGCGCAATCTTCGGACTGGAAGTGCTGGTGGTGGGGCGCATGCGCCTGGCCGCGGTTTTTCCGTGCATGCTGGCTGCCATATTGGCCGACCTGGTGACGCGCGCCTGGGGTGTGGGCCATACCCATTATCCGGCCGGCATGCTGGGCGCACCGGATGGTCCCCTGGTGCTGGCGCTGGCCGCGGTGGTGGCGGCCGGTATCGTCTTCGGCCTGGTGGGGCGTGCTTTCGCCGCCGCCACGCACGGGCTGGCCGCCTGGATGAAGGCGCGCATCGCTTACGCGCCGCTGCGGCCCTTCCTGGGCGGCCTTGCCATCGCGGCCGTCGTCGGCGCCGGCACCGCGTCCGGTGTCGACCTGCACCGTTACCTTGGCCTCGGCATCGGGCCGATGGTGGAAGCGTTCCGCGTCCCGCTCGACTGGTGGGACTGGCTTGGCAAATTCGTGTTTACCGTGGGCTCGCTGGGCACCGGTTTCAAGGGCGGCGAAGTGACGCCGCTGTTCAATATCGGGGCCACCCTGGGCAACGTGCTGGCGCCCATCCTGCACCTGCCATTCCCGCTGCTGGCGGCGATCGGCTTTGTCGCGGTCTTCGCCGGCGCCGCCAATACGCCGCTGGCCTGCACCGTGATGGCGATGGAATTGTTCGGGCCTGCCATCGGCCCTTATGCGGCGCTGGCATGCGTCGTATCCTTCATGTTCTCCGGCCACTCGGGAATTTACCGCGCGCAGCGCAAGCCCTTGACTGTCGGCGACTAGGCGGCCAGGCGCTGCGCCAGGGACTGCGCGTCGAAGGGCGCGTGGACTTTCACGTCATTGTCGAAGTAGCAGTAGACGTCGCGGCTGGCGCGCCGCGGCGGCGCGCTATCGGCGATCAGCTTTGCGTCGGCGGGCTGCCCGCCGCCCGACCAGGCGCGGATGCGGTCGGCCCAGCGCTCGAGCGATGCCGGCGTGTAGCCGCTGGCATAGAGTTCCTTCTCGCCGTGCAGGCGCAGATACATGAATCCCGCCGTGACGTCCTCGTAGTCCGGCCATTTGCCGGCCGTATCGGCGACCACCAGCGCCACCTTGTATTTCCGCAGCAGCCGCACGAAAACCGGATCGGCGAACGATTCATTGCGGATTTCGATGGCGTGCAACACCTTGCGCCGCGCGTCGGTTTCGGTGGCGGCGCGGCCTTCCATGCGCGGCTCGTGGCGGCGGGCGAGGGCGGCGGCTTGCTCGGTATCCTGCGGCAGCAGGCTGAAGAAGTGCTCGAACAGCGCCTCGTCGAATTTGAAGTTGGGTGGGAACTGCCACAGGAAGGGCCCGAGCTTTTCGCGCAACAGCAGGACGCCGCTGGCAAACACATTGGCCAGGGGCTTCTCGGGCTCGCGCAGGCGGCGGATGTGGGTGATGTAGCGGTTGCCCTTGTGGGCGAAGACGAAGCCGTCCGGCGTGGCGTCATACCAGGCCTGGTAGCTTTGCGGCCGCTGCAGCGAGTAGAACGAGCCGTTGATTTCGATGGTCGGCACCGCGCGCGAGGCAAATTCCAGCTCGCGCGCCTGCACCAGGTCAGGCGGATAGAATACGCCGCGCCAGGGAGTGTAGCGCCAGCCGGAAATGCCGATCCGGATCCTGGCCATGCCCGCAGTCAGCGCGGCCGGCGCCTGAGTGTGCCGAGCATGGCCAGGCCGGCCAGCAGCATCGCATACTGTCCCGGCTCGGGAATCGGCAGGGGCGCGCCATCGACGCTGATGGCGTCGAACGCCAGGCCCGAGTCGAAGTCTTCGTCATCCCAATTGGTCACGCCGAACTCCAGGCGGTAATTGCCCGCGTTGGCGATCTGGTACTGGGCACGCACCCAGCCGGTGGCGCCGCAACCGGTGTCGTAGCACTCGTCGGAATCGGGGCCAAGCGGCGCCCACATGGTCTGCCCGGCGGCGACGGCGACGGGGAAAGGCGTCAGCGTTGCCACAGGCGCCGGCATGTCGAAGCCGGGGATGGCGTCGCCGTTTTCGTTGGTGCGGGCGGTGAACAGCAGGGCAACCTGTGTATTTCCGCTATCCAGCAGCCGCGCCCACGCGTAGTCGGCGTAGCCGGCGCCGTCGGTGCTGATGTAATTGAAGCGGAAGTCCAGGTCCGCGCCGGCTGCGGCCGTGAAGGAGATCGAACGCAGGGTGGACCCATTGGCCGCCGCGCCAATGCCGCCGACGCCAGGCAATGCCACTTCGGCGGTGCTGCCGTAGCTCGAGATCCAGCCATAGGCGCTGCCGCCGCCCGGCGCCAGCGGCACCACGCCGTTGGCGCCCGACGTCCCGCAACTGCCGGTGCATTGCCAGGCGGCAGGGACGCCGCCGTCAAAGGTGCCGGCCGCAGCCGGCGCGGCCACTGCCGCCGATGCCACCATGGCGGCGGACATCAGAAAGTTTCTTGTCTTCATTTTGCAGCCCCGTCGAGGAGAACGCCATCATTCTCCCCGCGCGGGGCGCATTTGCCGAAAGCCTGTCGCTATCGTGCGGTGCGCGACGATAGCTAGCCAAGAATTCAGCGTAAGGCTTGACGTACCTCGTCCTGTGCCAGCACCTGGTCCAGCGTCGTGCGCAAACGCTTGAACAGCAAGTCGAGTTCTGCCTCGGTGTAGCAAAGGGCTGGTGCAAAGCCGAGGTTGCCGTCATTGAAAGCACGGAAGATCACGCGTTGCTGTGCAGCAGCCTGGCTGATGCGCTCATGGATGCGCAGCGACGGGTCGAACGCGGTCTTGTTGGCCTTGTCGGACACCAGTTCCAGCGCGCCGAGCAGCCCGCGGCTACGGGCATCGCCAACCAGGGGGTGATCGAGCAGGTCGCGCAGGCCTTGTTCGAAGCGTGGCGCCTGCGTCTGGCAATTCGCCAGCAAGCCGCCTTCGTGATAAAGGCGAAGCACTTCGAGGCCGATCGCGGCACTGACTGGATGTCCGGAGTAAGTCTGGCCATGGCCGACTGGCATATCGGAACCTGCGCCCTCGGCGATCGCATGGTAGATGGCGTCGGACATCATCAGGGCACCCATCGGTGCGTAGCCCGCAGTCAGGCCTTTCGCCATGGTCATCATGTCCGGCTGGACGCCTTCCGCCTCGCATGCGAACAGGGGGCCGGTGCGGCCAAAGCCGGTGATGACCTCATCGACCACGAGCAGGATGCCCAGTTCGCGGCAGGCGTCTGACATCGCCTTCAGCCAGCCTTTCGGCGGCACCACTACGCCACCCGAGCCTTGCACCGGCTCGCAGAAGAACGCTGCCACGCGGTCGCTACCGAGCTCCGCCACCTTGGCGCGCAGTTCAGCGACCGACGCGGCAATCAGCGCCTGCGGGTCCGCCCCCTGTGGATGACGGTAAGGATAGGGCGAAGAGATATAGTGCTGGCTTGCCAAAGGCAGGCCGAAATTGCGGTGGAAAACCGGCAGGGCCGTCAGGCCCGCGCCGTTCGACGAGGAGCCGTGATAGCCGCGCTGCAGGGAAATGAACTGGTCGCGTTCCGGCTTGCCCAGCGCGCGATGGTAGTAGCTGATATAGCGGATGGCGGCGTCAACGGCATCCGAACCGCCCAGCGTGAAGTACACGTGCTTGAGCGACTGCGGCGCAAGTTCCACCAGCTTGGCGGCCAGTCTGATAGCTGGCTCGGAGCCGAAGCTGAAATAGCCCGTCGCATACGGCAGGCGCCGCATCTGCTCCATCGCTACTTCGACGATGCTTTGATGTCCATAACCGGTGTTCACGCACCACAGGCCGGCAAAGGCATCGAGTAGCTCATTGCCGTTAGCGTCGCGCAGCCATGCGCCATTTCCTTCAGTGAGAATGGTGGGACCGCGCTTTTCATGGGCGCGGAAGTTGGTTACGGGATGAATCAAGTGCTTGCGGTCAAGTTCAGTAAGAGAAGTGTTTTGCATAATGGGTTCCGTCGTGTGATCCTGAAATCATGTTAGAGCGGGCGCGCAAGCCGAAACTGTCGATTGATGTCCTGCCAACCCGGCGGAAGGGGCGAATTTGCGTCATTCCCGGCAGTTAATGCTTGAGCGGGTTCATCCCAGGCGCCATGTGCCTGATCGCTCCTTAGTGCAGGATGTCCTGCAGGCGGTAATACGCGCCCACGAATGGGAGGAACCACGCCTTGCCGTGATAGCCGGGAATCGCCGGCCAGTCCAGGTCGCGCCACGGATTGCTCTCGGCGCGGCCGCCCATCACTTCCGCCATTTGCCGGCCCATATGCACGGACATCTGCACGCCATGGCCGCTATAGCCCAGCGAATAGAACATGCCCTCGTGCTGGCCCGCGCGCGGCAGGCGGTCGGCGGTCATGTCCACCAGGCCTCCCCAGCAGTAATCGATGCGTGTGTTCGCCAGTTCGGGGAATACCTGGGCCATGGCTTGCTGCAGGATACGGCCACTCTTGACGTCCGAGGCAGGATTGGACAGGGCGAAGCGCGCGCGGCCACCGAACAGCAAACGCTCATCGGGGGTGATGCGGAAGTAGTTGCCGATATTCTTGGTCGTCACGTAGTTGCGGCGCGACGGCGTGATGCGGTCCAGCACTTCGCGCGGCAGGGGTTCGGTGGCGATGATGAAGCTGCCGACCGATACCAGGCGCCGGCGGAAATGGCCGAACGGCCCCAGGCTGGAATTGCCGGTGGCAAGGAAGACCTGGCCGGCCGTGATGTCGCCGCGCGCCGACTTCACGCGGTAGCCACCGCTGATGCGCTCAATGTCCTGCACCGCTGCGTGCTGGAAGAGCAGGGCGCCGGCGCGCGAAGCGGCTTCGGCCAGACCCACGCCGAATTTGCCCATATGCATCTGGGCACCTTGCGGCTGCAGCAGCCCGCCATAATACTGCTCGGAGCCGATCTCGCTGGCCAGCTCCGATCGCGGCACCAGCTTAATGTCAGTTTCGACCTTGCATTGGTATTCGTAGGCGCGCGCCAGCTTATCGTAGTGTTCTGGCTTGGCGGCCAGCTTCAGCTTACCGCAGCGGCGGAAGTCGCAGTCGATCCTTTCACGCGCCACGACGGCCTCGACCGTGCGCACCGCCTCGTTATAGGCGTCATAATATGCGCGGGCGCGTTCCTCGCCGAGGCGGCTGGCGAGCGCAGCATAATCATGTGCCAAGCCGGTATTGCAATGCCCGCCATTGCGCCCGGATGCTTCGCCCACGATGCGGCCGGCCTCCAGCAGTACGACCGTGGCGCCGCGCTCAGCCAGTGCCAGGGCTGCTGAAAGACCGGTGAAGCCGCCACCGACCACCACTACGTCCGCTCGCGGCGGAACGGCGCCCTGGGCCGCCGCCTGGAAGGGCGGTGCGGTATCGAGCCAGTACGATTCAAGTTTCATGCCAGTTCCTATGTTGGTTGAGTTGGGAATCAATACATCACGCCTGCTGCGGCGCGCAGCGTCCGGCCAATCACTCAGTTGCCTTGACTATATCCTCAATGACTTTTTTGGCATCGCCGAATACCATCATCGTATTTGGCTGATAGAACAGGTCATTGTCCAGGCCTGCATAGCCTGACGCCATCGAGCGCTTGTTGACGATGATGCTTTTCGCCTTGTACGCCTCCAGGATAGGCATTCCTGCGATCGGCGATTTTGGGTCCCTGGCGGCGGGGTTGACCACGTCGTTTGCGCCCAGCACCAATGCGACATCGGCCTGGCCGAATTCGCCGTTGATATCTTCCATCTCGAATACCTGGTCGTAAGGCACTTCCGCTTCGGCCAGCAGCACGTTCATATGGCCCGGCATACGCCCGGCCACTGGATGGATCGCATACTTTACGCTGATGCCTTTGTGAGTGAGCTTCTCCACCAGTTCCTTCAACGCATGCTGGGCCCGGGCCACGGCCAGGCCATAGCCAGGAACGATGATGACCGAATTCGCATTCGTCATGATGAAAGCCGCATCATCGGCGGAGCCGGCATTCACGGGGCGCGCTGGTGGCGCACCTGCGCCAGCGCTGCCGCCGCCCGCGCTTTCCCCGCCGAATCCGCCGAGAATCACGTTGAAGAAGGAACGGTTCATCGCCTTGCACATGATGTAGGAAAGGATTGCGCCACTGGAGCCGACCAGCGAGCCGGCAATGATCAGCATGGCGTTATTCAGCGAAAAGCCGATGCCTGCCGCTGCCCAGCCGGAATAGGAGTTCAGCATCGACACCACCACAGGCATGTCCGCACCGCCGATCGGGATGATGATCAGCACCCCGAGCAGGAAGGCGATGGCCGTCATCAGCAGAAAAGGCGCCCACGCAGGCGATGTGCCGGGCGTGAAGACGAAGAGCAGGCCCAGGCCGGCCATGCACGCGGCCAGCCCCAGGTTCAGCAAATGCTGTCCGCCGAACACCACTGGCGCGCCCTGGAACAGGCGGAACTTGTACTTGCCTGACAGCTTGCCAAACGCGATCACCGATCCGGAGAAAGTGATGGCGCCGACGAAGGTGCCGATACAGAGTTCGATGCGATTCCCCAGCGGCAGCGCCTGGCCCGGCGCAGCGATGCTGAAAGCCTGGGGCTCGGAGATCGCCGCGACCGCGATGCATACGGCGGCAAGGCCGATCAGCGAGTGCATCGCCGCCACCAGCTCCGGCATCCTGGTCATTTCGACGCGCTTGGCCAGCATGGCGCCGATGCCGCCGCCAGCCGCCACGCCCACGGCCACCAGGGCCAGTCCCGTGCCGCCATGGCCGGGCGCCCCGGCAGCCAGGGCATCCGCACGCAGTTTGAGGATCAGCGCCACGGTAGTGATGGCGGCAATGGCCATGCCGCTCATGCCGAAGGCATTGCCCACGCGCGCGCTGGCGGGAGAGGAGAGCCCCTTCAGCGCCTGGATGAAGCATACTGAAGCGACGAGATACAGCATCGTCACCAGGTTTATGCTGACAAACGCCATGTTCACGATTTGCCTCCTTTCAGCGCGGCCCTGGGTTGCTTCTTCCTGAACATCTCCAGCATGCGCTGGGTGACCAGGAAGCCGCCGAATACGTTGACAGCCGCCAGCGCAACCGCGAACGTGCCCGCCACACGGCCCGTCAGCCCTTCGGTCAAGCCTGCCGCCAGCATGGCGCCGACGATGATGATGGCCGACACCGCATTGGTCACCGCCATCAATGGCGTATGCAGCGCCGGCGTCACGTTCCAGACCACGTGGTAGCCAACGTAGATAGCCAGGACGAAGATGATCAGATTGATGATGGTATGACTGGTTTCCATTGCGTTTCTCCTTAATTGCGCAGTACCGCGCCGTCGGCACATACCAGCGTCGCGTTAACGATTTCGTCCTGGCGCTCGATGGCCAGTGCGCCATCATTGCCGATGATCAGCTTGAGGAAGTCGAGCACATTGCGCGCGTACAATGCGGACGCATCGGCCGCCACCTGGCAGGCCAGGTCCGGCTCGCCCACGATATGCACGCCGTGCCTGGTCACGGTCTTGCCAGGCTCGGAGAGCTGACAGTTGCCGCCCTGCGCCACCGCCAGGTCCACGATCACAGAGCCCGGCTTCATTGCCTTTACCGTTTCCTCGCTGATCAGCACGGGCGCGGTGCGCCCCGGGACCAGGGCGGTGGTGATGATGATGTCGGCGAGTTTGGCGCGCTCATGCACCAGTTCCGCCTGGCGTTTCATCCAATCCGGCGGCATGGGACGCGCATAGCCGCCCGCGCCTTGTGCAATCGCGCGTTCCTCGTCCGTCAGGTATGGCACATCGAGAAACTTCGCGCCCAGCGACTCCACCTGTTCCTTCACGGGCGGCCGTACATCGGACGCTTCGATGACCGCGCCCAGGCGCTTGGCCGTTGCAATGGCCTGTAGCCCCGCCACGCCCACGCCCATGATCAGCACGCGGGCGGCTTTCACCGTGCCGGCCGCCGTCATCAGCATTGGCATGAAGCGCTGGTAGGTATGTGCCCCCACCATGACCGCCTTGTAGCCGGCGATGTTGGCCTGCGATGAGAGGACGTCCATCGATTGCGTGCGCGTGATGCGCGGCACGGCTTCCAACGCGAAGGCCCGTAGGCCAGACGCTGCCATTGCGGCAAGGTTGTCGGCGTCGAAGGGATTGAGCATGCCGACCAGTACTGTTCCCGGTTTGATCAGCGCACGCTCGTCCTGATTCGGCGCCCGTACTTTGAGCACGATATCGGCATTGAATGCCTCAGCCGCACTGCCCATGATGGCGCCAGCAGCTGCATATGCCTCGTCGGTGACTGAAGCCGCCATACCCGCGCCATGCTGGACGATCACCCTGTGATTCACCGATAATTTCTTCACGGTCTCGGGAGTCGCGGCAACACGGGTCTCGCCTGCCCAGGTCTCGGCAGGAATGCCAATTCTCATTAATTCCTCTTTCTTATCTGTCAGATGTCCCTGTGCCCAGCAAAGGCTAGCGCTAACAGGTCGACCAGCAATCAATAGCCACGGGTGCGGTCGATGACATCCTTGAGCGGCTCGCTGCGCTGGTGCCGGCGAAGGTTCTCGAGCAGGATTGGAGCTGCGGTCTCAGGCTGCGTCATGCTCGCCACATGGGGGGTCAGGAAAACCCGCGGATGCAACCAGAGCGGGTGTTCCGGCGGCAGGGGCTCGGGATCGGTCACGTCCAGAATCGCACGCGATAGCTGGCCGGCATCCAGCGCTTCGAGCAGATCCGCATTGACCAGGTGCGGGCCGCGGCCCACATTGATCAGCGCCGCGCCGCGCGGCAGCGCGGAAAACAGCCCGGCGTTCAGGATCCCTTTGGTGGCCGAGGTCAGCGGCAACAGGCAGATCAGGATGTCGCAGCCGGCGAGGAAAGGCTGCAGCTGGTCGGCACCGGTGAAAATTTCCACGCCATCAATGTCTCGCGGCGAGCGGTTCCAGCCGCGCAGCCTGAATCCATAAGCCGCGAGCCGATCGAGGACCGCCCGTCCCAGCACGCCAAGTCCCATCACGCCGATGGAGCGCGCCGACGCCGGTGGCACCTCCAGGGGGGCCCAGCCACGCGCCGCTTTCGCCGCCACATAATCAAAGAAGTCGCGGTGAAGGGCGAGCACGGCCAGGCTCACATACTCCACCATGCCATCGATAATGCCGGGTTCGACCATCCTGACAATCGGAATGTGCGCTGGAACGGTCGAGAAGTCGACGTGATCGATCCCGGCGCCTGAGGAGAACAGCACCTTGAGCCGCGGCAGGGCAGCCAGCAAATCCGGCGGCGCCTGCCAGGCGATCAGGTATTCAATTTCGTCGAGATTTCCGGCGTCGGGCCACACCCGGAAATCGAGGTCGGGAGCATGCGCTGAAAAGTACTTCGCCCAAGCCGCTGCCCGCGGGGCGTCAGATCGATAAAGAATTGCCATGATTACCAGCCCCCTACCCAGCCATCGAACAGGCCCTCAGGGAGCGTCTCCTGGTCGGCACCGCGCAAGAAATCGAAGTCACATCCACGGTGCGCCTGTTCGACGTGGTCATCGTACAGCTTGCGGTAGCCGCGTGCGTGCGTGCGGGCTGGCGGCTGCCACGCCTGGCGGCGGCGTTCGAGCTCTTCCGGCTCGACGCACAGTTCCAGACGACGCTCAGCCACGTCCAGTTCGATGATGTCGCCGTCGCGCACCAGGGCGAGCGGGCCGCCCACTGCGGCTTCCGGCGAGACGTGCAGCACGGCCGCGCCGTAGGCGGTGCCACTCATCCGCGCATCCGAGATACGCAGCATGTCGCGCACGCCGCGCTCGAGGAGCTTACGGGGCAGGGGCAGCATGCCCCACTCCGGCATCGCGGCGCCCACCGGGCCGGCATTGCGCAGAATCAGCACGCTGTTCTCATCGATATCGAGCGCGGGGTCGTCGATGCGGTTGGCGATGGTTTGCACGTCTTCGAACACCACGGCGCGGCCGCGGTGCCGGAACAGCTTAGGGTCGGCGGCGCAAGTCTTCATCACGGCGCCGTCCGGCGCAAGATTGCCCTTCACCACGATCAGGGTCTCGCCGGTCTTCACGGGCTGGTCCAGCGGCCGTATCACCTCGGGGTCGAGAACTTCAACCGACTCGATGATCTCGCCGATCGTACGCCCGTCAACCGTCCGTGCGTCCAGGTGCAGCAGCGGCTTGAGTGTCTTGAGCAGGGCAGGGACGCCACCGGCCGTCATCAGCCGTTCAGTCAAGTGTTCACCGGCTGGCTGGACGTTGGCGATGAGTGGCACGCGGCGGCCTATCTCATCGAAGCGGTCCAGGCTCAAAGGAACGCCGACGCGGCCGGCAAGTGCCAGGAGGTGGATGATCGCGTTGGTCGAGCCGCCCACTGCACACAAGAGGGTAATGGCGTTGTCGAAGGCGCGCGCATCGAGGATTTCTTCCGGGCGCGGGGCGCCGTCGTCTGCCAGGCGAACGCAGCGTCGGCCCGCCTCCCTGGCGAGATGGCTGCGGCGGCGGTCAGTGGCCGGCACGAAGCTGCTGCCGGGCAGCGCCACACCCAGCGCCTCGCAAAGGGCCGCCATTGACGAGGCCGTGCCCATTTCGGCGCAGTGGCCTACCGTGCCCATGACATCTTTTTCGAAAGTTGAGAAGTCGCATTGCGACTGGCCAGCACGAAGCTGGTCGACCAAGCGCCAGACGCCAGTGGCGTTTGCCAACTGCCCGCCGCTCGCCGAGCGCGGTGTCGCCGGGCCGCTGGCGAGGAATACGAAGGGAATCCTGGCACTGGCCGCACCCATCAACAGTGCCGGCTGCGTCTTGTCGCAGCCGCCGAGGAGGACGACGGCATCGAAAGGATAGCCACGCAGTGTTTCCTCCACCTCCATCGCCAGCAGGTTTCGGAACGGGAACGACGTCGGCTTGATGATGTTTTCGCTGATTGACATCAGCGGAACCTCGAACGGGATGCCACCTGCTTCCAGCACGCCTGTGCGTACCTCCTCCGCCAGCGCGCGCAGGTTGAGGTTGCACGGGTTGATGTCCGACCACGTGTTCAGGATCCCAACGACTGGGCGGGTCATGAGGTCTTCACGGCTCCACCCTGCCGCAGCCAGGGTCGAGCGGTGCACAAAGCCGGGCAGGTCGTCTTTGCGGAACCAGCGAGCGCTGCGCAGCGTTCGTTTGGGCGAAGTTTCGTTGTTGTCCATCAGTTCAATCTCCAATATGCAGGCTGGTGGCGTGTCTGACAATCTTTAGAGACCGACAAGGGCGGCCAATCCGCCGATATCGTTGATTTCGCTGTAACCATAGTAGGGCGTGCCAGGCTCATGGCCACGATTGACGAAGACCTTGTTCTTGATGCCCATGTCGTTTGCCGGCATCAGGTCGTAGCGCATGCTGGACGACACATGCAGGAAATCTTCCGGCTTGGCGCCCAATTTTTCAATCATGTACTCGAATGCACGATGACGCGGTTTATAGGCCTTTGCTTGTTGAGCGGTGAACACGCGATGGAAAGGAACCTTCAGCTTTTCGACGTTATGCACCAGCTGGTGATCCATGGCGTTCGACATGATCACCAATGGAATCTTATCGGCGATTCGCGCCAGCCCTTCAACGACGTCCGGATGCGGTCCCCAGGTGGGCACGGCATCGTAGATGGCACGCACGTCCGCTTCGTGGAATGGAATTTTCCACCGGTTCGCAGTACGCAGCACCGAGTCAAAGATCACTTCGTAGTAAGGCTTCCAGTCGCCCATCACTTCGTCAAGGCGGGCCGTCGCGAAGTCCCTGCAGAACTGTTCCATGTCTTCCGCAGGGATACGGTCGGCAAACAACTTGCGGGCCATCGGCGCCATTTGGAAGTTGGTCAAAGTGCCGTAGCAATCGAAGCTGATGTATTTGGGCCGGTAGACGATGCTCATGATTTTCCTTTCGTGGAGGGGAGGTGAAGAAGCTGGAGATATCTTACTCAGCATTCCCCGAACGAAGGTGCCAGCCTAAGCGGCGCAGCTAGCACAATAAGGCTTTCTTTCGTCTCTACACCGCATTATTCGCCAGTTCTACAGCCGCCAGACTTGGCGCAGCGCGTGCTGCACAGTATCGAGGCGGTTCACCATCTCAGCGCATCATTGCCGGTGGCCGGATGGTTACCCCGTTTGTCGGAAAACGCGTCCAGCATGAAGTCGACCATGGCACGCGTCCTGGCCTGCAAATGGCTTTTGGTGGGGAACATGATGTAAATGTCTGCCGGCGGCGCTGCCCAGTCTGGAAGCAGCCGGCGCAGGCGCCCCGATCGCACGTAAGGTGCCACATCCCATTCCGAGCGCAACACAATGCCATGTCCATCGAGCGCCCAGGCAAGGGCGGTCTCGCCATCGTTGCTGCTCAATGGTCCCCTGACCTTGACCGCTTCCTGCCGGGTGCCGGACGTGAAGTGCCAGCTTCCATAAATCTCATCGTTTTCACGCAGCACAATGCAGCTGTGGTTGTGCAGGTCGCGCGGCGACTGCGGCGTGCCCCGTGCGGCAAGGTAGTTCGGCGAAGCACACAAGAAGCGCCGGTTGTCCGCCAGCTTGCGCGCCGTAATGCGCGCGTCCGGCTGCTCGCCAAAACGTATGGCGAGATCGAAGGCCTGCTCCACCAGGTTCACCGGGCGTTCGCTCAGGTGCAGCTGCACGTCGACTGCCGGAAACTGCCTGGCGAAGCGGGAAATCAGTGGTGTCAGCTGCTTGCGGCCGAAACCGAGGGTGGCGTTGATGCGGAGCAGGCCTTGCGGGGTGACGCTGGCACCGGAAATCTTTTGCTCCAGCGCTTCCAGATCGGCAACGATTCTTTCGCCTTCGGCCAGGTAGGTTTCGCCTTCCGGGGTCAAGCTCATCCGTCGCGTCGTGCGGTTCAGCAAGCGGACACGCAGCCGCGCCTCGATGGCGGCCAGGCGTTTGCTGACCGCCGGCGGCGTCACCCCCAGGTCCTGGGCGGCGGCAGCCATGCTGCCGCATTTCACCACGAGCGCGAAAAACGATAAATCGGAAAGGCCATCCATTATTAACGGTTGAGACCGAATGAAGTTAGAAAATGTAAATTATATGATATCAAATTCCGAATATGATGACTCATCCGCTCCGCACGCGCGGGGCTTGCGGGAGAGTCATGAATGAGTAAACGCATTGCCTTTGTCCATACCGTCGGTTTCCTGGTCGATGATTTCCGCGCGCGCTTACGCGCCGAAATGCCCGATGCCGACTGCTTCCACATCCTTAACGAAAGCCTGTTGCAAGACCTGTTGCGCGGCGCGCCTGGGGCGCTGGTGTACCGGCGCGTGGTCGACCAGATCGTACTGGCGGCCGAAACGCAACCGGACCTGATCGTCGTCACCTGTTCATCGATGTCCCCGGCGGTCGATATCGCGCGGCGGCTCACACCGCAAACGATCCTGAAGATCGATGACCCGATGATGTCGGAAGCAGTGCGCAGCGGGACGCGCATTGGCTTGCTCTGCACGGCGGCCAGCACCGTGGAACCGAGCGGCGCATTGCTGCAAGCGCATGCCGCACAACAAGGACGCGAGATCATTGTCAAGACGGTGCTGCGCGCCGAGGCGTACCAGGCACTGATGGCGGGCGACCGTGCGCGGCATGACGCATTGCTTGTTGAGGCGGCCAGGGCGATTGCAGGGGAAGTGGATGTGCTGGTGCTTGCCCAGGCATCGCTGGCGCACTTGCGCGACACCCTCGCGGCGCAACTGCCATGCCCGGTCCTGGCAAGCCCGCCACTGCTGATGCAGGAGCTGGCGGGTGCGGCGCCGAAGATTCATTGAAAGGAGAGAAGTGGATATGATTGAGATTCCAGGACAGCGCGCCGGCTTGGGTGGCGGACGCTTTGCACGCCTGGCTGAAACCGGACGCCAGCGGGTACGCTTGGTCATCGACGGGCACGCCGTGGAAGCCCTTGCCGGCGACACACTGATGGTCGCGGTGCTCAACAATGCGCGCCACCTTCGCGCATCCGAATTCGGCGATGGCAAGCGCGCCGGCTTTTGCCTGATGGGTGCCTGCCAGGATTGCTGGGTCTGGGCCGCAGGCGGCGGGCGCTTGCGCGCCTGCACCACCGTGGTGGAAGATGGCATGCATATCGTAACGGCGCAACCGGAGGCGACATGGCCCAACCGCGCGTAATCGTCATTGGCGCCGGGCCTTCCGGCGTGCGCTGCGCCGAAACCCTGGTTGCCGCCGGCCTGCGCCCGACCCTGGTCGACGAGAACCGCAGTTGCGGGGGCCAGATCTACCGCCGCCAGCCTGGCAACTTCACCCGCCCCTATGCCAAACTGTACGGCACGGAAGCGGGCAAGGCGCAAGCGCTCCATGGCAGCTTTGAGGCGCTGCGCGGCAAGGTCGATTACCTGCCTGAGACGCTGGCCTGGAATATCGCCGACCGCAAGCTGTACGTCGTACAGGCCGGACGCAACAAGGCCCTGCCTTATGACGCGCTGGTGATTTGCGCCGGCGCGACCGACCGCCTGATGCCGGTCAAGGGCTGGCATTACGCAGGTACCTACAGCCTGGGCGCGTCGCAGATTGCTTTGAAGGCGCAGGCTTGCGCGATCGGCCGGCAAGTCGTGTTTCTCGGCAGCGGGCCGCTGCTGTACCTGGTGGCTTCGCAATATGTGCAGGCCGGCGCCACGGTCGCTGGCGTGCTCGACACTTCGCCCTTCATGCGCCGCGTGGCCGCGTTGCCGAAACTGCTGGCGCGCCCTGCGGTTCTGCGCGATGGCCTGGCGCTGGTGGCAAACCTGAAACGCGCGGGCGTGCCGGTGCTGACCGGTATCACGCCGGTCGAAATCAAGGGTTCGCCGGACGCCGGGGTGCGGGGAGTGGTGATCCGCGACCGGCACGGCAAGGAGCGTTCCTTCGAATGCGATGCGGTGGGCATGGGTTACCACCTGCGCCCTGAAACCCAGTTGGCTGACCTGGCGCGTTGCACCTTCCGTTTCGACCATGAGACTCGCCAGTGGCTGCCCGAGGTCGGGGAAGATGGACGCAGCTCGGTGCCAGGCGTCTACCTGGCCGGCGACGGCATGAAGGTGCTCGGTGCGGATGCCGCGGAAATTGGCGGCCGCCTGGCCGCCATGGCGGTGCTGAAGGATTTCAAACTCCCGGTGGCGGAAGGCGAATTGCAGGGGCTGCGGGCGCAACAGGCAGGCATGGAGCGTTTCCGCCGGGGCCTGGCGCAAGCGTTTCCGTGGCCGGCGCAGCAGGCGGCGCTGCTGCCGGACGACGCCATCGTCTGCCGTTGCGAAACGATTACAGCGGGCGAATTGCGCCGCACTGTGAGCGGAAAGGCCGCACTGGAGGCAAACCGTGCCAAGGCATTGTGCCGCGTCGGCATGGGGCGTTGCCAGGGGCGGTATTGCGGTCACGCGGGGGCGGAAGTCATCGCTCATGCCGCCAGCGTACCGGTGGAACAGGTAGGGCGCCTGCGGGGACAGGCGCCGGTCAAGCCGCTGTGGATGGCGGTGGGGGAGGAGATGGAATGAATGCGCAAAAAGCGGATGTGATCATTGTCGGGGGCGGCATCATGGGGGCTTCATCGGCCTTCTTTTTACGCAAGCGCGGGCTGTCCGTGATCTTGCTCGAACGGGGCCTGATCGGTCAGCAGGCCAGCGGCGTGAACTTCGGCAATACGCGCCGGATGGGCCGCCCGGTCGACCAGCTGCCACTGTCCAACCGTTCGCGCGAGATCTGGCTGCAGTTCAAGGAATTGTTCGGCGCTGATGTCGAGTTGTTGTTGAACGGCCATCTGCGCGTCGGCTACACACCGGCGCATGAAGAGCGGATGTTGAAATACACGGAAGACGCGAAGGACTTCGGGCTGGGCATGGAGATGATGAGCGCAAAGGTGCTGCGCGAACGCTTCCCCTACCTGGGACCGGAAATCACGGCGGCTTGCTATGCCCCTTATGACGGCCATGCCAATCCCCGCCTGGCGGCGCCGGCGATCGGCCGTGCCGCAGCGCGCGAAGGTGCGCAAGTATTCGAGAATACCGAAATCGTCAGCGTCGAAAAGGATGGCGAGGAGTTCCGCGTGACCGCCGCCGATGGCCGGACCTTCCGCGCGCCCGTGGCGCTCGTCACCACCGGCGCATGGGGCAACCGTATCAGCAGCGCCTTCGGCGAACCGGTGCCGATGATCGCCAAAGCGCCGCAGATGTGCGTCACTGAACCCGTGCCTTATGCCATCGGGCCAACCATCGGTGCGATGGCTGATGTGTTCGAGAAGGTGGTATTCCTGCGGCAGGTTGCGCGCGGCAATATCATCATCGGCGGCGGAGGCCATGAACCGGCGGACCTTGAAAACGTGCGCGCCTATGTGAACCCGAGCCGCACATTGTACAAGCTGAAAAACGCCCCGCGCGTGGTACCGGCACTCAAGCAGTTGAACATCATCCGCGTCTGGGCCGGGATCGAGGGCTATATGGAGGACAGCCAGCCGGCCATGGGGCCGAGTGCGCGCGTACCGGGCCTGTATTACGCCTTCGGCTTCTCCGGCGAAGGCTTCCAGCTGGGGCCGGGCGTGGGCAGCGTGATGGCGGAGCTGATCCACACCGGCGCCACCAGCACGCCGATCGGGCAATACCACATCGCCCGTTTCGCCAAGCAGTGCGCGCCGGCGGCGGCGCTGGCCGCCGTGGCCGGAGGCAGGCCATGAGCGCTTTGTTGGGATGTATTGCGGACGATTTCACCGGCGGCTCCGATCTCGCCGGCATGCTGGTGAAGGCGGGAATGCGTACCGTGCAATTGATTGGTGTGTCCGAAGCGCCGCTGCCCGATGATGTCGACGCGGTGGTGATTGCGTTGAAGTCGCGCACTATTCCGGTCGAGGAAGCGGTGGCGCAGTCACTGGCGGCGTTGCGCTGGTTGCGCGCGGCCGGTTGCCGGCAGTTCTTCTTCAAGTATTGCTCGACCTTTGATTCCACGCCACGCGGCAATATCGGTCCCGTCGCCGAAGCCTTGATGCAAGCGCTGGACGCCGGTTTCACCATCGCCTGTCCGGCCTATCCCGCCAACGGGCGTACCTTGTACCAGGGCCATCTCTTTGTCGGCAATGTGCCGCTCTCCGAGTCCGGCATGCGCAACCATCCGCTGACGCCGATGACCGATGCGAACCTGGTCCGGGTGCTGCAGCAGCAGGCGCAGCGCAAGGTCGGACTGGTCGACCACACGATAGTGTGCCAGGGCGCTGCGGCGATCCGCGAACGCTTCGACGCGCTGCGCCGGCAGGACCACGGCCTTGCCATCGTCGACGCGCTCGGCGATGCCGACCTTGACGCGATCGGCGCGGCCTGTGCCGACTTGCCGCTGGTGACCGGCGGTTCGGGCATCGCACTGGGCTTGCCGCAAAACTTCCGCCACCGCGGCCTGCTGGCGGCGCATGCCGTCGCCGATGCGTTGCCGGAGAGTGGCGGCCTGCGCGCCGTGATTTCGGGCAGCTGTTCCGTGGCCACGCAAAGGCAAGTGGAAGTCATGCGCGCGTCTTTCCCCTCCTTTCACGTCGATCCCATACGCCTGGCGCGCGGCGACGATGTCATTGCGGCAGCGCTTGACTGGGCAGGCAGCCGCCTCGCGCAACAACCGGTATTGGTCTATGCCACCGCCACGCCCGAGGCAGTCAGGCTGGTGCAGGCCGAACTCGGCATCGAACAAGCCGGCAATCTGGTGGAGAATGCGCTGGCGACGATTGCGCGCGGCCTGGTGCAGGCCGGCGTGGGCCGTATGATCGTGGCCGGCGGCGAGACTTCCGGCGCCGTCGTCAAGGCCCTCGGCGTGACGGGGTTGCGCATCGGGCCGGAAATCGATCCCGGTGTGCCGTGGACGAGTACCTTGAGCGACAACGGCATGCGGCCGCTGGCGCTCGCACTCAAGTCCGGCAATTTTGGCAGCGAGGATTTCTTCCTCAAGGCCTGGGACAAACTGCAATGAGCACCATGATTTCCACCGGCCGCGGTGAAGCCGCGTTGCGCGAAGAGATCGCCGCTTTCGGCCGTTCCCTGTTCGAACGTGGCCTGAGCGCCGGCAGCAGCGGCAATATCAGCGTGCGGCTGGATGACGGCTGGCTGCTGACGCCGACCAACGCCTGCCTCGGGCGTCTCGATCCAGCGCGGCTGGCCAAACTCGACTGGAACGGCCGCCATGTCAGCGGCGATGCGCCATCCAAGGAAGCCTTCCTGCACCGTGCGATGTACGAGGAGCGTGCTGGGGCAGGCGCAGTCGTGCATTTGCATTCGACGCATTCCGCCGCGGTGTCCTGCATGTGCGGCCTGAAGCATGACGATTGCTTGCCGCCCTTGACCGCTTACTTCGTGATGAAAATAGGCCGGCTGCCGCTGGTTCCCTATCACCGTCCCGGCGATCCGAAGCTGGGCGATGCGATCCGTGGTCTGGCGCGCAAACATTGCGCGGTGCTGCTCGCCAACCACGGGCCGGTTGTTTCGGGGACGTCGATCGAAGCTGCCGTCCATGCAACAGAGGAGCTGGAAGAGACGGCCAAGCTGTTCTTGCTGCTGCGCAATACGCCGACCAGCCCTTTGAACCCGGAGCAGGTCGCAGAACTCAAGTCAGTCTTCAAGCTTGCCTAGCTAGTTGTTCGACGGCACGGTGATGATGATGGGCTGGGGCTGCACTGCCGGCGGGCGCGGGGGCGTGGCGTAGTTGAGCACGAAGGTCATGATGGTGATTCCGGCGATGAGGCTGCCGGCAAGGGTGACCAGTACCAGTCTCAGGTGCTGTTCGAGGCGGTCCGAGACATAGGCTTTTTGCTGGGCCATTTCAGCCATCAGCATGGCGACATCGGCCTTGGTGGCCATATTGTTTGCCATGTCATGCGCCACGCTGTCGACCTTGGTCCGGATTTCGCCGGTCATGACTTCCAGATGACGTACGCGATTCTCCAGGGAATCGATGCGTGCGGGCACGTCGTTGCCATTCGTTTCCATGTCGCCTCCAGGTTCAATATAGGACATTACCTTGGAGCGCGCCCACGCGAAAAAGTTCTACCGGAATGGGGCGGCCGGGCCGGGCCAGATGTTGTCGACCAGCGGTTTACCGTTGCAGCGGGATGGATCGGTCAGGGCGCCGGTCTGGATGCCACGGCAAGCCCAAATGGCGCTGCCATTGTCGCCAATGTACTGGTCCCAGGCCCAGTCGCGATCGGCCAGCGGCGCGGAAGCCGGGCCGTACGGGATGTCGGAAGCGCCGTAGACGCCGATGGTGCCGCCGACGCCGACGCTGACGTCGCTATGCCTGCTGGCTGCGACCGCCAGCGCTACCACGCCCGCAACAACACCGGCGGTTACCAGGTTTTCGCGCTGCTTGATGATGCCAGGGCAGGACGATTCGGCCACGCCGCGGCGGCCCAATTCCATGCGCAGGGCGTTGGCAAAATCCATGTCGGGCGCCCCGGCGACGAGCGTCTTGCACATTTCGAACGTGCTGGCAGCCGATGGATTGGCGTAAAAGCCGTGTGCGCCAATGCCGGCGCAGCCAGTCAGGAGTGCTGCCACGACCGCAGCGGAAAGCAGAGTTTTCATGGGCATCAGTATAACCGCCTGTGGCGCCCGGGCGACCGTGGCGCGGCATCGCCTTGTTGAAGTGGAAATCCTCAAGTATTATACGGTATACGATTTGTCGATAGGTCAATCATGGCTCAGTCCACGGATATTGCCGCACTCAAGGAATGGTTCCGCCTGACCGGCGCCAACGGTCCGCTGCGTACGTGTATCGGGCCGCTGCCGACATCGGGCGCGGTGATCGTACGCTGGACGGCGGATGGTCCCGATGACGCGATCCGCAGCATCGTGCCGCATCCCGACAGCTACCGCCTCGCGATCCAGCAGGAACCCCACCAGTCCGAAATCTGGAACGATAGCGAGCCCATTTCCAGCGGCGTGATTGGCGCCAACCGCTTCCGCGTCTGCATGCCCGGCGCGAAAGGGCGCTGGCGCCGTTTGAGCGGCTGCGACATCGTCAACATCTTCATCCCGACGCCGGCGGTGCATGCCATGGCGGCGGCCTGCGGCCAGGATTTGCGCACGCTTTCCAGCAATTGGGTGGCGCCGGACCGGGTGGTGACGGACCTGACCCGCAAGCTGCTCGATGCCGAAACGCTGGCCGGCAGCTGGGCGCCGCAATTCCGCGACCACCTGACGTCGGCGCTGGTGGCATACCTGTTGCAGCAGCATGCCCAGTTGCCCGCCGCCTCTGCCTCCAGCAGCCTGGCCGGTTCGCGCTTGCAGAAAATACTGGCGTACATGGCGCAGCGCATGGCGGAGGACATTCCCGTGGTGGAGCTGGCCGATGCCTGCGCCATGAGCGAGTCGCACTTCTCGCGCGAATTCCACAAGTCGGTCGGCATGCCGCCGCACCAGTACCTGATGAAACTGCGGCTGGAACGCGCGCGCGACATGTTGACGGAGGGCGACGCGCGCATCATCGACGTCGCGGTCGAACTCGGCTTCACGAACCCCAGCCATTTCTCACGGGCCTTCGCGCGCCGCTTCGGCCTGGCGCCGGCGGCGTTCAGGCAGCTCGCGCGCCAGTCGTCGGACGACGTCCTCACCATCGCAGCCTGAAGCGTTTTTTTGCAAGTTGCGCAGGATTTGCGGCGCAGTCTCCTCGTGAAGATCCCAAGATTGAACGCACAAGTTTTTATAAGTCGTTCAAAGAGGAGACCAAGAGAATGTTTCAAATCAATCGCATCCATCTCGCCATTCTGCTTGCATTCGGCGGCGCGATGCCGGCGCTGGCGCAGGAGCAGCAGGAGCCCGACAAAGACGTCCAGCGCGTAACGGTGACCGGCTCGTCGATCAAGCGCATCGCCAGCGAATCCGCCTTGCCCGTCACGGTCATGAAGGCCGAGGAATTCGTGGGCAAAGGCATGACCACGGTGGAGGAAGTGCTGAACTCCGTATCGGCCAACCAGCAAACGACGGTGGGCAGCACCAGCATCGGCTTCGACGGCGGCGGCAAGTCGTCGGCCAACCTGCGGGGCCTGGGCGACGACCGCACGCTGGTGCTGCTGAATGGGCGGCGGCTGGCGAACCATCCTTTCGATGGCAACAGCGTCGACCTGTATGCGATTCCGTTCGCGGCGCTTGACCGCGTGGAGATCCTGCGCGACGGCGCATCCCATATTTACGGTACCGACGCGGTGGCCGGCGTGATCAACTTCATCACCAAGCGTTCGTTCACCGGCATTTCCGGCACGGTTGAAGCCATTGTCCCGCAGCAGGCGGGCGGCCGCGAAAAACGCGGCAACGTCACACTGGGCTACGGCGACCTGGAAAAGGATGGCTACAATATTTTCGGCGTGGTCGACCGTCACGACCAGAAGCGGGTGCGCTCCATTGACCGGCATTATTCGTCGACCGGCATCCAGCCGGCCTACGGCATCAACAAGACCAGCGGCACGACCTTCCCGGCCAACTTCTTCTCCGCCAACGGTATCACCGGCAACCCGCGCTTTGCGTCGGGCTGCTTTGCGCCGGATACGGTGCCGCAGGCGGGCAATGGCGTCAAGGACATGGGCACGTGCCGCCAGGATTACGCGCGCCTGGTCGACGATATTCCCGATACCCGCCAGACCACAGCGTATGTGAAGGGCGCGCTGCGTTTTGGTGCCTACGGCCTGGCTTCGCTCGATTACCTGCATTCGGAAAGCGAAAATATCAGCCGCATTGCGCCGCCGCCGCTGACCGGCCTCAAGATGCGTGCCGATAACAAGTGGTATCCGGGCGGGGCGGGGGGCACGCCGGCCGTGAATGGTCTGACCGGCGAGGACCTGTCGTTCAACTGGCGTCCGCTGGAAGCAGGGCAGCGCACTTCGAAGAATC
Organism: uncultured Oxalobacteraceae bacterium; assembly: GCA_965650885.1. Taxonomy (GTDB): domain Bacteria; phylum Pseudomonadota; class Gammaproteobacteria; order Burkholderiales; family Burkholderiaceae_D; genus Rugamonas. Next base: position 28,423 of record CBFGQI010000020.1, read on the forward strand.
TCGGCGTGTCCGACCGCATCGTGCTGAATGTGGAAGGTGCGGCTTTCGGTTGGGACTGGGTGGGCGGCGCCAACTATGCGCGCACGCGCGTCACGCAGGACTTCATGGGCGGCTACGTGAAGGATGCCATGATCCAGCCGGGCATCGATTCCGGTATCCTCAACCCGTTTGGCCAGCAGGATGCGCAAGGCGCGGCTTATCTGCAGAATGCACTCCTGATCGGCAATGCGCTCCACACCAAGGCGCGCAATGCGGGGATCGACCTGCGCGCCTCGCGCGACGTGATGACGCTGCCGGGCGGCGCGCTGGCGCTGGCGATCGGGGCGGAACACCGCATCGAGAATTCGAGCTATACCGTCAACCATGCGACGGTCGACCAGGCGTCGATCTACCGCGCAACGGCGCTGTTCGGCGTAAAGGACAAGGATGCCTCGCGCAACTTGTCGGCCGTGTACGCGGAAGTGGTGGCGCCGCTGTTCAAGACGCTGGAACTGCAACTGGCGGCGCGCGAGGACAGGTACAGCGATGCCGGCAGCACGTTCAACCCCAAGCTGGGCATCCGCTTCCAGCCGGTAAAGCAGGCGATGTTCCGCGCCTCGGCCAGCAGTGGCTTCCGCGCGCCTTCGCTGTACGAGCTGCATTCGCCGACCTTCGACACGATGACCGTGGGCGCCTACGACGATCCCGTATTGTGCCCGGGCGGTGTGGTAAAACCCGGCGTCAATCCGCTCACGGCCTGCCATTCGGTCCAGCCGGGCAAGAGCGGCGGCAATCCGGACCTGCAGCCCGAGAAGTCGCGCTCGTATTCGGCCGGCATGGTGTTCGAACCGGTGAAGGATCTGACCGCATCGATCGATTACTGGCGCATCAAGGTCACGGATGGCATCGGCGCGGCGCTGACCGAGGCGGAGCTGTTCGACAACCCGGAAAAATACCGCGACCGCTTCCACTACAATGCAGCCGGCACGGCGCTCGAATACGTCAACCTGTCTTCCCTGGCCAACCTCGGTATCCGCAAGAGCGCCGGCGTCGACGTGACGCTGCAGTACCGCTTCCCGCAAACGCCGGTTGGCGCCTTCGACACCTGGTTCAACGGCACTTACGTCACCAGCAACGTGTGGCAAACGACGCCGGACAGCGAGCCGTTCGAAAGCATTGGCGTTTACAACGGCGCCACGCGCTGGCGCCACAACTTCGCCCTGCGTTGGTCGAACGGTGCCTGGAGCGCCACGCTGTCGCAGCGCTATTCCTCCGGCTATGAGGACCAGAACGCGGTACCGGCCCAGTTCAAGCGCGACGTGGAAGCCAATTCGGTGTGGACGCTTTCCGCGGCCTATACCGGCATCAGGAACGCGACCATCACCGCAGGCGTCAAGAACCTCCTGAACACCGATCCGCCGTTCTCGAACCAGAGCGCCAACCCTCAGACAGGCTACGATCCGCGCCTGTCCGACCCGATCGGCCGCGCTTACTACCTGCGTTTGACCTACAAATTCTGACCGCTCCATCCGCTCCTCCAGCGCCGCCGGAGGGGCGGAGCGTGTGATCAGAGAGGGAACTGATAGGCGGTCTTCACGATGGTGTAGAACTCGGCTGCGTACGCGCCTTGTTCACGCGGACCGAAAGACGAACCTTTGCGGCCGCCAAAGGGGACGTGGTAGTCCACGCCGGCGGTCGGCAGGTTGACCATTACCATGCCCGACTGGATGCGGCGCTTGAAGGTTTCCGCCGCCTTGAGGGACCTGGTGCAGATGCCTGCCGACAGGCCCATCTCGGTGTCGTTGGCGACCTTGATCGCTTCTTCCAGGTCCTTGACGCGGATGACGGCGGCGACCGGGCCGAAGACTTCTTCCTTGTTGATGGTCATGGCCGAAGTGGTGTTGTCGATCAGGGTCGGCGCGTAGTAATAGCCCGGCGTACTGAAGATCAGGTCTTTGCCGCCGGTCAGGATCACGCCGCCTTCATCCTTGGCCTTGGCGACCGCCTCGCGTGCGATGTCGAGCTGTTCCTGGCTGGCGATAGGGCCCATCGCCACGCCATCGGCGCGGCTGTCGCCGACCTTGATCTTGCTGGTCGCTTCGGCAAGGGCCGCAACGAAACGGTCGGCGATACCTTCGGTGACGATGATGCGCGACGATGCCGTGCAGCGGTGGCCGGACGAGAAGAAGGAAGAATTCATGACCGAGTTGACGGCGTTGTCGAGGTCCGCATCATCCAGTACGACAACCGGGTTCTTGCCGCCCATTTCGCACTGCACGCGCTTGCCCTTGGCCACAGCCTGGTCGCGCACGCGGGTGCCGGTGGCGACGGAACCGGTGAAGGAAATGGCGTCGCAGCCATCGATCATCAGCGGGCCGGCGACCGAGCCACGGGCGAAGATCACGTTCAGCACGCCTTTCGGCAAGCCGGCACGGTTGAGGATATCGGCCAGCGCCCAGGCGCAGCCTGGCGTGAGTTCGGCGGGCTTGCAGACCACCGTGTTGCCGAAGGCGATAGCCGGCGCCATCTTCCATGCCGGGATGGCGATCGGGAAGTTCCACGGGCAGATCAGGCCGATCACGCCGACCGGCTCGCGCGTGATCTCGACCTTGACGCCCGGGCGCACGCTGTCGAGCACTTCGCCATGTGCGCGCAGCGCTTCGCCGGCGAAGTATTTGAAGATATGGCCGGCGCGGGTCACTTCGCCAATGCCTTCGGGTAGGGTCTTGCCTTCTTCACGGGAGAGCAGGGCTCCAAGTTCGGCCTTGCGGGCCAGGATTTCGCTGCCGGCGGCATCCAGGATGTCGAAGCGCTGCTGCGGCGTCGAGAACTGCCAGGTTTCGAAAGCGCTGCGCGCTGCCGCAATCGCCGCCTTCACCTCCGCTTCGCCGGCGGTGGAGTAGACGCCGATGATGTCGTTGGTGTCCGAAGGGTTGATGTTGTTGAAGGTCTTTTCAGTGACGACCCATTCGCCATTGATCAGGTTTCCAAATACGGTCATGTGGATACGCTCCTTAAAATGAAATAGTATACAGTATACTTAAACAACACCAAGAGACATAAATCATGAAAACTCGCTTGACGAAACTGGCGGCTGTTGTGGCCGCGACCGCATTCACGGCTTGCACGCATGTGGAACCGATCAGGAAGCCGCCGGCCAGCCTTGGCCTTGACCCGTTCTACGCCAAATACGCCGATGCCCAGGGTATACCGGTCACCGGATCGGGGCTGGTCCCGGACGCCGCGATCTGGGCGGCGCGCGACATCGTGACCGCTATGTTGTCACATCGGCGCGATGTGCGCGACGAACTTGTGCGGCAAGGCGCGCGGGTGGGTGTGATGGCGGTTTCGGAAGGGACGACGGATCTGCCGGAGCAGCGGGATTGGAAAAAGCCCGCCATCGACGACCCCCGCCTGACCAAATGCGAAGTGCGCGATTACGCGAAAACCATCGGCCTGATGACCGACCAGCAGTACTGGAATGCCCGTTCGCGCGGCATGGGCGGCCTGTTCACCACCGGTGCGGCGGAGAACATCATGGGTGTGCCGGGCACGCGCTACTTTGGCGAGAACATCATGGTGCACGAGTTCTCGCACAACATCATGAATGCCTTGCGCACCATCGACCCGGACCTGATCGCGCGCCTGCGGGCCGCCTACGCTGCCGCCAGGGAGAAGCGCCTGTGGCAGGGCGCTTATATGGCGAACACGCTGGAGGAGTACTTCGCCGAGGGCACGCAATTCTGGTTCAATTCCAACAAAGCCTACATCACCGACACCCTGACCGTGGTCAATGACGATGACTTGCGCGCGCATGATCCGGTGCTGTACGCGATCCTGGCGGAAGTCTATGGCAACCGGCACCACATTGCCGCCGACGTGTTCTACAAGCACGCTGCCCGGATGGACAGCGTGCGCGTGTCGCTGGACGGTGCGGGCCGGGCCAGGGACGACTGCTATTCCTGAAAACGGTCCAGGGAAAATTCCTCGGGCGCTTTGCCGTCGATGACCATGTCGGCAACGATCTCGCCGGTCACCGGTCCAAGCGTCAAGCCCAGGTGCTGGTGGCCGAAGGCATAGTACAGGTTGGAAGTCGACCCCACCTTGCCAATGGCCGGCAGGTAGTCCGGGAGCGTAGGACGGATGCCGATCCATTCGGCCACGCGGCTGGTATCGATGGGCAGTCCCAGCTCGGACACATGTTTCTTGAGCCGCTGCCATTTGCCCTGGTCGGGCGGCAGCTCCGGGCGGGAAATTTCCACGAAGCTGGCGGCGCGCACGCCGGAACGGAAGCCGGTGACGATCATGGAGCGGTTCTCGAACACGACCGGCGGCATGCCGGCCGGCCAGCTGCCTTGCGCATCCTGGATATGGTAGCCGCGCTCGGCAACGATCGGCACGTTCAGGCCGAGCGGGCGTAACAGTTCGCCCGACCAGAAGCCCGCGCTCACCACCACACTGCCGGCAGTCAGCGTTTCGCCGCCCGCCAGCACGGCGCCCGCTTTCCCGGCATCGAGCGCCAGCCGCGCGACGCGGTCGAACACGATGCGCCCGCCGCGCGCAAGGAAGGCATCTTCCAATGCCTTGAGCATTTCCGCATTGTCGACCACCTGGCCGGTATTTTCGAAGCGGATGGCGCCGGCGACAGGGCGTTTGCTCAAGATTTGCAGCGCCACCAGTTCATCGTCGGTCGCCAGGCGGAAGGTGGCCGGGCCGGTGTCGGTGGCCTGCCAGGCCGCCAGGCCCGCCCGTGCGCCGGCCGGCGTTTCCCAGACCACGAAGTGGCCATCCTGCCGGATCAGTTCCGGCGCCCCCAGGTCGGCAACGCGGCGCTGCCAGGCCGGCATGGCTTTCAGCATCAGTGCCGACAGCGCTGCCTTGCCCTTGGCGAAACGGTCGGGCCTCGCCGCCCGCACCAGGCGCCAGCTGAAAGGCAGCCAGGTCGACATGGCGCGAGCGGGCAGGGCCAGTGCGCCGCCAACACTATATAGGCGGCGCGGCGCGGATTTTACCATCGCCATCGAGGCCAATGGCTCGACCTGTTCGATCGCAATATGGCCAGCATTGCCATAACAAGCCGCCGTGCGCGTGCGTTCGGCTTCCACCAGCGTGACCTCGAGCCCGCGCGACTGGAGCTGCAGCGCAATATTGAGGCCGACCACGCCCCCACCCAACACCAATACATTCATAAGTGCGTCTTTCTCGTTGCGTTTCGAAACTGAATCGTATACAGTATAACATCCATTGATTCTGAAGGAGTATAGCAATGACCGTTAATTGGCGCGGCGTCTTCCCTGCCGTAACCACGCAGTTCAAGGAAGACCTTTCCATCGACTTCACCGAAACCCAGCGCGTGGTCGACGACCTGATTCGCGACGGCGTCACCGGCATCATTGCCATGGGCACTTGCGGCGAAAACAATTCGCTGACCGCCGACGAGAAGCGTACGCTGCTCAAGGCGATCGTGGAAGTGGTCAAAGGCCGTGTGCCGGTCGTCACCGGCGTGTCCGAGCTGACCACGCCGGCCGCCGCCGCCTGGGCGCGCGATGCGGAAGCCATCGGCGCCGACGGCCTGATGCTGCTGCCGGCCATGGTATACGTGCCGAAGACCGAAGAACTGGTGGCCCACTTCACCACCGTCGCGCAAGCCACCAAACTGCCGATCATGTTGTACAACAACCCGACCGCTTACCGCGTCGCGATCACCAATGAAGTGCTGGAAGCGCTGCGCCCGGTCGAGAACATCGTGGCGATCAAGGAATCGACTCCGGATACCCGCCGTTTCACCGACATGTACAACGCCTTCGGCGACCGTTATGTGGTGTTCGCCGGCCTGGACGACGTGGCCTTCGAAGGCTTGCTGCTGGGCGCCCAGGGCTGGGTGTCCGGCCTGACCTCGGCCTTCCCGCAAGAATCGGTAATGCTGGTGAAGGCGCTGGAAGCGGGCGATATCGCCACCGCGCGCGAGATCTACCGCTGGTTCCTGCCGCTGCTGCACCTGGATGCCGAGCATGACCTGGTCCAGTCGATCAAACTGGCCGAGCAGATCATGGGCCGCGGCTCGGAGCGCGTGCGCATGCCGCGCCTGCCGCTGTCCGGCGCACGCCGCGCCCAGGTCACCGCGATGGTTGAACAAGCCGCCGCCACCCGACCGAGCCTGAAACTGAAGGTCGCGTGATGGGGATGCTCGGACCATTGAAGCCTCTGCATCGCTCAGAGGAAGACGGAAGGGCGCTGGCCAAGACATTGAGCTGGCCGCACCTGGTTGCTTTGGGCATCGGCGGCATCATTGGTACGGGCATCTATACGCTGATCGGTATCGGCGCCGGACTGGCCGGGCCGGGCGTCATCGTTTCGTTCGCCTTGTGCGGCATTGTGTGTGCCTGCGCCGCCCTGGCGTACACCGAAATGTCGACGCTGATCCCGACCGCCGGCTCGGCCTATACTTACACTTATTCCGCCATCGGCGAGATTGCCGCATGGGTGGTCGGTTGGGCGCTGATCCTGGAATACAGCCTCGCATGCTCCACGGTGGCAGTCGGCTGGTCGGCCCACCTGGTGGGCTGGCTGTCGGACGGCATTGGCCTGCAGTTGCCAGCCTACCTGCTGAACGGCCCGGCAGCGGGCGGGCTGGTCAACCTGCCCGCCGTGCTGGTATCGCTGGCCGTCATGGGTTTGCTGCTGGTGGGCGCCCGCGAAAGCGCCACCATCAATATCGTCCTGGTGGTGATCAAGATCGTGGCCCTGGCGGCCTTCATCCTGCTCGGGCTGCCGGCAATCAAGGCCGGCAACTACGACCCGTTCGCGGCCTACGGTTTCCTCGCCCATGAGATGGAAGGGCAGAAGTACGGCATCATGGCTGGCGCGGCGATCGTGTTCTTTGCCTTCTTCGGCTTCGATGCGGTGTCGACGTCCGCGGAAGAGGCGAAAAATCCCAACCGCGACCTGACCATCGGCATCATCGGCTCGATGCTGATCTCGACCCTGATCTATATGCTGGTGGCCAGCGTTGCCGTCGGTGTGATCCCGTTCCAGGAGATTGCCCAAAGCGGTGACCCACTGCCGCATGTCCTGCGCTCGATCGGCTATCCGCTGATTGCCAGCCTGGTGGGCGTGGCGGCGATCGTGGCGCTGCCGTCGGTGATCCTGGTGATGATGTATGGCCAGAGCCGCATCTTCTTCGTGATGGCGCGCGACGGCTTGCTGCCGCAGGCGGTGGCCAAGGTCAACGCCAAGGGTTCGCCGGCCCTGATCACGACGCTGACCGGCATCTTCGTGGCCGTCTTCGCCGGCTTTGTCCCGCTCAAGAAGATCGCGGAATTGTCGAATGCCGGCACGCTGATTGCGTTCGTGGCCGTGTCGCTGTCGATGATCGTGCTGCGCAAGAGGCTGCCGCATATCGAGCGCAGCTTCAAGACGCCTTTGTACTGGCTGGTCGGCCTGGTTTCCATCACAGGCTGCATCTTCATCTTCTCCAGCCTGCCGGTGGAGAGCGAGATCTTCACGCTGGTCTGGATGCTGCTTGGCCTGGCGTTCTACTTCAGTTACGGCCGCTGGAACAGCCGCTTGCGCCGCGCCGTCAATTCCTGAATTCGCGCCGCAAATCTTCGAGGGTCGAGGCGATGTGGTCGTGCATCATCGCCGCGACCGCTTTTGCCTTCCCCTGCGACCACAATTCCAGCATCGCATGGTGCTCCTTGTGCGCCCGGTCCTCGCGGCCGGCGGGTTCAAGGTGCTTGCGCACATAGCGTTCCGACATGATGTTCAGGCGTTCGATGATCTGGACCGTCAGCGGCCGTGCCAACGGCTGCACCAGCGACATGTGGAAGGCGCGATTCAGGCTGCCCACCTGGTCCTTGCTCGCCACCATGGCTTTATCGAGCGCTTCCAGCGCCCGTTTCGCGGCGGCCTTGTCGTCCGGCGTTGCGATCTTCGAAGCCTCGGCAACCGCGTCGGGTTCGAGGCGCAGGCGCAGCGCGTAGACCTCTTCCGCCTCCTCGGCGCTCAGCGGGCGGACGAAAAAACCACGGTTGGCATGGGAAACCAGAAGTCGCTCCTGCTCCAGGCGCGCCAGGGCCTCCCGCAGCGGGATCTTGCTAACGCCCAGTTCGGCGGCCAGCGCATCCTGGCGGATCGGCGCATCCGAAGGGAAGCCGCCGGCAATGATGCGGTCGCGGACCAGGGTGAAAATTTGTTCGGAAAGCGTCTGGACTACAAGGCTCATGCAATGCCCTTCGAGCGGAAAAGACCAAATAAAGTATACGAATTAACGCATACTATATCGGCAAATGGCAAGTCTTGAGGGGATTTGCAATGGTGGTGCCCCGAGCCGGAATCGAACCGGCACGGCCTTGCGGCCAACGGATTTTAAGTCCGGTGTGTCTACCAATTTCACCATCGGGGCTTGGTCGTAGCCCGCTATTATGGCATGACTTTTCGTTAAGTTCCAGAGCTTGCAATTCTGGCAGCGCTTGTAATCGCTGTGGAATGTTGTAGCATGCTGGTCGCAGAATTCCTGGAAAGACCCATGCAAATCAAGATCAATGACGTCCTGCGGGACTATATCGAACCGTTGACCGAGGCAGAACGTGCCGCGCTGGAACGCAGCCTGCTCGCCGAAGGCTGCCGGGATGCGCTGGTGCTGTGGAACGATGTCCTGGTCGATGGCCATAACCGCTATTCGATCTGCCAGCAGCACGGCATCCCGTTCAAGGTGACGCAGAACACGAGCTTCAAGGATATGGAAGACGTGATGCTGTGGATGATCGACAATCATCTGGGCCGACGCAGTGTGTCGGACTTCCAGCGCGGCGTGCTGGCCTTGCGCCAGCAGGAGATTTTGGCCAAGCGCCAGCAGGCTGAAATGGAGCGTGCCAAAGCCGAAGACGCCGCCATTGCGCCGCCCGATCCGGAAAGTGAAGAAGCTGCGCCGCCGCCCAAGGTGAAAGCCAAGCGCGAAGACATCGCCCGCGCTGCGCGCCTGAGCGCCAATACGCTTGGCCAGATCGAAAAGATCACGCGCAGCGCCACGCCGGAACTGGTGGACGCGGTGCGTGCCGGGACGATTTCCATCAACGCCGCAGCCACCGTGGCCACGCTGTCGGAAGAAGACCAGAAGACCGCCGTCGCGGGCGGCCGCAAATTCCTGCAGCAGGCGGCGCGTGAAATCCGCGAACAGCGTGCTGCCAACCGGCCGGCCAGGCCGCCCAAGGAAGCGCCCGAGGCTGGCGCCTACGATGCAGGAGCACATGTCGCGGCCGAGCGCCCGGCGCCGCTGACCGAAGTCGAGGTGCTGCGCCTGGAAGTTTCGCAATTGAAGGAAAAGAATGCCGCCCTGCGCGCCGAAAACGCCGAACTGCGCGAGCGCATTGCACAACTGGTGGAGCAATAAAAGCATGCAAAGACTGAGTGCCGCGCTGGCCGCGTTCTGTGCCATCCACGCCATTCCCGCCATCGCCGCGCCGGCCGCGCCACAGGCCGCGGCCCGGTTCAGTCCCACTGAAGTGCTGCGCCTGCAGGCGATCGCCAAGCGCGTCACCATCTTGCGCGACAAATGGGGCATCCCGCACATATACGGCAAGAGTGACGCGGACGCGGTGTTCGGCATGGTGTACGCCCAGGCGGAAGATGATTTCAAGCGCGTCGAGCTGAATTTCATCAATGCCATGGGCCGCCTGGCGGAAGTGGAGGGCGAAAAGGCGCTGTTCCAGGATTTGCGCATGAAGCTGTTCATCACGCCGGAGCAGCTCAAGACCCAGTACAAGGCCAGCCCCGACTGGCTGAAGAAGCTGATGGTGGCCTGGGCCGACGGCTTGAACTTCTACTTGCACACCCATCCGCAAGTGACTCCGCGCCTGCTGACCCGTTTCGAGCCCTGGATGGCGCTCAGTTTCAGCGAGGGCAGCATCGGCGGCGACATCGAATCGGTGAAGCTGGAGCCGCTGGAAGCTTTTTACGGCAAGCGCCCCGCGCCCGTGCTGGCGTCGCGCGGCAGCGACCTCGATAACGAGCCGCGCGGTTCGAATGGCTTCGCCATTGCGCCGGCGCTGAGCAAATCGGGCAACGCCCTGCTGATGATCAATCCGCACACCTCGTTCTACTTCCGTCCCGAGATCCATGTGACCAGCCAGGAAGGCTTGAACGCCTACGGCGCGGTGACCTGGGGCCAGTTCTTTGTCTACCAGGGCTTCAACGACCGTATCGGCTGGATGCACACTTCCGGCGGCGGCGATGTAATCGACGAATACCTTGAAACCGTGGTGGAGAAGGATGGCAAATACTTCTACCAGTACGGCAAGGATTTGCGCGCCTTCCGCACCGAGACCGTGCGGCTGCCGTACAGGGCCGCCGACGGCAGCATGGCCGAAAAGACGGTGACGGCCTACTTCACGCATCGCGGCCCGGTGGTACGCGAGCAGGACGGCAAATGGGTATCGGTGGCGATGATGAACGAGCCGATGAAGGCGCTGACCCAGTCCTTCATCCGCACCAAGGCACGCAATTACGCAGCCTTCTACAAATCGATGGAGTTGCGCACCAATTCCTCGAACAATACCGTGTACGCCGATGCGGACGGGAACATTGCCTACTTCCATGGCAATTTCATGCCGGTGCGCGATCGCCGCTTCGACTTCGCCAAGCCGGTCGATGGCGCCGATCCGGCCACCGACTGGAAGGGGCTGCACCCAGTGCGCGAAACCATCCAGCTATTCAACCCGAAGAATGGCTGGATCCAGAACACCAACAATTGGCCGTACTCCGCCGCCGGCGCCTATAGCCCGCGCCCGGAAGACTATCCGGCCTATATGTCGGTCAACCCTGAAAATGCGCGCGGCATCCACGCCGTGCGCGTGCTGCAAGGGAAGAAGGACTTCACCATCGACAGCCTGATCGCGGCCGCGTACGACAGCCAGCTGACCGCCTTCGAACCGCTGCTGCCGCTGCTGGTGCGCGCCTATGACGAGTCGCCCGCCAGCGACCTGGCCAAGGCTGCGGTGACCGAGCAGATCACGTTGCTGCGCGACTGGGATATGCGCTATTCGCTGGCGTCGGTACCGACGTCGGTGGCGATCTACTGGCTGCAGGACCAGGTCAAGCAATACGGTCCGGCCGCCAAGGAAAAGGGCATGCAGGTGCTGGACTACCTGGCCACGCAGCTGACGTCGAAACAGCGGCTGGAAGCCCTGGTGCGGGCCTCGAACAAGCTCGCGTCTGATTTTGGCACGTGGAAAACGCCGTGGGGCGAGATCAACCGCTTCCAGCGCCTGACCGGCGATGTGGTGCAGCCTTTCGACGACAACAAGCCGAGCATCCCGGTGCCCTACGCTTCGGGCAACTGGGGCGCGCTGGCGGCTTACGGCATGACGTCGCAGCAGCGCACCAAGCGCATCTATGGCGAGCGCGGCAATAGTTTCGTGGCTGCCGTCGAGTTTGGGCCCAAGGTGAAGGCCAAGAGCATCCTGGCTGGCGGCCAGAGCGGTGACCCGGCGTCGCCGCACTTCAACGACCAGGCCGAGATGTATGCGCGCGGCGAATTCAAGGATGTGCTGTTCTACAAGGACGACATCGAAAAGAACCTGGAGCGCAAGTACCGCCCCGGCGAATAAACGGCGCTCCTTTGACACAGCGCAAAATCCTCCCCCTGCAGGTCGGCGCACAATGAAGTGACGATTTGACAAGGGGAGGCGCCATGTCTTCCAACCCAGAGGAAAACGGCAGCGCTGCCTGCCAACGGATCGAAGACTTCATCTTCGTACGCGAACTGAATGAAGTCTTCCTGCTGCTTGACCACATCTCCGGACGCTGGGACAAGAGCCTCTACAACTTCCACAACCACGACGATGGCGAACCGCACATCGATGAACTGTGCGCGATTGGCCTGACGCCGCCCGACAGCGACGAGCAGCGCGTGGCGCAGGCGGTCAAGGTGCTGTGCGCGAAGGACAAGCTGAACGCCGCCGCCCGTCCTGCGACGGGGCTGACCATCGCCTTCACGCTGCTGGTGGTGGGCGAAGAGAACCGGCGCGACTGGAGCAACTGGATGCGCACCATGCTGTTCCGGCCGGGGCCGCCCACCGCCCCGGCACGGGCGCCGCACTGGGACAAGCCGACCCGGCTGACCCTGGCGCGCTACGCCTTCCCCGGCCTGGTCAAGGTGGCGGAACGCTTCAACCGGCGCATTTTCTGGATTGTGCTGATGTTGTTGATCGGGCTGGTCGTGACCTGCGTGATGTCCTGGCATGTCACCGGCGGCAGCGCCATGCTGCAGCACCTTGATACGCTACAGGCGCAGCAGGCCGCCCTGTTCAAGTCGATCGAGGAAGCGGAAATCAAGCAGTCCGCCAACGCGGCGGCGCCGCCAGTCCAGTTCTGTGCGGAGCCTGGCCCGTCGGGGAGACCGCAGTTCCGCAGCACGGAGGAATACCAGCTTTGCACGCGCCGCCGCGTACTGTCTGAACAGGTGGCGATAGTGCGGATGAATTTGCGCGACTGGCTGATACCGTGGCGCACCTGTTACGGCAAGGTGGCGGGCCTGTTTGGCCAGGTGACCGAAGGCGGGACGGCTCCTGCCGGCGCCACGGCGGCCGAGCAGGAGCGCTACCTGCGGCGTGGCACGGAAGAACAGGCGCGGGTGGTGACGCTGGTGGTTGGCACGGCCGTGCTGCCGCTGTGCTACGGCATCCTGGGTGCGGGTGCCGCCGTGGTGCGCGGCTTGTGGGCCAAGATGCGCGAGAGCTTGCTGTCGCCGCGCGACTACACGCTGGCCTTGCTGCAACTGGCGCTGGGCGCGACCATTGGCGCCTGCATTGCGCTGTTCGTCAATCCGTCCGGCCAGACGCCGGGCAGTGAAATCGGTTTCCTGGGCAATTGGGCGCTGAGCACCTCGGCGCTGTCCTTTATCGCCGGCTTTGGCGTGGAAGGCGTGTTCGTCGCACTGGAAAGCCTGGTACGGCGGGTGTTCAATATCAGCGATCCAGCCCGGCGGCCAGGCGATTAGCGTACTTCCAGCACTTCGATCAGGTGGAAGCCGTCTTCAGCCAGGATCGGGGCGCTGATCTCGTTGAGCGGCAGGCAGAAGGCGGCGCGCTCGACGGCGGGAATGGCTTCGCCGCGCCGGAAGAAGCCGGCCGGCATGCTGGTGACGGAGGCGAACGGGTTGCTGTACTGATCTGCGAGCAGTTCGAACGCGCCGGAGGCTTTCCATTCATGGCGCAAGGCGATGGCGCGCATATGGGCGGCGCGCATGGCGCCGTAAGTGGCCCGTGACAGCGTGGGCCCTGGTTCGCCCGGATGGACGATCAGCTGCCGCACACGCACTTCACGCCGCACAGAGGAATGCAGTTCGCATTCCATTGCCGGTTCCTGGAAGCGCGAGGCGTAGCTGAGCAGCGGCGCTTCCTGTGGCGTCCAGTCCGCACGCTGGGACGGTTGGCGGTACCATGCCATGACGGCCAGGCCGAGCGCCCCGATCACCAAGCCGATCGCCAGGCGCATTTCGAACGATTGCAGGCGGCGCATCCGGCGTTCCTGACCGAGGTCGACCATGGGCCGCTGCGCGGCGGCCAGCTTGGCGCGGCTGACGGCGGGGTGCTGGCGCGCATGATTGGCGCGCGCCGCGCCCGCATGGCCGGATGCGGTGCCGGCCACCGTGTCTGCCGCGTCAGCCGCCGCAACCATGGCGGCTTCGGTGTCGCGCCGCAGGATGGGAGCCTGGCAGTGCGGGCAGCGGACGTCGCGCGTGGCATCGACGGCGCCGCCGCAGGCGTGGCACTTGTGCTGGCTGAACACCGGCAGGGCAGGCGCCTGGCGAGCGGTACCCGGCGATACGCCTGGCGATGCGCTTGGCCCGGAACCCGGCGTGGCGCCTGGCGCGTGGCCCTGCGGCGGGGCGGCCGCCGGGGTGGCAGCCAGGGCGCCTTCGCCCAGCGGATCGATGGCGCTCGCCAGGCGCGTCGGGTCGATCACCCCGACGGCCGACCGGCAAGCCGGGCAAGCGTCGACCGGCCGTGCAGGCAAAGGGCAGCCGCAACTGGCGCAGAACGCTTCCTTGCCCGCTGCCAGCAGCGAACGGATATCGGCCCACGCCAGGGGGCGCACAAATCCCTTCTCGGCGAGGTACAGGATATAGGTCTGGTAATAGCCATGCCCCTGCGGGCATTCAAGATGGGTGGTACGGCCGAAGCGCGTCATGTTGGCGACGGGCTTCAATTGCGACCGGCAAACCGGGCAAGCCTGCACCCGCGCCAGCGAAACGGCATGCGCGTGCTCGCCGCCGGCCTGCATCGCGCCATGGATCTCACGCAGGAAGTCGGCAATGCCCGGCCCCGCCAGCCGCACCGATTCCGTATCGTCGAACCACACCAGGCAGCAGTGGGGGCAAGTGTCGATCTCCACGCGCCGCTGGTAATGGCCCGACAGATCGAGCGCCCGCATCGGGCGCCCGCAATTGCTGCATTGGCGGTCAGATGGCGTCGAGCGCATTGCGCAAGTCTTGGCGCAAGTCCTCGATATCCTCGATGCCGACGGAAAGGCGGATCAAGCCATCGCCGATGCCCAGCGCAGCGCGTTGCGGCGCCGGGATCGATGCGTGCGTCATGAGGGCAGGGTGTTCGATCAGCGATTCGACGCCGCCCAGGCTTTCGGCCAGCGCGAACACTTCGCAGCGTTCGAGGAAACGGCGCGCGCCCGGCAGGTCGGTGTCGAGGTCGATCGAGATGATGCCGCCGAAACCGTCCATCTGCGACTTGGCCAGGGTGTGCTGGGGATGCGACTCCAGGCCCGGATAGAACACTTTTTTCACCTTCGGCTCGCGTTCCAGCCAACGCGCCAGCTCCAGCGCGCTCCTGCAGTGGCGCTCCATGCGGATCGCCAATGTCTTCACGCCGCGCAGGGCCAGGAAGCTGTCGAACGGGCCGGCAATCGCGCCCACGGAATTCTGCAGGAAGGCCAGTTGTTCGCGCCATGCCGACTGGCGTTCTTCGCCGCCGACCACGGCGATGCCGCCGATCACGTCCGAATGCCCGTTCAGGTACTTGGTCGCGGAATGGACCACGATGTCGAAGCCCAGTTCCAGCGGGCGCTGCACGATCGGGCTGGCAAAGGTATTGTCCGCCACGCACATGATGCCGCGCTCGCGGCAGATGCGTGCAATGGCGGCCAGGTCGGCCAGTTTGAGCATCGGGTTGGTCGGGGTTTCCACCCAGACCATGCGGGTTTCGGGACGCAGGGCGGCCAGCAGGTTTTCCGGATTGGTCAGGTCGGCATAAGTGAATGCATGGCCGGCGCTGCGGCGGCGCACGCGCTCGAACAGGCGGAAGGTGCCGCCGTACATATCGTCGCCGGCCACAATGTGCGAACCGGCGTCGAGCAACTCCAGCACGGTCGAAATCGCCGCCAGGCCGGAAGCGAATGCAAAGGCCTGGGCACCGCCTTCCAGGTCCGCCACGCAGCGCTCCAGCGCCCAGCGCGTCGGGTTGTGCGAGCGGCCGTAATCCAGGCCCTTGTGCACGCCGGGGCTTTGCTGGACGAAGGTGGAAGTGGCATAGATCGGCGGCATGATGGCGCCGGTCGACGGGTCGGGGTGCTGGCCCGCGTGGATGACGCGGGTGGCCAGGTGGGCTTTGGTCTTCTTGTCGGTCAAGATAATGTCCTGCGCAAGTGGTTGAGTAAGTCGTAGCGGGTGATCAGGCCATAGAATTTGCCGCCTTCGGCGACAATGGCGGTCAAGCCGCGGTCAAGGGTATCACGGAGGGCGGGCATGCCGGCAGATGGCGCCAGGGTTTCGATACGGGTGGTCATGGTGTCGCCGACGTCGCCCTTGAAATGGCCGGCGTCGTTCTCCACCTTGAGCAGGATGTCCGATTCGTCAATGATGCCTGCCAGCTTGCCGTTGTCGATCACGGGCAACTGGGCCAGGTCGGCGGCGCGCATGCGGTTGAAGGCCACCAGCAGCGTGTCGCCCGGTGCCACGCTGACCACGTCGCCATTCTCGAAACGGCGGCCGATCAGGTCGCGCAGGTCGCCCAGCTTCTCGCGGTGCGACAAGCCCTGCTCGAACAGCCAGCTGTCGCTATAGAGCTTGGACAGGTAGCGGGTGCCGGTGTCGCAGACGAAGGTGACGACTCGCTTCGGCGTGGTCTGTTCGCGGCAGTATTTCAGCGCGGCGGCCAGCAGGGTGCCGGTCGAGGAGCCGGCCAGGATACCCTCGGCGCGCAGCAGGGCGCGCGCGCTGTCGAAGCTTTCCTGGTCGCTGATGGTGTAGGCCTGGGAGATGGCCTGCATGTCGGCGATGGCGGGGATGAAATCCTCGCCGATGCCTTCCACCGCCCAGGCGCCGCTGGTTTCGGCCACCTTGCCGGTATCGACGTACTCCTTCAGGATCGAGCCCTTGGGGTCGGCCAGGATGAACTTGACGTGCGGCGCCACCTTGCGGAAGTAGCGGGCCAGCCCGGTCAGGGTGCCGGAGGAGCCGACGCCGACCACGATGGCGTCGATTTCGCGCGCCATCTGCTCCCAGATTTCCGGCCCGGTGGTGGTCTCGTGGGCGAGCGGATTGGCGGGGTTGTTGAACTGGTCGGCAAAGAATGCGCCCGGGATTTCGCTGGCCAGGCGGGCCGCGTAGTCCTGGTAGTACTCGGGGTGGCCTTTGCCGACGTCGGAACGGGTGATGCGCACGTCGGCGCCGAGCGCCTTCAGGTGCAGGATCTTTTCGTTGGCCATCTTGTCGGGCACCACCAGCACGACCTTGTAGCCCTTGATGGCGCCGACCAGGGCCAAGCCCAGGCCGGTATTGCCGGCGGTCGCTTCCACGATCGTGCCGCCCGGCTGCAGGCGGCCATCGCGCTCCGCCGCTTCGATGATGGACAGGCCGATGCGGTCCTTGATGGAGCCGCCGGGGTTTTGGGATTCGAGTTTGAGGAACAGCCGGCAGGGGCCGGTATCCAGGCGTGTCACTTCGGCCAGCGGTGTGTTGCCGATCAGGCTGAACAGCGCTGCGGGGCGGTCGTTCTGCATATGTTCTCCTTGCGAAAAGCGCGCATTGTGGAGGGTGCCGATTGAACCAAGAAGGAATTTCTCTGCGCTAGCTTATACCTTTTTTGGCGGCGGGCGCCCGGCGCTTTATAATCGCGCAGCATCTTTTACCAGATATTTCACTGTGGCAAAACTTTACTTCCGCTACTCTGCGATGAACGCAGGCAAATCGACCTCCATGCTGCAGGTCGCCCATAACTATGAAGAGCAGGGCTTGGACGTGCGCCTGTTCACCGCCGCCATCGACGACCGCTATGGCGTGGGCAAGGTGACGTCGCGCCTGGGCCCGCAGCGCGAAGTCGCCCTGTTCGACGCCCGCACCAACTTCCTCGAAAATATGCAGAAGGTGGCTTGCGTGCTGGTCGACGAGGCGCAATTCCTGTCGCCGGAACAGGTGCGGCAATTGCACCGGCTGGCCCAGGCCGAAGGCGTGCCGGTGATCTGCTATGGCTTGCGCAGCGACTTCCGCGGCGAGCCTTTCCCCGGTTCGGCCTACCTGCTTGCGCTGGCGGACGATATCGAGGAAATCAAGAATATTTGCACTTGTGGCAAGAAAGCCACCATGAATATCCGCGTGGACGAGCGGGGTGAGCGTATCCGCGAGGGCGAGCAAATCAGCATTGGCGGCAACGAAGCCTACCGCCAGGCTTGCGGCCGCTGCTTCTATACCGGCTGAAGGGCCGCAGCAAGAAAATACCAGAAGTAAGCAATCCAGTCCTACGGCCGATGGAGTGGCTGGCAAGATAATCACTCGAAACTTTCCTGTTATTCGAGTGAGCCTGCCATGAGCTATGTACTGACGATAAACAACAAGCGGCGCACGGTCGACGTGGAAGCCGACACGCCGCTGCTGTGGGTCCTGCGCGATGTGCTGCAGATGAACGGCACCAAGTTCGGGTGCGGTATGGCGCTGTGCGGCGCCTGCACCGTGCACCTGGATGGGCAGCCGATACGCTCCTGCCAGACGCCGGTTTCCAGCGTCGGCAAGGGCAAGATCACCACCATCGAAGCGGTTGGCGAAACGCCGGCCGGCAAGCGTATACAGCAAGCCTGGATCGCGCACGAGGTGCCGCAGTGCGGTTATTGCCAGTCCGGCCAGATCATGAGTGCCAGCGCGCTGCTGGCCTCCAATCCCAATCCGTCGGACGCCGACATCGATGCCGCCATGTCGGGCAATATCTGTCGCTGCGGGACGTATTCGCGCATCCGCGCCGCCATCAAGACTGCCGCGAAAGGATAAGCCATGGATGCTCCCGTTTCGCGCCGCGTATTCCTGAAAGCCGGCCTTGGCGCCGCCGGCAGCTTCGTGCTCGGCATGCACTTGCCCGGCGTCGGCGCCACGCCGGCCGCCGCCCAGCGCACATTCACCCCCAACGCCTTCGTCACCATCGGCAGCGACGGTATCGTCACGCTCACCATGCCCTACGTTGAAATGGGGCAGGGCACCTATACCTCGATCCCGATGCTGGTGGCCGAGGAACTGGAAGTCGACCTGCCGCAGGTCCGCACCGCCCACGCGCCCCCCGCGCCGGCTTACCGCCACGGCCTGTTCGGCGTGCAGCTAACCGGCGCATCGGCCAGCATCCGCGCCGCCTGGCTGCCCATGCGCCAGGCCGGCGCCGCCGCGCGGTCGATGCTGGTGCAGGCCGCCGCGAACCGGTGGCAGGTGGACCCCGCCAGCTGCAAGGCCGCCCACGGCGAAGTCCTGCACCCGGCCAGTGGCCGGAAACTGGCCTACGGCGCGCTGGCGGCCGATGCCGCTGCATTGCCGGTGCCGAAGGAAGTGCCACTGAAACCCGCTGGCAGCTACACGCTGGTGGGCAAGGCCGCCAAGCGTACCGACACACCTTCGAAGGTCAACGGCAGCGCGAAGTTCGGCATCGATACCGTGCTGCCGCGCATGAAGGTGGCCGCTGTGGCAGCCTGCCCGGTGTTTGGCGGCAAGCTGGCAAAGGTCGACGACAGCAAGGCCCTGAAGGTCAAAGGCGTGCGGAAAGTGGTGAAACTGGACGACGCGGTGGCGGTGATCGCGGACCATACCGGCGCCGCCAAGAAAGGATTGGCGGCGTTGGCAATCACCTGGGACGAAGGCCCGAACGCAAGCTTCTCGAGCGCGGCGTGGGAACAGAAGCTGGTCGAAGCGGGCAAGGAGAAGGGCCTGGTGGTCCACGACGAGGGCGGCTACGCCAAGCTCGCCGCTGGCCCCGGGCGCAAGGTGGCGGCGGTGTACACCATGCCGTTCCTGGCGCACGCCACGATGGAGCCGATGAACGCTACTGCCCAAGTGACAAAGGATGGTGCCGACATCTGGACCGGCACCCAGGCGCCCGAACGGATGCAGAAATTCGTCGCTGCGGCGCTCGGCATTCCACCGGCTTCGGTGCGCATCCATAACCATTTGCTGGGCGGCGGTTTCGGGCGCCGGCTGGAGGTGGACATCGGCGTGCAGGCCGCCCTGGTGGCGAAGCAGGTCAACTACCCGGTGAAGGTGATCTGGAGCCGAGAGGAAGATATGCAGCACGACTACTACCGTCCGTTATGGCGCGACGAAATGGCCGCGGTGCTGGACGGCAGCGGCATGCCGCTGGGCTTCAGCCACCGCTTCGCCGGCTCGGCCATCGAGGCGCGCTATGCGCCGGAATGGATGGCCAAGGGCATCGATACCGATGCCGTGGAACAGGCGGAAGGGCCGTACCAGATACCGGCGCGCTATGTCGAATACATGCCGGTCGAAACCAGCGTGCCGACCGGCTTCTGGCGCGGCGTGGGCCCGACCCACAATATCTTCGTGGTGGAAAGCTTCATCGACGAACTGGCCCACACGGCGGGCAAGGACCCGGTGGCGTACCGCCAGGCCCTGCTGGGCAGGAATCCACGCGCCCTGGGCGTGCTGAACCTCGCTGCGCAGAAAGCCGGCTGGGGCAGCCGCAAGCCAGGGCCGCGCGAAGGCGTCGGCGTCTCCGTCGGCACGGCCTGGGGCAGCTATGCCGCCGCCATCATCGAATGCGCAGTCAACGATGAAGGACAGGTCACGGTGAAACGTGTCGTCACCGCCATCGATTGCGGCCAAGCGGTGCACCCGGACGGTGTGGTGGCGCAAACCGAAAGCGGCCAGGTCTACGGCCTGACGGCCGCCTTGTACGGCAAGCTGACGGTGGAAAACGGGCGCATCGTGCAAAGCAATTTCCACGATTACCAGCTGATGCGCATCAATGAAATGCCGCAGATGGAAACCCACCTCGTACCCAGCACCGAAGCCCCCGGGGGCATGGGCGAGCTGGGAACAGCCCTGATTGCGCCCGCCCTGGCCAACGCCGTCTTTGCCGCCACCGGCAAGCGCCTGCGCAGCCTGCCGCTGGAGGTGGGCAAAGCCTAGGCCGTATAATCGCCCGATGGACATAGGCTTTTACCTGGCGCCGTCGCTCGCGCTGGCGGCGGCGCTCTGGCTGCTGTCGCGGCGTTACAGTTTTTTCATGCTGTTACAACTCCCGGGCACCCTTTGCCACGAAGCCGCGCATTTCCTGGTCGGGCTGCTCACGTTTGCCCGGCCCGCTTCGCTTTCCATCGTCCCGCGCCGCGCTGCCAATGGCTGGCAGCTGGGGGAGGTCCGCCTGGCCAACGCGCGCTGGTACAACGCGGCGCCCACCGCGCTGGCGCCCTTGCTGCTGGTGCTGCTGCCCTGGTGGATCGCGGTCATGCGCACCCGGCCGGGCTGGCATTTCACGCCGCTCGATGCCGGCCTGGCCTTCCTGATTGCGCCGCAATTCCTCGCTTGCTGGCCCTCGGCGGCGGACTGGAAGCTGGCCCTGCGTTCCTGGCCGCTGCTGGCGCTGGGCGGCGCCGCCTGGTGGCTGAAAGTTAATGGATTGGCATTCTTCAGGCTCGCTTAAGCCTGCCATTATCCCCGCACTGTTACCCTTACTCCCGAAGCATGTCCTATCCTGTAGAATGGGATTAGCAGTATTTTCATGGAATTACCTACGTTCGGAGCAAGCCGATGAAGAAGCACACCCTGTTGGCCACCATGTCCCTGGCACTGATGACTGCATTTGCCAGCGCAGCCCAGGCAGACAAGGCAGCAGATGTACCCGTCAAGCCTGCAGCACAGCAGACCCAGGCCGCCCTGTGGGCGTCCCGCGTGCTGTCGCGCTACCATTACAAGGCTATGCCGCTGGACGACGCGATGTCGGAGAAGATCTTCGACCGCTACTTCAAATCGCTCGACGGCGAGAAACTGTTCTTTACCCAGGCCGACGTTGATTCCTTCAACAAGGAAAAATCCCGCCTGGATGACGCGATCACCAGCGAAAACCTGCAAACGCCTTTCGCCATTTACAACCTGTACCAGCAACGCTTCAACGACCGCATGGCATATGCCCGCGAACTGTTGAAGACCAAGTTCGACTTCAGCCAGGACGAGAGCTACCAGTTCGACCGCGAGAAGGCCGAATGGCCGAAGTCCGAGGCCGAAGTGAAAGACCTGTGGCGCAAGCGTGTGAAGAACGACTGGCTGCGTCTGAAGCTGGCCGGCAAGGACGACAAGGCAATCCGCGAAACGCTGGACAAACGGTATGAAAACTACGTGACCCGCTCGCGCAAGCTGAATAACGAAGACGTGTTCCAGATCTTCATGAACGCTTATGCCATGTCGATCGAGCCGCACACCAACTACCTGGGCCCGCGCGCTTCGGAAAACTTCGATATCGCCATGCGCCTGTCGCTGGAGGGGATCGGCGCGGTGCTGCAAAACCGTGACGAATACACTGTCATCCGCGAAATCGTGCCGGGCAGCCCGGCAGGACTGTCGAACAAGCTGAAGGTGGGCGACCGCATCGTCGGCGTGGCACAGGGCGATTCCGACAAGTTCACCGATGTGCTGGGCTGGCGCATTGACGACGTGGTGCAGCAGATCCGCGGTCCGAAGGATTCCACCGTGAAGCTGCAAGTGCTGGCCGCCGATGCCGGTCCGGATGGCAAACCGTACGTGCTTTCGCTGGTGCGCAAGAAAATCAGCATGGAAGAGCAATCGGCCAAGAAATCCATCCTGGAAGTGAAGGATGGCCCCGTGAAGCGCCGGATTGGCGTGATTTCGCTGCCGACTTTCTACCAGGATTGGGATGCGCGCCGCAAAGGCGACAAGGATTACAAGAGCGCGACCCGCGACGTGGCCCGCCTGCTGCAGGAGCTGAAGAAGGACAAGGTCGACAATGTGCTGATCGACCTGCGCAACAATGGCGGCGGTTCGCTGACCGAAGCGGTCGAACTGACCGGCCTGTTCATCGACCGGGGTCCGGTGGTGCAGCAGCGTAACGCCGAAGGCCGCGTCGAAGTGGAAGCCGACAATGTGCCAGGCCTGACCTGGGAAGGGCCGGTGGGCGTGCTGATCAACCGTGGCTCCGCCTCCGCGTCCGAAATTTTTGCCGCCGCGCTGCAAGACTATGGCCGCGGCCTGGTGATCGGTGAGCCGAGCTTCGGCAAGGGCACCGTGCAAACCTTGGTCAACCTGGACCGTTTCGGCCAGAACGAGAAATCGCGCTTCGGTGAGCTGAAGATGACGATTGCGCAATTCTTCCGCATCAACGGCGGCACCACCCAGCTGCGCGGCGTCAACCCGGACATCAAGCTGGCCTCGCTCAGCGATGCCGACAGCTTCGGCGAGTCGAGCTACGACAACGCGCTGCCGTACACCCAGATCAAGCCTGCGGTGTACATCCCGGCCGGTGAGCTGAAGGAAATCGTGCCGATGCTGGAGAAAAAGCATGAAGCACGCGTGGCCAAGGACAAGGATTACCAATACCTGCTGGATGACATCAATTACGTCAAAAAGCAGCGCAAGGACAACCTGATTTCGTTGAACGAGACGGTGCGCCGCAAGGAACGCGACCAGCAGGAAGCCCGCGCCAAGCTGCGTGAAGCGCGCCTGGCGGCAGGCCCCTCGCCGGACGATCCTATCCTGGTGCCGGATCCGAAAGAGGCGCTGAACAAGGCGATCGCCGCCAAGCCGGCCAATCCCCGTGCTGCGCAGCGGCAATCGAACCAGGTGCGCGGCGCCATCCGCACCGACGACGGCTTGCAAGCCGATGAGCGTTCGCTGACGGCCGAGCTGGATGCTGAAAAAGCAGCCAAGAACGCCAAGGACGTACTGTTGAACGAGGCGGTGCACATCCTGGCCGACGAGGTGAGCGTGCTGCGCACCGACACCCGCCTGGCCAGCCGAGTGTTGCCTTACGTCAACGACAAGTGATATTGCTGATGGTTATATCTAGTATTCCTACAATAAAGTAGACAGATATACCGCGCCGCAGCATAATTACACCTGTCTCCTCTATTCTCCTCCAAGGAAATAGATTTAGCCCGCTCCCAGAGCGGGCTTTTTTTTTAATCGGGTGTCTGACCCTTGGGTCTGACACCGGTTTACCGGTTTTGGCCGGTGCGACGTTAAAATCCCTCCGTGCGCACTTCAATCAAACTCTCTGCCTTTAGCGCCGCAGCGCTGGCCGTTGCCGGCGCTGCCGGCTATTTCCACTATGCTCCGTCCGGCCCCGGCGTGGCGGCAAGGCTGCCTGTGCTCGTCAAGCGCGGCCCTGCGCCGACAGAACGCGCATGGCCTGCGCGGCTGGAAACACTGGTCGACGCCGGCCTGTCCGACCCCTACGGCATTGCAGTCGACAGTAAAGGCCATGTCTATTTCGCCGATGGCGGCGACCGGAATACGGTGTCAGTGCTTGCGCCCGACGGCGCCATCACAGTGCTCGCCGGCGGCACGGAAGGCTTCCGCGACGGCCTGGGCGGGGCAGCCGCCTTCAACACCCCATCCGGCATTGCGATCGACGGGCGCGGCAATGTCTACGTGGCCGATACCGGCAACCATGCAATCCGCAAGATCGCGCCGGACGGCACGGTGACGACGCTGGCCGGCAGCGGCACGGCGGGCTTCGCCGACGGGCAGGGCGCCCAGGCGCAGTTCAATGGCCCGGTCGGCGTGGCGGTCGATGCGCAGGGCGTGGTGTATGTCGCCGATACGTACAACGACAGGATCCGCCGCATCGCGCCGGATGGCAGCGTGAGCACGCTGGCCGGCAGCGGCCGTCCCGGCTTTGCGGACGGCCCCGGCGGCGTGGCGCAGTTCGATACGCCTTGCGGCATTGCGGTCGGCAGGGATGGCATCTACGTGGCCGATTCGCGCAACGATGCGGTGCGGCGCATCGATGCCGCCGGAATGGTCGTGACGCTCGCCGTGGCGCCGGAGATGGAGAAGGAGCCTCTGTTGCGCCGTCCCATGGCCTTGGCGGTGACGCATGACGGATTTGTCTACATTGCGGCCGCGGCGCGCGGGCGCCTGCTGCAACTGGCACCGGACGGCGCCCTGGCGGGACTGCCGGACGTGGCGCGGCCAGCGGATGCCGCCACCGGCGTGGACGGCAATGTCCAGGTCTACGGTCCGCGCGGCCTTGCCCTGGCGCCCGATGGTGCGCTCGTCCTTGCCGATGGGACGGCGCAGCGTCTGCACAAGGTGGTGCGCGCATCCGCCGCCACTGGGACCAGCGCCGCCTCCGGCACCGTGGCGGTGGCCGAGGCTCAGCCAGGCGCACCGGCGGCCCACACATCCGCTACGCTGGTCGGGACCGTGCACGCCGCTGCGCCGTCGCCGGCCGTTTCCGGGGACGCACGGGCCGCAGGTGTCACGGCGGCGGAGAGTGCGGCGACTGCGGCCAGCAGCCTGATGGCCCAGCGCAGCCAGGGCGTGATGCCGTGGCCCGTGCTGCCGCAAAACCAGCCGCACGAAGTGGTTGGCCTGATGGGCGAGGTGCGGGGCAGTTATGACGGCGACAGCCGCCACCATTTCCACGCCGGGCTGGACGTGCAGGCCGACGTCGGCAGTTCGGTGCACGTGGTCGAAAAGGCCAAAGTCAGCGATCCCTTGCCCAATTGGGCCTTCGGCACCGTCTCCGAAGGCATCAACCTGGGCATCACGAGCTACATCCACATGAAGGTGGGCCGTGACCGGAAGAACAAACCGTTGGACGAGCGCTTCCAGCTCGTGCTGGACGACAAAGGCAAGCCCGAACGCATCCGGGTGCGCCGCGGCACGCGCTTCGAAGTAGGCGAACAACTGGGCGTGGTGAACCAGATGGCGCACGTCCATCTCGACCTGTTCGACCGTGGCCGCGTGGTGAACCCGCTCACGCTGCCGTTCCCCGGCCTGCGCGACACGGTAGCGCCCAGGATCCAGGGCATTGCGCTGTACGACGCCCACGACAAGCGGCTGCCGGCCAGGAAGGGCCAGCGTCTGCAGGTGCCGCGCGCATTAGGGGAAGTGAATGTGGTGGTCGATGCGTACGACCAGATGGACGACAACCTGGCACGCCGCCGCCTGGGCCTCTACAAACTGGGCTACCAGCTGTTGCAGCCCGACGGCACCCCGCTGCCCGGCTACGAACAGCCGCGCATCACGCAAACCTACGACCAGTTGCCGAAGCAGCGCGAGGCCGTCAAGGTCGTGTATTCGGCCGATAGCGGCATCACGGTCTATGGCAGCAAGGCGACACGCTTCACATATTCGCTGCTCAGCCAACTGGCGCATGGCGAAGCGACGCCCGGCCGCTGGCAAGTCGGCGAACTGGCCCCGGGCGACTATACGCTGCGCATTTACGCCGCCGACTATGCCGGCAATACCGCGCACGCCGGCCGCGACCTGGCGTTGACGGTCAACTGATCACTGGATCGATGCGTTGCGTCCAAAGACGTTGCGCTGGGCCGGGTTGCCGGTGACGGCAATACGGCCGGAGCCATTGGCGCGGGCTTCCACCTTTTGCTGGACCCAGGCGTGCACGGCACCGGAACCATTGCTGGTGATGTTGGCTTCGTCGGCGCGCAAATCGTTCAACTGGGCGCTGCCGGAGCCTTGCAGCTGGACGTCCAGCGTACGCACGATGCCGCGCGCGTAGAAGCTGCCCGAACCGGAGCTCGCCACGCGCAGCGCATCGCCGCGCACGGAGCCGATGTTGACGCG
>CBFGQI010000021.1:0-52204 GCA_965650885.1 uncultured Oxalobacteraceae bacterium
GGCATCCTTGGTCACCTGGCGCTGCGAGTCGTTGAAATAAGCCGGTACGGTGATCACGGCCTCGGTGACTTCTTCACCCAGGTAGTCTTCCGCGGTCTTCTTCATTTTGCGCAGCACTTCCGCCGAGATCTGCGGCGGGGCCAGCTTCTTGTCGCGCACGCCGATCCAGGCGTCGCCGTTGTCGGCCTTGGTGATTTCGTAAGGCATCAGGGAGATGTCCTTCTGGACTTCCTTCTCCGAGAACTTACGGCCGATCAGGCGCTTCACCGCGAACAGGGTGTTCTTTGGGTTGGTCACGGCCTGGCGCTTGGCAGGTGCGCCAACCAGGATTTCGCCGTCGTCTTGGTAGGCGATGATGGAAGGGGTGGTACGCGCGCCTTCCGCATTCTCGATGACCTTCGGCGTGCCATTTTCCATGATGGCGACGCAGGAGTTGGTGGTGCCCAGGTCAATGCCGATAATCTTGCCCATGATTTGTTCTTCCTTTAAATACTAAGTTTTGAATGTTTCTTATATGTGGAATTTGTGTTTCTTTTCAAGTGATTACTTAGGCTGGGCAGCCGTCACGATGGCGGGGCGCAGCAGGCGGTCCGCAATCATGTAACCCTTCTGCAGCACCGTGACCACGGTGTTGGCTTCCTGCTCGGCCGGCACCATGGCCACGGCCTGATGCTTGTTCGGGTCGAGCTTGTCGCCCGGCGCCGGCATCACTTCCACCAGGCGGTTGCGCTCGAACGCGGAATTCAACTGTTTCAGGGTCATTTCGACGCCTTCCTTCAGCGATTCCAGGGTCGGGTTCTCGACTTTCAGGGCCATTTCCAGGCTGTCTTTGACCGGCACCATGGCTTCGGCAAAGCTTTCCACCGCAAATTTGTGTGCCTTGGTCACGTCTTCCTGGGCGCGGCGGCGGATGTTCTCGCTTTCGGCCTTGGCACGCATGAACGCATCGTGCATTTCGGCCAGTTTGGCTTCGGTCGCGGACAGCTGCGCTTCCAGGTCGGACATTGCTGGAGCTTCGGCTGGAGTCGTTTGGGCTTCGGCCTGTTCCACTTCCGGGTTTTGGCTTGGCTGGTTTTCCTGGTCTTGCATCTAAAAGACTCCTACAAATCGTGATTTTTTTGACATCAAAATGCTATTGCACGGGCAAGAAATGGGGATTGCCCCTAACATTTCAAGGGCTATTGTGCCCCGCCGCACAACGGTCCGGCGCACGCCGGCGGGATGCGTCTGTAACAGCAGAGTTACAAATTTTACAAAGCTCGGAGATACGTAAACCGGGGGTTTTGACTAAGATGATCTTATGCGGTGCCTGGACGCCGCGTCCCTCGGAGCGCATCATGAAGTTGCCATTTATTACAGCATCGGTCATCGCCTGGAGCTTTCTTGCCACGGCCGTGATCGTCTTCAGCGAACTGTTCCCCTGACCAGGTATTTTAGCAGGTTAGCACTCATCACCCGCAAGTGCTAACAACCTGGCTACCTGCGCAGCTTGCGCATGGACGACATGGTGGGCCAGCCGATCATGTGTTGTTCGGCGATTTCGGTCAGGGCGGCGATCCAGGCCGGGTGGCTGTTCAGGCAAGGGATGTAGTTGAATTCCTTGCCGCCATTGGACAGGAAGTCGTGCCGCACCTCCATGGCGATTTCTTCCAGGGTTTCCAGGCAATCGCTGGTAAAGCCCGGGCAGATCACATCCAGCTTACGCACCCCATCCTTGGCCAGTTGCGCCACGGTCGGCGCCGTGTAAGGCTGCAGCCATTCGGCCTTGCCGAAGCGCGACTGGAAGGTGACCAGGTACTGGTTCTCGGCCAGGCGCAGCTTGTCCGCCAGCAGGCGGGCCGTTTCCAGGCACTCACGCAAGTAGCTGTCGCCCAGGTCGATGGTGCGCTTGGGCACGCCATGGAAGCTCATGACCAGTTTTTCGCCGCGGCCGTTGGACTCCCAGTGCGCCAGCACGGTTTTTTTCAGCGCGTCGATATAGCCGTCGTGATCGTGGTAGTCACGCACGAAACGCAACTCCGGGATGTTGCGCACCGTCTTATAGTGGTCGAACACCGCGTCGCACACCGAGGCGGTGGTGGTGCCGGAGTATTGCGGGTAAGCCGGCAGGATCAGGATGCGGTCGTGGCCGTCAGCCTTGAGCTGGTCCAGCACGTCCGGCAGCGACGGCGAGCCGTAGCGCATGGCCATGGCGACCGTGACATCGGTGTGGCCGCGCTCGCCAAGCAGGCCGCGCAGCAGTTTGGCTTGCGCTTGCGTGTTGGTTTTCAGCGGCGAGCCTTCGCTGGTCCAGATCGAGGCGTATTTCTGTGCCGACTGGCTGGAGCGGAAGGGCAGGATGATGCCGTTGAGGATGAACCACCACACTGCCTTCGGGATTTCGACCACGCGCGGGTCGGACAGGAATTCCTTCAGGTAGCGGCGCACGGCGCCGGGGGTTGGTTCGTCAGGGGTGCCGAGGTTGACCAGCACCACGGCGGTTTTCGCCACGGTGCCTTGTGGGAGTTGGGGTTCTTTGGCGAAGGGCATCTTGGTTACTTTTTGTTTTTGCGGGCGCGCCATTATAAACCGGTGGCTGCGGGCGCAGGATGCGTCACTCCGGCCCATTTGCGGACTATCGCAAGTCAGCACCTGCAGGTCCTTGGCTTCCCCTGAGGGGTATTTACCCTTGGTGTCTCAAAAATCCTCCCGGTCGAAACTGGTCTATTCGGGACTATTTGGATCTGGTTCAGGATAAAAGGAGAAGCCAGAAGTCTAAAACGACCCAAGAAATCCGGGGGCAAGTCCAATTCAGTCCTATTTTTCGAAGCAAAAGTCTAAAGGGAACCATGCTTAAGTTCCGAGATCCAATGTTTAGACCATTTTCGAAAGGACTGAACCATGGCTTATGAAGCGAAACAAGCGGTCTATCTCCCCGTGACCGATTTTCTTAACCTGGAGTTCTACCTGATGGATGCACGTCCGGGCGTCAAGCCGGACACGTTTGCCACGGAACTTGTGAATCGTTGGCTCGCCGTGGAAATGGGGCAAGCGTGGCGGTATTGGCCTGGCCCTCAATACGCAGCCGCACACGCCCAATCTCAAGCGTGATAATGCCGGTTGGCGCGGACTCCGAGGTCGGCACCTGCGCGGGCGCCGTCACCACCACTGGCAGTAGCTCGTTCTCCGGAACTGATGCACTGGTCGCCAACTGTCCTGCTTCATACAGCTTGCGCCAGGTGAACACCTGGTTCGCATTGACGCCGTGTTCGCGCGCCAGGCGTGCCACCGACGCACCTGGCTGCAAGGTCAATTCCACGAGTGTGCACATAGCTCTTCTGCGGTAAGCGCTCAATTCCCTGCAGGGCTGTCCATAAAATCCATTTAGCAAATAGTTGAATGAAATGCGCGATACCTCGATTGTCTTGCGTAACCGGCGGCTTACAGCCGGCGACTGCCGGCCTCCTGGTTGTCGAAGTCGCCCAAAAGCCTACCTTACATGTGGACATAAGCGGGGCGTACAGTGCTTCTTTCGGTTCGCCTCGACAATAGGGTTGGGCGCTTCAATAGACATATTTTTTCCAACTTAGCCGTTCGGGTAGCGCACCAACCGAAGGCAAGCGTATTGGACCATATGGCGTTTCGAGCGGATGCGCGCAGTCAAAGAAGTGCAGAAAGAATACAACCGCAAAATTGCGCCGTCCAGGAAGGCGATATTGTTCAGCCTCTTCAACGGTTGCATCTTCAGTCCTCTCAGTTGCCTGAGTGTACTTCAACGTGCGCATAGTCCCGAAATCATCGAATACACCAAATCCAAGATGGCTGCCGTCGTAGTCAAGCTTCGTTCCGTGCTCAATGTCTAGGAAGGTTTCGTCATAAGGCACGTACTCGGTGTGAGGCTGTTTGAAGCGGGTGAGGTCGAAGCGGTGATCGGCTCCAAGAACCTTCAGCTCAACCAGCGCGATACTCGATAGCTCGCGACTCACATAGTCTTCGTCTCCCTGTACGGCCAAAGCGTCTTCAAACGCCTCCGGTGGAGCATCAATCTTGTAAGTGCCAACAACCTCGATCTGAGTTTTCGTCATATGTGTGTCTAGCTTTGACAACAAACGACTGACAGACATGGATATCGGCATTTGGCCGGATTCTGCCTGCGGACGTGGCGTCCGAATTTTGCGGCGCGATTAGGCGCCCGCTGAATGACTAACTACACTTTGGGGTCACAGTCCAGACGCACTGGTCGATGGCCACCCTTCGAACTTGGCACGCGCGACGTCAGCCTCATTAGGTGTAGAGAAGAACAAATCTGCACCTCCATCGTATGGAGCATAGATGCGACGGCGCTGAATATCTGCCACGAGCACAGGACCAGTTCGGTCATCCGCAACGGCGAGGATAAGTTCGTCAAATGCATTGTTCTTCCACACCAATGGCAGCGCAAAAAACTGAAGCTGGTCTCCTTCGTATTCGGCGGACCAGACATGCTTAGGCACTCTTCCGTTTAATGGCAGTTCTTCAGACTGTGACCACTCTGGACTTTCGTCGAATCGAGTAATCAGCAAGTTACATTGGGTATCCTCTCCAAGCACATAAGTCGCTACCGCATTTTGTCGACGAAGTAATTCGTTGCGCTCGAATTCCGTCTCAGCATAACGCTTCGATTCTGGCAAACTATGGATTCGTAGCCAGCGATCTGCCAATGGTTCACGACAAAGAAAGGCGGCCGGAAGTGAGTAGCCAAAGCTGGAACACCATGCAATAGGAAATGGTTGGGAAAGCATAAATCGCTAAAGTGTTTAGATCATATGTTGATGGTCTGCACGTGGCCATTAGCACTCGATCTTGCCAACTTCAAAAAAAAAGCGTCGGCAATCGCGGGGGAACTGCGTTTGAAATGCCATTCAGACGGGGCGCAACTGTTCGGCAAGGCTGCGCGTTTTGCTTGTAACTTCGGCGCCAGTATGCAGTGTCGATTTTCGTTCGATCAGCATGATATGGCACTCTTCAGCAGCAACCGGGTTGTGCCGGACGCCCTTCGGAACAACGAAAGCCTCACCTTCCTGAAGCACCACGGTCCGGTCTTCCATCTCGATGGTTAATGAGCCCTTGAGAATGTAAAAAAGCTCGTCCTCGTCATCATGGCTGTGCCAAGTGAGCGAGCCAAGTACCTTGGCAACTTTGACGTACGAATCATCGAGTTCGGCCACTACACGCGGCGACCAGTGTTCAGTAAGGTCCGCCGCAACCTGCTTCGGAGAGAAGACGTTGGTCATTCAATTACCTCAATTAAGGAAACGGTAGTCCGCTGGCTCTTCAAGAAGCCAGCAATTCGCGGGCGTGCTTGCGCGTGGTGGCGGTGATTTCCAGCCCCCCCAGCATGCGCGCCACTTCCTCGATGCGGGCCTTCTGGTCCAGCACTTCGATGCGCGACGCCGTGCGGCCGTTGTCCGAAGTCCCTTTCGCCACCTGGAAGTGCTGGTTGCCCTGGCTGGCCACCTGCGGCAAGTGCGTCACACACAACACCTGGCGCTCCTGTCCCAGCCGCTTGAGCAAGCGTCCCACCACCTCCGCCACGCCGCCGCCGATGCCGCTGTCGACTTCGTCGAAGATCAGCGTCGGCACCGTGGTCGCATGTGAGGTGATCACCGAAATCGCCAGCGAGATACGCGCCAGCTCGCCGCCCGACGCCACTTTGGCCAGCGGCCGGGGCGCCACACCGGCGTGGCCGGCAACCATGAACTCGACCTGCTCCACGCCGTAAGCTCCCGGTTCGCAAGGCCGCAGTGCAATCTCGAAGCGTCCGCCCGACATACTCAACTCCTGCATGCCCTGCGTCACTGCCGCGCCCAGCGCTTGCGCCGCCGCTGCACGCGTCGCCGACAGCTCTGCTGCGAGTGCAAGGTAAGCGGCCTTCAGCTTTTCCTCCTGCTTGCGCAAGCCCTCCAGGTCCGCCGCATCGGCCAGCTGCGCCAGCTTTTCAGACAAACGCTCATGCTCGTCAGGCAGTTCATCGGCATGCACGCGGAATTTGCGAGAGGCCGAATGCAGCGCTTCCATCCGCGCATCGACTTGCCGCAAGCGCTCCGGGTCGAGCTCCACCCGGTCCATGTAATTGTTCAGCGCATACACCGATTCCTGCAGCTGGATACGGGCCGACTCCAGCAAGTCGACCACCGGCTGCAGTTCGGCATCGACCGATACCAGCTTGCCGAGCCGCGAACCGATGGCCGTCACTTGCGACAGCACCGGATGCTCGTCCGCTTCCGACAGCACGCCCAGTGCTTCCTGCGCGCCCTCCAGCAGGCTGGCCGCGTGCGACAGGCGCGAATGTTCATGGCCGATCTCGGCCCATTCGCCCTTCTTCGGCGCCAGCTTGTCCAGCTCCGTTACCTGCCACTCCAGTCGCTCACGCTCGAACTGCAGGTTGGCCGCATTGGCCTCGTATTCCTCCAGTTGCTTCGACAGGGCGCGCCAGGCGCGGTAGGCGGCCGTCACGTCGCGCACATTGGCGCCGCACTGGTTATCCAGCAGTTCGCGCTGCGAGTCAGTTTTCAGCAGCGACTGGTGCGCGTGCTGGCCGTGGATGTCCACCAGCATATCGCCCAGCTCGCGCAACTGGCCTGCTGTCGCCGCTATGCCGTTGATGAAGGCTTTCGAGCGGCCCGCATTGTCGATCACGCGGCGCAGCAACGCCCCGCCCTCTTCCACCGCGAATTCATTTGCCTCCAGCCAGGTCTGCGCCTGTTCCGTCAGCGCGAAGTCGGCGGTGATGTCGGCCTTGGCGGCACCCTCGCGCACCATGCTGCCATCGCCGCGGCCGCCCAGCGCCAGCGTCAATGCATCGATCAGGATGGATTTGCCGGCGCCGGTTTCGCCGGTGAAGACTGTAAAGCCGGGGGAGAATTCCAGTTCAATCGAATCGACAATTACGAAATCGCGGATGGACAGGGTTCTTAACATCAGATTTTGCCGTCAGTAGAAGGGTATTCGTTCCAGTGCAGCTTTTCGCGCAGGGTGTTGTAATAGCTCCAGCCTTCCGGGTGCAGGAAGGTGATCGTGTGCGGCGACTGGCGGATGTGGATCTGGTCCCCATTCGCGATGCTGGCGAAGGTCTGCATGTCAAAGTTCACCGTAATGTCCTTGCCGCGCTTGATTTCGATCACGATCTCGCTCGAGTCGGGCAGCACGATCGGGCGGTTGGACAGCGCGTGCGGCGCGATCGGCACCATCACGATGCCGCCCAGTGTCGGATGCAGCAGCGGGCCGCCGGCCGAC
Organism: uncultured Oxalobacteraceae bacterium; assembly: GCA_965650885.1. GTDB lineage: Bacteria > Pseudomonadota > Gammaproteobacteria > Burkholderiales > Burkholderiaceae_D > Rugamonas. The sequence continues at coordinate 7,255 of CBFGQI010000021.1, forward strand.
AGGGCATAGGCGGTGGAGCCGGTCGGAGTCGAGATGATCAGGCCGTCCGAACGCTGGTTGTACATGAACTGGTTGTCGACGTCCACGCTCAGCTCCACCATGCCGGCGCCGGCGCCGCGCGACACCACCACGTCGTTGACGGCGGTGCCGAAGAAGATCGCTTTGCCATCGCGCATGACGCGCCCTTCCAGCAAGGTGCGGCGTTCGGCCTTGTGGGTGCCGCCCAGGATGCGGCCCAGCACCGGCAGCATGTCTTCCTGGCGGATGTCGGTCATGAAGCCGAGGCGGCCCTGGTTGATGCCGATCAGCGGCGTATCGTAGGACGCCAGCTGGCGCGCGATGCCCAGCATGGTGCCGTCGCCGCCCATCACCACCACCGCATCGGCGCGCTCGCCAATGCCCTGCACGCTCATGGAAGGGATGTCCGCAATCCCGAGGTGTTCCGCCGTATCGGCTTCCAGCACGACACTGAAACCGCCCTGCTTCAAGAAGTTCACGACATCGCGCACCGGTTCCTCGATGCCGGTGGTGTTTGGCCGGACGACCAGGGCAATCGTGTTGTACATCGGGTGCGTAGCGGACATATCAATCTCGGTCTAAATATGGGGGTGGCAACACGCAGCAGAGTAACCCATAATGCTTGCTCATGCCATGCATTGCTACGCTGGCCGATACGCTAAAATACTGTACATTTGCACAGTATATAACAAGGGGGACGGGAATGGCAAAAGCATTGGGCATTGGCGGGATCTTCTTCAAGTCCAAGGACCCGCAAGCCTTGATGGCCTGGTACCAGGCTTGCCTCGGCTTGCCGGACGAAGCCAAGGAATACGCTTCCTTCGCCCCGGCCACCATGCCCGGCAATGGGGCCACGGTGTTCAGCCCTTTCAAGAGCACCACTTCCTACTTCGCCCCGTCCAAGCGCGACTTCATGATCAATTTCATTGTGGACGACCTGGATGGCGCGCTGAAGCAGGTGGCCGACGGCGGCGGCACCCTGGTGGGCGACGTGCAATCGTTCGACTATGGCCGCTTTGGCTGGTTCATCGATCCGGACGGAAATAAGGTCGAACTGTGGCAGCCGGCTGCTGCGGCCTGACTCACTGAACGGACGCCAAGCCGGATTTGCCACAACGCATACCGGCCAACAGTTTCCATGCGGAAATCTTGATGTACAATAGGAATTCTTGCGAGATTGTTCCTATCCGTCCGCGCCATGGATTCCGTATCACAAGCCCAGTTCGAACTCGACCAGTTGCGCCATGACGCCAAGCGCCAGTTGCTTGGAACCGTGGTGCTGGGCATCATGGCCGGCATGCTGGCGTTTGTCGGCCAAAGCGCGCTGGGCCAAGCGCGGCCGCTGCTGGAAACTTCGTTCGGCACCTGGCAATCGCTCTACACCTTGGTGCTGTGGGCGCTGGCCATCGCCTGGCTGGTCGCACTGGTCCAGCAAGCCCTCCACTACCAGAACATGAGCGAGCGCTTCGAATCGCAGCGCCGCCTCGACACCGTGTACGCCGAGCGCGCCGCCAAGGCGCAAGCCGCCGAAGAAGAACGCCAGCGCCAGCGCGCCGAATCCGAAGCGCGCCAGACGGCCGAGCGCAACCGGCGCCTCAACAAGAACGCCCGCAGCAGCAAATTCGATTATTGAGGACTGGCCGTCGCCTCAACCGGGCTGCCGCCGTGCGCCCGCGTCAGCGGTGTCGCTGCGCGCAGCCGCGCCGCGCGCTTCTTCCACCAGACGTACACGCCCGTCACGCTCAGCATTGCCACCACCAGCCCCATGATGGAGATCAGGATGCGCCCCGGCAAGCCAAGGATACGGCCGGAATGCAGGGGGAACTGGGCCTGGACGAAAATGTCCGCAGCCGTGCCCTTCCACGGTTCGCGGTCGCCCAGCAGCCGGCCATCGCCGCCGTCCAGGTACAAGGTCCGGTGGCCGACGCCGCCCGCGCCGTGGCCATCCTCAGGATGGAAGAAAGCCACGCTGTACACGCCGAAATCGCGGTAGTAGTACAGGCTGCCCGGCGGGGCATCCCAGCCGCGGCGCCGCGCTTCGGCACTGGCATGGCCAATTGCACGGCGGAAATCCGTTTGCGCCGCGATCGGGTGGCCGAAGGCGGCAGGCTGGCGCGAGTCCAGCGGCGTCGGTGTCACCGCGGACACCAGCGACATGGCGGGAAAGAATACTTCGCGGTACAGGTTCAGCGAAAACGCCGTGAAGGCGAGGATGAACAGCAACGCCCACGTCCACAGGCTGCCGGCGCGGTGCAGATCGAAATTCAGCTTGTAAGCGCTGCTGCGCCAGCGCACCTTCCAGGCTGGTTTCCAGCGTTGCCACCAGCCGGCCACGGCCGGCGCCGCGCGCGCTTCGCGCCGGCGCGCGGGCAAGGTCAGGATGAAACCGGTAACACAATCCAAGGTCCAGACCAGGGCGATCGTGCCCAGCAGCCACATGCCCCACCGGTCGCTGCCCCACATTTCAGGCAGGTGCAGGCTGTAGTGCAACTTGTAGATGAAAGACACCATGTTTTCGCTGGTCACCGGCCAGACTGCCCCCCACTCGCGCCGCCCCAGTTCGGCGCCGCTGGCGGGGTCAACGAACACCTGGTTGAACCCGGGAGCGTAATAGCGGCCGGTGGCCGGATCGACTTTCGGCTCGACCCAGAACGATAGCGACTTGCCCGGCTCGGCCACCAGTGGCAGGCCGGTGACCTGGACCTGCGGATAGCGCGCTTCGATCGCGGCCGCCAGAGCGACCGGGTCGCGCGCCGGACCGGTGGCACGTGCCACCATCAGGTGCGGGTTGAGCAGGTCGTCCAGTTCGTGGTCCCAGGAAATGACGGCCCCGGTCAGCCCGGTGAGGAACAGGAAGCCGGCAATCAACAGGCCGGCCCAGCGGTGCATCAAGACCAGGATCGCGCGCATGCCACCCTCCCCTTACCAGCGGTAATCGGCCGTCAGCACGACCTTGCGGCGCTGCCCGAACCAGCAATCGCCACGGGCCAGGCAGGTTGCGATATAAGCCTTGTCAGCCAGGTTGTTGACGTTGAGCGCGAAGCGCCACGGGCCGGTTTCGTAGGACGCCATGGCATCGGCCAGTGCGACCGATGGCACGAAGACCCTGCCGGTGCCGTCGCCGTTGCGCCCCACGTAGCGCGCTCCGCCGCCCATCTTGAGGCCGGGCACGCCGAGGCGCCCGAAATCGTACACCACCCAGGCGGAAGCCGAATGCTCCGGGATGCCTTCGATCTGCTGGGTTGAATCGAGATCGCCGCCCCACGTCGCAGCGCTGGCCCTGGCACGCGTATAGGTATAGCTGCCGAGGACGTTCCAGTCGCCGAGTTCCGCCTTCAATTCCGCTTCCAGGCCCTTGACCCTGGCCTGGCCCAGCTGGATGCTGGAACCGACCTGGTTCGGGTCGTTGGCCAGGCGGTTCTTCTCCTTCAGCGAATACACGGCGGCGGATGCCTGCAGCGGCACGCCCGCCGGTTCCCACTTCAGGCCCACCTCGAACTGCTCGCCGCGCTTGGGCTTGAAGGCCTTGCCCGCGGCATCGGTACCCGCCACGGGCGTAAAGGATTCGGAATAGCTGGCGTAAGGCGCCAGGCCCGGCTGGACCTGGTAGACGGCGCCCACATTGAAGCTGGTGGCGGAATCCTTGTTGGCCGGGCTGCCCACCGCCGTATTGCGCACCTTGTCGTGGCGCACGCCGGCGCGCACGCTCCATTGCTCGGAAAACTTCACCTGGTCCTGCGCCAGGAAGCCGATGCGGCGAATCCGGCTCTGCTTCGGCAGCGCGCCGTCCAGATGCGGCTCCGGGTCGACGCCGTACCGGGGCGCATAGACGTCGAGCGGGCTGGCCGCCATCTCGGCCGAGGCCTGGCCGGCATGGTGGACAGTCCCGTCCACGCCGAACAGCAGTGTGTGCCGCAGCGCGCCGGTCTGCACCGCGCCCTGCACCACCAGGTCGCCGCTGGTGACGCGCGACTCGTCTTCATACACGTACCACAGGCGGTTCAGGTAGCGGCCGTCGGGGTCGCTGCTGCCGCCCGCATCGACGAAGCCATCCCACCATGCGGCGTACATGGATTTCATCAGCCCCTCGACGCGGTCATGGCGCAAGTTGTGGCGCAGGCTCCAGGCATCGTCAAGCGAGAGGTCGATTTCATAGCCAGCCCGCCGGCGCGTGCCGCCATAGCGGTCCCAGCCCGGCTCGCCGATGAACAGGTCGCTCGGGATCGGGCCGTGCGGCGCCGGGCGCAGCGTGCCCGCCAGGGGCAGGAAGGCGTTGGTATTCTTGCTGCGGTCATACTGGTATTCGCCATACACCGTCACGCTGTCGCGCGCATTCGGGCGCCAGGTCAGCGATGGCGCGATCAGGCCACGCTTGTCGTCCGCATGCCGGATTTGCGTCCCGCTGTCCTTGCCCAGCACGAGCAGGCGGTACAGCAGCGACTTGCCGGCATCCAGCGGACCGGTCAGGTCGGCATGGACTTCCTTCAACTGGTCGTTGCCAAGGCGGACACCGAGCTCGCCCCCGGCGTCGGCACGCGGGCGCTTGGACACCAGGTTGACCACCCCGCCCGGATCGTTCTCGCCGGCGATGATGGACGACGGGCCGCGCAGCACTTCGATGCGCTCGTAGGCGTACGGTTCGGTGCGGACCACGCCATACCAGCCCGTCAGCGGCAAGCGCATGCCGTCGAGCAGCATGGTGGCTTCCGTGCTGCCGCGCAGCCCGACCCAGTCGCCACGGTTGTCCACACCGTACAGTTCATTGCGCACGCCGGCGGTATAACGCAGGGCTTCCTGCAGGTTCGGCGAAGCCTGGTCGCGGATCTGTTCTGCCGTGATGACCGTGACCGATTGCGGCGTTTCCAGCAACGAGGTGTCGGTCTTGGTCGCGGTGCCGGCACGCTTGGCCAAATAGCCTTCGCCCGGCGCCGCGCCGGTTACCGTCACGACCGGCAGGATGGCCGCGCCGGCCTGGGCTGGGTCTGCCGCGTCGCGCGCCTCGCCAGGAACTTCATTGGCCGCATGGACGGCTCCCGCAGCGGACAAGGCGGCCATGGCGAGCATGGCGCGTTGGTTGAACATAAGGTTGCCTATCAAAAGTTAGTTGAGAATGATATTGCGAATCATTCTCATTCTAATTTCTGAAATATTTAATCGTCAACCAACACTTTTGGTTACCCGTGCTTAGTGAGCGGAGAGAATCCCCAGGCCCATCACACCCATGATCGCAATCGCCAGCGAAATACCATGCAGCACGCCGAGCAGCATCCAGCGCCAGGCCGTGCCCCATTTGCCTTTCCGGTAGACCCGCTGCATGGCCCACGGCAGGTAAGCGGCCACCCAGCAGAATGCCGCGAATTTCAGGAAGCCATCCGGCAGGTAGATGAACACGCCGAGCATGATGAAGGCAAACGCATTGGTGTGCAGCGCAAACAGCATGTGTTCGCCATACTTCTTGCCGCTGCCGAGATAGAGCAGCTTGAGCCACAAGGCAAACACCGGCATCAGCAGGAAGATCGCATAGGGCGCGTATTTGTAGAAGCCGGCCTGCATCACGGCACTCTTGCGCTGGTCGTCCATCTTCTCGAAACGGTCGATGGCTTCGTGGACCCCGGGTGCTTTCCGTTGCAGGGCCTGCTCCAGCTCGTCGTTGACGATGGGCGGATGGCCTTCCTGGTTGCGCTTGACTTCGGCGACCACGGTTTCCGTCCGCGGATCGGCGGTCACCACGTCGGCATCGCTGAACTTCAGTACGGCGAAGAACAGGATGCTCAGCGACAGGTACAGCCGCAGCGGTTCGACATACCGCTTGCGCCGGCCCGCCAGGTATTCCGTGGTCAGTAAGCCGGGCCGGAACAGCAGGCGCGTGATGGTGCCCCACAGCCGGCCCTCCAGCGCCACGTAATGGCCGATGAACTCGTGCATGAATTCACTGAAGCTCGGTGCATGCAGGCGGGTCTCCTGGCCGCACATATGGCAAAAATTGCCGGACGTGGTGGCGCCGCAGTTGCGGCAAACGTGGTCGGTAGCGATGTCCATCCCGCCATGCTACCGGCTTCGCGCCGCAATTGCACCTGGTCAAGCTGACGCTTGGCCTTCGCCGCGTGCGCCCGGCCGTATAATCGCTGCCGAACGCGCCAACCGTTGAGACCAATGCCGACCGCAAAACAGATGAAAATCGGATTACTCGCCTATCCCGGCTGCATGCCCGCCGGGCTGTTTGCCGCCGCCGATCTGTTCCATGCCATCAACCGGCGCAATGGCAAAGCGGTCTTCGCGCCGGTCTGGGTCGGCCTGGAGGGGCGCGTGCACTCACCCGCCGGGCCGGCGCTCGAACTCAACCATGCGCGGCAGGAAGCCTGCGATGCCTACCTCATCCCCGGCTTTTGGGCGGAAACCGCGGCCGATATCGACGCCATGCTGGCCCAGCAGGCGGCCCTGGTTGAATGGCTGCGCCAGCTGCCCGGTCACGTGGCGATCTGGTCGTACTGCATGGGGGTCGCGCTGGTGGCCGCAGCGGGACGGATCGACCGCCGGCAAGCGACGGCAACCTGGTGGCTGGAGCATCCGCTGCGCCAGCGCTTTGGCGCGGTGGACTGGAACTTTCAACATTCGCTGCTGGAAGACCGCGGCATGATCACCGCATCCGGCGCCAACGGTTACTGGGCCGTCGTCAGCCAGGTCCTGGTCTCGCGCATCGCTGCCGAGGTGATCCGCGATGTTGAACAAGCCATGCTGGTGCCCCGCTCGTTCCAGGGCCACCCCGTGTTTCGCTCGGTCGAGCTGATCGCGCAGCCGGATGCGCACATGCAGCGCTTGATTGCGTTTGCCCAGCGGATGCCCGCGGCCGAGCTGAACCTTGCCGGCGCGGCCAGGTATCTGGCCGTCTCGCCACGCACACTGGACCGGAAAATCCGGCAGCACAGCAACGTCAGCGCCGGCGAGTGCCTGCGCCTGGTCAAACTGCACCAGGTGGCCAATGCCTTGCTGGCATCCAGGGTCCCGGTCAAAGCGATCGCCGCAGAACTGGGCTTTACCGATGAAGCCAGCCTGATGCGCGCCTTCAAGAAGGCGACCGGGTTGACCACCTCGCAATACCGGCAACAATTCGGCAGCTCCGTTGCGTCCTTTGTTGCCGGCGCCAGTGTTGCATAGGATCAAGCTGGCGACCGCCAGTACCCGCCTTCGCTACCATGGCTTAAGGAGGACCACACCATGGAACCGAACAGCAAGGACCGCAAGGTCAATACGCAGGCGCCCGTGGACCGCAGCGGCGGCAAGCGCCTGCCGCATGAGCGCGACGAATCGCCGCAGGGGGAAACCCAGCAGAAAGCGCGCAGCGTAATCCGCCAGGCGGCGGAAGATATCGAACAGGGCCTGGTCGACACCGACCTGCACGCCACCCCTGGCCTGCAGAAACCGCAAGCCGGCAACCAGTCCGGCGGCGACCCACAAGCCAATCCCCTGCCCGGCACCAAACGCGATTGAGGCCAGCCATGCGCACTGTCATCCTGCTCCTGGCCAGCCTGGCCACCGGCGCCGCCTGGGCGCAACAATACCCCGCCGGCTGGGGCCCGAATCCCGGGCTGCCGGAACCGAACAAGAAGCTGATCCCCACCGCCAATGTGGCACCGGTCGCGCGCTGGCAAGGCGACGAAAAGCCACTGCCGGCCTCGGGCTTCAGCGTCACCGCCTATGCGCGCGACCTCGACCATCCGCGCTGGGTGTACGTGCTGCCCAACGGCGACGTGCTGGTGGCGGAAACGTCGGCGCCGCCGAAACCGGAGGACGGCAAGGGCATCAAAGGCGCCATCATGAAGCAGCTGATGAAGAAGGCCGGCTCGGCAACGCCCTCCGCCAACCGTATCACCCTGCTGCGCGATATCGACGAACACGGCGCGGCCAAGACGCGCGGTACCTTCCTCAAGGACCTCAATTCGCCGTTCGGCATGGTGCTGGTCGACAAGGACCTCTACGTCGCCAATACGGACGCGGTGGTGCGCTTCCCTTATACCGAAGGGGCCACCTCGATCAGCGCGGCCGGCATGAAAGTGATGGACTTGCCGGCCGGCCCGCTCAACCACCATTGGACCAAGAACATCACCGCCAGCCCGGATGGGCGCTTCCTGTACGTCACGGTCGGCTCGAACAGCAATGTCGGCGAGAATGGCATGGACAAGGAGGAAGGCCGCGCAGCGATCTGGGAATATGAGCGCGCCACCGGCAAATCGCGCCTGTTCGCGACGGGCTTGCGCAATCCGAACGGCATGGCATGGGAACCCAAGACCAAGGTGCTGTGGACCGTGGTGAACGAGCGCGATGAACTGGGCGACGACCTGGTGCCGGACTTCCTGACCTCGGTCAAGGATGGCGCCTTCTACGGCTGGCCTTACAGCTACTTCGGCCAGCGCGTCGATACCCGCGTCAAGCCGCAGCGGCCCGACCTGGTGGCCAAGGCGGTGATGCCCGATTACGGTCTCGGCTCGCATACCGCCGCGCTGGGCCTGGCCTTTTACGATGCCAGGTTGTTCCCCGCCAGCTGGCAGGGCGGCGCCTTCGTCGGCCAGCACGGCTCCTGGAACCGCAAGGAGTTCAGCGGCTACAAGGTGGTGTTCGTGCCATTCGCCGAGGGCCGCCCGTCGGGGCCGCCGGTGGACTTCCTGGCAGGCTTCCTGACGCGCGATGGCAAGGCCAAGGGGCGCCCGGTGGGGGTGGCGGTGGACAAGGCGGGTGCGCTGCTGGTGGCGGACGATGTCGGCAATGTGGTGTGGCGGGTGACCCCGGCAAGCCGCTGAGAAAACACATACAATTGCGCCATGCGAATCCTACACACGATGCTGCGGGTTGGTGACCTGCAGCGCTCCATCGACTTCTACACCAAGGTGCTGGGCATGAAACTCTTGCGCACCAGCGATAACCCCGAATACAAGTACACGCTGGCTTTCCTCGGCTACGGGCATAACCCGGAACATGCGGAGCTGGAGCTGACCTATAACTATGGCGTGGACCAGTACGATATGGGCAATGCTTACGGCCATATCGCGATTTCGGCCGAGGATATCGTGTCCGCCTGCGAAGCGGTGCGCGCCAACGGCGGGAATGTGACGCGCGAACCGGGGCCGGTCAAGGGTGGCACGACCGTGATAGCCTTCGTTACCGACCCGGACGGGTACAAGATTGAGCTCATCGAGCGCAGTTTCGATGGGCAGGGGGCGGGGTTGCGCTGAGCGAAAACCGGTAAGACGGGGTCTGACCCGAAGGGTCAGACCCCGGCCACGCGAAAGGCGCGACCTAGGTTGTGCGCCGTTGATCTTCTTCGAAAGTCAAAAGCCTGAAACCAGACCCCTGGCCTTCGAGCAGACGGGGGTCAGACCCTTCGGGTCTGCCCCCGGTTTACCGGTTTCCCGGGTTTAATGCTGCAACAGCGCATTAATCGGCGCCAGATCCTCTTCCTTCAACGAACCCGCCGCCGACTTCAGGCGCAAGCCATTCATGATGGTGTCATAGCGCGCCTTCGACAGATCCTTCTGCGTGGTGTACAGCTGGCGCTGCGCATTCAGCACGTCGATATTGATACGCACGCCCACCTGGTACCCCAGCTTGTTCGACTCCAGCGCCGACTTGGACGACACTTCCGCCGCCTCCAGCGCCTTGACCTGGGCCAGGCCGCTGTTCACGCCCAGGAAAGCCTGGCGCGCAGTCTGCGCAGCCTGGCGGCGCGAAGCCTCCAGGTCATTGCGGGCCTTGTCTTCCAGCGCGATCGACTCGCGCACCTTGCTGGTCACCGCGAAGCCGTTAAAGATCGGCACGTTCCAGCTCACGCCGATGGCATTGTTCTTGTTGATGCCGCCGCCGACACCGGTCGAAGTGACGCGGGTCGAGTTGGCGATCAGGTCCAGCGTCGGCATGTGGCCGGCACGCTGCTTGCTGATTTCGCGCTTGGCGATTTCCACATTCAGCTTGGCGCCGGTCACGCCATAGTTCTGCTCTTCCGCCGCCGATACCCACGGCTCCAGCGTGGCAGGCTGCGGGCTGGCGATGGTCACGCCCGGACGCAGCGGCGCCAGTGCGCCTGGCGCCTGGCCGATGATCTGCTGCAGCGCGGTGCGCTTCACTTCCAGGTCGTTCTGTGCAGCGAATTCCTGCGCCACCACCAGGTCATAGGCAGCCTGCGCTTCATGCGTGTCGGTGATGGTCTGGGTGCCCACTTCGAAATTGCGCTTGGCCGATGCCAGCTGTTCGGTGGTGGCAGCCTTTTGCGCCTGGGTCGCGGTCAGGTTGTCCTGCGCGGTCAGCACATCGAAGTAAGCTTGCGACACGCGCAGGATCACATCCTGCTGCGCTTGCGCGAACACGGCTTCCGCCGCGGCGGTGGACAGTTTGCCCTGCTGGTAGCTTTCCCAGTTGGCCCAGCGGAACAGCGGCTGGGTCAGTTGCAGCTGAACCTGGCCGTTATAGTTTTCCTTGTCGACGAAACCCGTTTTATTCGGCGACACTTCGCCATCGTTCTTCAAATGCTGGCCGCTGGCGCCGATGGTTGGCAGCAGCAGCGCGCGCCCCTGGGTCGTGCGTTCCTGGCCCGCCGACAGCGCAGCACGCGCGCTGGCGTAAGTCGCGTCGTTGGCAAGCGCCTGTTTGTACACCTGGACCAGGTCGGCCGCCTGTGCATTGAGCGAGAACAGGGCGCTGGAAATCAGCACGGCGAGAAGGGGTTTCTGCATTTGCATCTCCGTTGGAGTCGTCAAAAAGGGTTAGTTTTCGTGCCTAGTACTTCGGCATTGAGCTGTCCACCTGCACAGCCCAGGCGTGGATCCCGCCTGTCAGATTGCTTACCTTGCTGAAACCGTGATGCTCGAGGAAGGCTGCCACATTGAGGCTGCGCGCCCCGTGGTGGCAGATGCAGACGATGTCCGCATCCTCGTCGAGATCGTCGATGCGGGCCGGGATGGTCTGCATCGGCATCAGGGTCGAGCCCGCGATATGGCAGGTCTCGTATTCCCAGTTCTCGCGCACGTCCAGCAGGAAAGGCTTGGCGCGGCTCTCGTCATTGAGCCAGCCTGCCAGTTCCGGTGCGGTCAAGTGCTGCATTGGCGTCCCTTAGAAAGTGAACGCCGAAGGTTTCACCGCCAGGTCCAGCGGCTTGACATCGGTCTCAAACAGTTTGACGGTGTCGTAACCATGGTCGCCGGTACGGGTGATGCGGTGCGCGGACATCACGGGCGAATTGCCGATGATGGCCACGATGCGGCCGCCCACCTTCACTTGCTGCAGCACTGCTTCCGGCAGTACCGGCAGCGAGCCGGAGAATACGATCACGTCGAACGGGGCGCCATTGGACCAGCCCTGGGCGCCATTGCCCAGTTCCACGGTCACATTGGCGATGCCGTTGTCCGCCAGGTTCTTTTCCGCCAGCGCCTTCAGTTCAGGCGCGATTTCCACGGCGGTCACGTGGCGTGCACGGTGCGCCAGCAGCGCGGCCAGGTAGCCGGTGCCCGCGCCGACCAGCAGCACGTTTTCATGTTTCTTGATTTGCGCATCCTGCACGATGCGCGCTTCCAGCTTCGGGGTCAGCATTTGCTCGCCACCCGGCAGCGGGATGAAAGTGTCGACAAAAGCCAGGTTCTTGTAGGCTTCTGGCACGAAATTCTCGCGTTTTACGACCAGCAAGAGATCGAGGATGTCCGTATCCAGCACATCCCAAGGGCGGATTTGCTGTTCGATCATATTGAAACGGGCTTGTTCGATATTCATCTTTGTTGACTCTGTGAGGGATAAATAATCCGTCATTTTATCGTTGAACTGGTCAGGTGGGCATATTAACGATAATGACAACGGATCGCGGGAAATTGCGACAGTCTGCAGATTTGGGGGGGTGAACGACCGAAAACGGCAAGTGTTGCCTCATTTTTGCGGGGCCAGGCCCTGCTGTACGAGGCTGAGGAAGGAATCCATGAAAGCGTCGGCATCGACCCCTTCGTGGGTTTCGCAGGGGAAGAAGCTGTGCTTCCACATCATCAGTGTCATGACCGGCGCCACCAGGACGTTGGTCATCATGACCGGGTCGACCGGACGGAACTCGCCGCGCGCCACGCCGCGCTCGAGGATGCGGGTCAGCAGCGCGCTGCCGCGCTCGATGACTTCTTCATTGTAGAACTGCGCAAGTTCGGGGAAATTGCCGGATTCGGCCATCATCAGCTTGGTGAGGCCGGCCGCCTTGGTGGCGCCGACCTCGGTCCACCAGGTACGCAGCATCAGGCGCAGCAACTCGTCGCTGGGCATGTTTTCGGCGGCCGCCATATCGCTTTCGGCCTGGCCGATCGATTGCACGATGTTTTCGCGCACCACGGCTTTGAACAATTCCTGCTTGTTCTCGAAATACAGGTACAGCGTGCCTTTGGAGACGCCGGCGGCCCGCGCCACGTCTTCCAGGCGGGTGGCGGCAAAACCGCGATCGACGAACAGTTCCAGCGCGGCCGCCAGCAATTCCTGTGGACGCGCATCCTTACGCCGCTCCCAGCGGGGCTTGGAATCAGTCGGGGCTTGCATGATTAAAGTTGCGTTTGAGTAACTTACTTGTGAGTCATTTATAGTAGTTCCCACGCCGGCCGCCGTCAAGCCGTCCACGCGCCAATTCCTGGGTGGCGGATGTGCCAATGTTGTTTTCAATTTCTGCTCTTCTCCGGTTCGATCAGCACCAGCTGACCGGTCTTGGGATCGCGGAATACTTCGCCAACGCGGTCGTAACCGCTGCCGGCCTGTGTTACGCCTTCGGCGGGACGCTCGATCTGGCGGCCCTTCTCCACCGGCTTGCGTTTCAGGTCGCCCTGGCTGCCGGCGATGGCGGCGATCAGGCCGCAGGCGAACACCAGCATCACGTCGACCAGGTTGACCAGGCTGGCGCGCGGGTCTTCGTCACTGTCGTCGAAACGCGAATCGAGGTGCTGGTACAGACGCAGGCGCTTGCGGACCGGGGCGGCGGCGTGGCCGGAGGCTTGGGTTCGGGCGTTGTCCCTCATGCCGCTTGCTCCATCGCGTCGAGCGTTTCTTCGTACCAGCGGCGGCGCAGCTTGCCGATCACCAGGCCGGCAATGCCGGCGACCAGGCCCAGTACGGTGGCGTCGAAGGCGACCGTGACGGCACTGGCCAGTTGCGCCGGGTTGCCCTGGCCGAGGGCGGCCAGGCCGGGGCCGAGGGGGATGATGGTGGCCATCAGGCCGAGCATGGGGGGAATCCTGGCCAGCAGGTCGGCGCGTTCGAGTCGGTGGCGTGCCAGGTTCTGGACGTGTGCGGCGTTGCCGGCGACGCGCAGTTTTTTCAGGCCGCTGAAGCGTTCGCCGACGGCGATGCCTGCTTCAACCGCCGCTACTGCGCAGGCGGCGAGCAGGGCCAGCAGGGCCGGGGCAAGCAGGAGGCTGACGCCGTCATGCAGCCAGCCGTAGGTTTGATGGTCGATCATGGGTGGGCTCCTTTGGGATTGGGTGTCTGTACGCCGCGCAGGACGCCGAGCGCGAACAGGGCGATGCCTGCGGCCAGGGCGGCAAGCATCAGCAGCAGCTTCGCCGCGCGTTCGGCGGGGGTTTCGGACGTGGGGGTAAGGTCGCGCAATTCATAGGCTTTGGGTGGGGCGCTATGGGTGTTGGCTTTTGTGACAGTGCCTTGGGCGTCCGCGTCTTGCGTCGTGCGGCGCTGGGGCGCGGGCAGCACATCCTCGGGCTGCGCGGCTGTATCGCGTGGCGCGGGCGCGCCGCGGGCGGCGGCGGGACGGGCCGGAACGGTTTCGGCATCACGCAGGGCATCGCTTGCGGCGTCGCGCGCATTGAGGCTCGGCGCGGCATCGGTAACGGCACCGGCCGTGGCACTATGTGCGGAGGCGTCGGCGGCCAGCACGGCGCCGCGCGCCTTGGCCAGCGTGGCTGCAAGCGCCTGCGCATCGCCCGCATCCAGCTGCGGTGCGAGCCATTGCCACATGGGGTGGTCGGGAGCGGTATGGCCGCTGCCTGGCAGGCCATTGGCGGCGACCAGTCGCGCCAGTTCGCCGCCCATCTGCTTGATGGTGGCGTCGTCGCTCGTCCAGTATCCCTTCTCCGCCGCCACCATGAAGATGGCCATCATATGGGCTTTAGCGTGCGCGTTGTGGCGCTGGCCAAGGAATTGCGGCAGACCGAGCTTGTGCGCGTCGTCGAAGTAGACCGACTTCACCTCATCCCACGCCCAGTGCTTCACCAGGTCCGGCCGCGTGACTTGCCAGCCCCACAGGTTTTCCAGGAATTCCTGCCCCATGGTGCGGGCGCCGGCGTAACCGTGGCCCATCAGGGGTTTCAGCCAGGCCGGGTTGAGGAAGCGGCCGCGCAATTCGCCCAGCAGCGCGGCAGCCAGCGGTTCGACGTCGGCGCGGCCGGGTTGGGCGTGCTGCAGGATCAGCGCTTCCGGCACGCGGCCGGTGCGGCTTTCGACGGCCAGCGACAGGCCGCCCAGGTAGTCGAAAGCGTCGTTGTTATCGAGCAGGCCGTACAGGTTGCTGGCGCGGCCGTGGTAGGTGCGGGCGATGCCGTCCAGCGCGGCATCGAAGGCGGCGTGGCTCGATTCGCCGCTGGCGTCCAGGCCGTAGGCGTGCCCCATGCGCAGGCGGTAGGCCTTGCCGATCTCGTCGCGTTCGCGCCAGGCGCCGGAGCGCTCGGTCAGGCGGTTCACGCCGGCGCCGTAGGCGCCCGGTGCATCACCGAAGATGCGCTGGGCGGCAGCGCGGCCGGCATCGGCCAGCGGCATGCCTGCTGCCTGCAGGGCGCGCAAGCGCACCAGCCATTCGCGCGCCACACGGTTGCTGGCAAGCGACTCGCGGCCCCACGTGCCGGCGCCAGCCAGCGCGCCGTCCGGCTTCGTACCGCCCGCTGCGGCGCTGGGCGGCTGCGTGCTGCCGGCTGGTGTGCTGCCGGCTGGCGTGCTGGCAGGCGGCGCGAAGCCCAGCGGCGCCAGGGCAGCCTCGAGCGGGGCACGCAATGTGGTGTCCTGCTCGGCCAGGGCGGCGGCGGAGGCGGCCAGCGCCAGCCGGCCGGCGCGGTCGATCAGGCGGATCAGGTTGGGATACAGGTCGCGAAACAAGCCGGAGGTGGTTACCAGCGCGTCGCGCCGCACCGCGCCCGGCACCAGGCGCACATCGTTGACGATGCCGCGCGCATTCCACACCGGTTCCGCGCCCATCATGGCCAGGGCGAAGGCCACCATCACGCCTTCATCGCGGACCGCGTCGGAGGCCCATAGCAGGATGCCTTCGCTGCCCGCCTCAGAGCGCTCGCGCGCCGCTGCCTTGGCGGCCAGGCTCGCGCCCATCTGGTAGCCGATACGGGTCGGCAGGATGTCGCCGTCGACGGCGTGGAAGTTGCGCCCGGTCGGCAGCGCTTCGGGTGAGCGCAAGGGGTCATTGCCTTTGCCCGGCTCGATGAAGCGGCCGTCGAGACCGGCCAGCAGCGCGCGCATTTCATTGTGCGGCGACGCGGCGAGCTTGCGCGCAACTTCGGGATCGTCGATTCCGCCCTTCTTCATCGATTCCAGCATCAGGGCGATGGCGTCGGGCTGCCATGGCCGCCCGAAGATATGCAAGCCGTGCGGCAAGAATTTCTCTTGCAGCTTGGTCAGGTAGTGCCCCACCTCGTGCGCCAGCAAATCGTCGTCGGCCGCGTCGAATCCGATGCCGCGCACTGCCAGCACGTCGGCCATCGACGCTTCCAGCTCCGCCTTCAGGTTCAACGCCGCCACCCGCTCCCGCATCAATTGCGCGGCTTTGGCTTTCAGCGAATCCGAGCTGGCGGCTTCGTAGCTCTCCACCACCTGGCGCAGCGACAGCAGCTCGTCGTACAACGGTGTCGATGCCAACGGCGGCGTCAGGTGGTCGACCATCACCGCCAGGCCGCGGCGCTTGGCTTGCGTGCCCTCGCCCACGCCATCGACGATGTAGGGATAAATGCCGGGCAAGTCGCCCGCGATCAGGCTGGGGAAGTCGTCGCCAGCCAGGCCGACCGCCTTGCCGGGCAAGAATTCGTAAGTGGAATGGCGCCCCACGTGCACCAGCGCGTCGGCCTTGAAGCGGTCGCGCAGCCAATGATAAAAGGCGAGGTACTGGTGCGGTGGCGGCACGCTGGTATTCGCATGCAGCAATTCCTCGTCCACTTCCCAGCCGCGCGGCGGCTGCGGGCCGATGAACACGTTGCCGAACACCACGCCCGGCACCAGCAGCTTGCCGCCATCGACCATGATCTTGCCGGGCGGCGCGCCCCAGCCTTTCAAGCCTTCGATGCGGTAGGCCGACAAGCGGCGCTGCAGCGGCGCCAGCGCCGCGCAACGGCGTGCCGCACGCGCTTGCAGGCAGTGCGCGTAGCCATCGGCCAGCGCGGCCAGGTCGCGGATCGCCGCCGCGCGCTGCGGATGGTCGGCGCCTTCCACCAGGTGCTGCAATTCCTTGATCACCACTTCGGCCTGCTTGCGGCCCAGCGCCCACTCGCCGGCGGCCTCGGCCTCCAGCACGTCGGCGTGCAGGCGGCCCAGCAGGCCGCTGCTCATCTCGCCTTGCACGCGCGGCGTCAGCGTGCCGAACCAACTGGCGTAATCGGCCGCGCTGACGCTGTTGACCGCGCCGGCCAGCTCGCGCAAGGCGCCGCGGTCTTCCGGCAGGTTGACGCCATGCGCCATAATGCGCTCCAGCAGCGCTTCCGGCGTGGCCGGCAACTCCCCCACCGTGTAGCCGGCGTCCTTCAGCGCGTGCAGCATGTCGAACAGCGAGGCCGGCACGTCCAGGTTGTCGGCGCCGATGTTCTGGCGCCCCGGCGGATGGTTGTAGTAGACCAGCGCCACCCGCTTGTTGCGGTTGGCCTTGGCGCGCAATGCCAACCAGCGTTCGATGCGGGCGGCCAGCCGCTCGGCTTCCGCGCCCAGCACCACCGGCGGACGGTTTTCGATGCCGGTCAGCTGGTCGCGCTGCGGCGCGCCCAGGGCCGCCACCACGATCGGCTGGCCCACGCCCTGCATTTCCGGCAGCGCCACCCGGTATTGCACCGAGTCGGGCGGCAAGCCGTCCGGCGACAGCCGCCACTGCATGGCGCTGCGGTCGGACAGCCGGACCGCCTTGAACAGCGGAATGTCGAGCCGCTTGAACGCTTCGCTGACCGCTTCCCTTCCTTCGGCGGCGCCCACCACGAAATCCTGCAGCACCACCAGGGCGGCCGGCACGGCGGGTGCGATCAGTTCCGGCAAACGCTCCAGCGCCTCGCGCGAGGCGCCGCCCCAGCGCGGCAGCACTTGCAGGCATTGCTGGCCGGTGCGTTCGATCTGCCGGCACAGCGCGTCGGGCACGATGCCATCCATATTCGACAAGTCCAGCACCACCACGGTTGGCCGCGCCGTCATGCCCAGTTGCGCGGCCCGGCCCCAGGCGTCGGCATCGTGCAGTTCGCGCTGGCCGGCGCGCAGGCGCAGCGCCGGTTCCGGCTGCGGCTCGGCCAGCGGGCGCGCCGGGTCCAGCAAGTGGGCGAACAGCGCCGCCGTGTTGTCGCGGCCACCGGCCTGCCATACCTGGCGCGCCGCCAGCCAATGTCCAGCCGCCGGCAGCGCACGCGCCGTCTCCAGTGCTGCGGCGGGCGGCTGCTCCGTCGACAGCTGGCGCAAGGTCTCCGGCGCCAAGCCGCGCAGGCTGCCGTGCCGGCCGCGCGACATCAGGCTGAGCGCCGCCTCGCCGTTCATCGCCAGCACCGTCGCTTGCGGGCGCGCATGGCGCGGCAGGGCTTCCTTCAGGCGCCGTGCCGGGTCGCCGAACAGCGATACCGCCAGGATGCCGTCGGCCTGGGCCAGCCATTGTGCGGCCTGGCGCTCGTCGGCCGCCATCCACTGCGCCGCCGTGCGCAGCACGATGCGATCATGGGGATGGCTGGCCAGGTGGCGGTGGGCGGCCGCAATCGCCACGGGGGCGGCGCGTTCGGTCACGATGGCGAACAGCACGGCGGCGTTGGCGCGCGCGCAAGCGAACACGCAGAGCAGGACCGCGACGGTCCGGGCAAGGGTCATGGTGGGCACAGCAGATTTATCCGAGCACGCAAAACCACACCCCGGGTTTTGCACAATCAAGCGTGAGTGGCCGGTCTTCTGGCTTGCCTTCTTCCTCAACTGGCCCGGCCTTCCCGTGCGCTGCACAGTGGCGTTGGTCCAGCTTCGTCCGGCTTACAGCAGCGGGGGCTGCGCCGGACTGGCGCAAGATGGCAATCTTTGCGCGGCACCGGCTTCCCGTTTCACCTCCTTACAGACTTGCAAGAAGGCACCAATCACGAAACTGCTGGGATTTTAGCAACAAATGTTGTTGCACGGATGGGAAATCGAAAAAGGAGTGGCAAATCCGCAGCCGAAGGTATTTACTGATAAGTGCGCGTCAAAGAATGCGCTGGGAGAGTAAACATGCATAACAAGACAACGTTGCAAGTCCTGGCCGCGGCCTCGGGACTGGGGGACGAGCGCATCCAGGAATTGTGGGAAGGGGCCGACATGTACGCCCGCGCCCAGGCTGGCAACCCCGATTCGCCGCGCTACCAGAAAGTGCTGCATGAGCGCATGGTGGCGATGGTGGCGCGCGAAGTGGCCAAGCGCCAGCCGGCGCCGGGCGAACCGTGGCAGTTGTCGGATGCCCACCTGGGCCAGATTGAGGTGTCGCTGTCAGATGCGCTGAAAGCGTTCGGCAGCCACGGGGGCCACGCGATGCATTAACGCGGCATAGCCTGCCAGGCACGCTGCGCACAGAAATTCCACGACGTCCAACTGCGGAGTTACAATGCGGCAACTATGAACCGCGCTCCGATCCAGTGCCGTCCCCAATGCGGCGCCTGTTGTACGGCGCCTGCGATTGCCAGCCCGATCCCCGGCATGCCCGATGGGAAGCCGGCTGGCGTGCCCTGCATCCAGCTGGACGAGCAGCGCCGCTGCAAGCTGTATGGTTCGCCCGAGCGCCCGCAAGTGTGCATGGATTACGCCGCCGACGAATCGATGTGCGGCATGTCGCGCGAGCAAGCGATGCGCTGGCTGGGGTGGCCTAAAGGGTAGAATATCGGCCCATCATGAGTTTCCAATGCCGCCCCGCCTGTGGCGCCTGCTGCACAGCGCCCTCGATCACCTCCCCCATACCCGGCATGCCCGACGGTAAGCCGGCGGGGGTGCGCTGTGTGCAACTGGGCGACGATCAGCGTTGCAAGATTTTCGGCCGCCCCGAGCGGCCGGCCTTTTGCGCGGGCTTGCAGCCGTCGGCGGAAATGTGTGGTGGGACGCGCGAGCAAGCGATGCAGTGGCTTACTGCGCTGGAACGCGCTACCGCACCGGAACTGCCGCTCTCAAACCGGCAAATCGGTGTCAGACCCTGAGGGTCTGACACCGGTCTACCGGTTTAACGCTTCCCAGCCCACTGGAAACGATTCCAATGTAGAATGTTCATCCATGAGCCAAGCCATCGACCGCCGCCACCGCCTGTCCACCCGCCTGACCTTCCTGACGGCGGGTCTTGCCATGTCCGCCTGGGCGCCGCTGGTGCCGTATGCGAAGGAGCGCCTGGCGCTGGCCGAGGGGCCGCTTGGCTTGCTGCTGCTCTGCCTGGGCGCCGGTTCGCTGCTGGCGATGCCGCTGACCGGTGCGCTGGCGGCGCGCTTCGGTTGCCGCGCCGTGGTGCTGTGGTCGGCCCTGGTGGTGTGCCTGGCCCTGCCCGGCCTGGCGCTGGCCGCCACCCCGCTGCAACTGGGGCTGGTGCTGTTCATCTTCGGCGCCTCGCTGGGCACCATGGACGTGGCCATGAACGTGCAGGCGGTGATCGTTGAAAAGGCCAGCGGCGGTGCCCTGATGTCCGGCTTCCACGGCATGTTCAGCGTGGGCGGCGTGGCCGGTGCCGGCGGCATGGCCCTGCTGCTGTGGCTTGGCGCCGGGCCGCTGGGCGCCTGCCTGGCCATCGTGGCCCTGGTCGCCCTGCTGCTGTGGCGCGCCAGCCCGGACTTGCTGCATGAGCCGGAAGCGCGCGACGGCAACACCCCCACTTTCGTCATGCCCCACGGCGCCGTGATCTTCATCGGCGCCCTGTGCTTCATCGTCTTCCTGGCCGAAGGCGCCATGCTGGACTGGAGCGCCGTGTTCCTGAGCGCCGGGCGCGGCATGGAAGAGGGCCGCGCCGGCCTCGGTTACGCCGCCTTCGCCATCGCCATGACGGCCGGCCGCCTGACCGGCGACCGCGTGGTGGGCCGCTTCGGCGCCCGCCGGGTGCTGCTGGCCGGCGGCCTGTGCGCCGCAGCCGGCTTTTTCACCGCCGTGCTCTCGCCCACGCCGGCCGTGGCCCTGCTCGGCTTCGTCCTGGTCGGCCTGGGCGCTTCCAACATCGTGCCGATCCTGTTCACCGCCGCCGGCAACCAGCGCGCGATGCCGGCCAGCCTGGCCATTGCCGCCATCACCACCATCGGCTATGCCGGCATCCTGGCCGGCCCCGCCCTGATCGGTTTCGTCGCCCATCTTTCCAGTCTGAACATGGCATTCGCCGTCCTGGGCGGGGCCCTGTTGCTGGTGGCCGCCAGCAGCCGCCTGGTGCGCGTCCACTCCTGACGCAGCGCAAACCGGCGCCCCGGCAGCCGGGCTACGCTTGGCTTAATTGCGCCGTTGAGTGCGTCGGCGGCGGGCGCTCATGGTAAGCTTCGTGCCCGCGCAGCATCCCGCCACCGACACTCTTAACAAAATCACAATGGACATCGTTCTCCTGCTGAAGGCTCTGATCATGGGTCTGGTCGAAGGATTCACTGAATTCCTGCCGATTTCCTCCACCGGGCATTTGATCCTGGCGGGCAGCCTGCTCGATTTCACGGGCGAGAAGATGAAGGTGTTCGAGATCGTGATCCAGGGCGGCGCCATGCTGGCCGTGATCTGGGAATACCGCCGCAAGATCGGCGAAGTGCTGGCCGGCATTTTCCATGATCCCAAGGCACAGCGTTTCGCCCTGAATATCGTGGTCGGCTTCATCCCGGCCGGCGTGCTGGCCTTCCTGTTCAACAAGAGCATCAAGGCGGTGCTGTTCCATCCGGAGCCTGTGGCGCTGGCCTTCATCATCGGCGGCTTCATCATCCTGTGGGTGGAGCGCCGCGCGCGCCTGAACCCGGTGACGGTGCGGGTGCAGACGGTGGACGACATGAGCATCGGCGACGCGCTCAAGGTCGGCTGCGCGCAAGCCTTCGCCCTGATTCCGGGCACCAGCCGCTCCGGCGCCACCATCATTGGCGGCCTGCTGGTCGGCCTGTCGCGCAAGGCCGCCACCGAATTCTCCTTCTTCCTGGCGATCCCGACGCTGCTGTCGGCCACCTTCTATTCGCTGTGGAAGGAGCGCGCCCTGCTGTCGGCGGCCGACCTGCCGATGTTCACGGTCGGCACCGTTTCCGCCTTCGTGTCGGCCTTCCTGTGCGTACGCTGGCTGCTGCGCTACGTCAGCACCCACGGCTTCACCTTCTTCGCCTGGTACCGTATCGTGTTCGGGGTGGTGGTCCTGGCCACCGCCTACACCGGCGTGGTGACCTGGCACGAGTGACCCAAGCGATGGACCAGCTAGACATCAGCCAGCGCGCCCTGCACCTGCTGCAGACCGTATTCGGCTACCCGGCCTTCCGCGGCCAGCAGGCGCAGATCGTCGAGCAAGTCGGCAATGGCGGCGACGCCCTGGTGCTGATGCCGACCGGCGGCGGCAAGTCGCTGTGCTACCAGATCCCCGCCATGCTGCGCGATGGCGTTGGGGTGGTGGTGTCGCCCCTGATCGCACTGATGCAGGACCAGGTCGACGCGCTGGCCGAAGTGGGCGTGCGCGCAGCCTTCCTCAATTCCACCCAGACCTACGAGGAAGCGGCGCGCATCGAACGGCTGGTGCGCACCAACCAGATCGACCTGCTCTACGTGGCGCCGGAACGCTTGCTGACGCAGCGCTGCTTCGACCTGCTGCAGGATTCGCAGATTGCGCTGTTTGCCATTGACGAGGCGCATTGCGTGTCGCAATGGGGCCACGACTTCCGCCCTGAATACATCCGCCTGTCGGTGCTGCACGAGCACTTCCCGAACGTGCCGCGCATCGCCCTGACCGCGACCGCCGACCAGCTGACGCGCGACGAGATCATCCACCGCCTGGCACTGGACGAAGCGGCGCAATTCGTGTCGTCGTTCGACCGCCCCAACATCCGCTACCAGATCGTCGAAAAGACCAACGGCCGCAAGCAGCTGCTGGACTTCATCACCGCCGAGCACGCGGGCGATTCCGGCATTGTCTACTGCCTGTCGCGCAAGAAAGTGGAAGAGACGGCCGAATTCCTGAACGAGCACGGCGTGCGCGCCCTGGCCTACCACGCCGGCATGGAGCACGCGGTGCGCGCCGACAACCAGGCGCGTTTCCTGCGCGAAGACAATATCGTGATGGTGGCCACCATTGCCTTCGGCATGGGCATCGACAAGCCGGACGTGCGCTTCGTCTGCCACCTGGACTTGCCCAAGTCGATCGAGGGCTACTACCAGGAGACCGGCCGCGCCGGCCGCGACGGCATGCCGGCCAGCGCCTGGATGTCCTACGGCTTGCAGGACGTGGTGCTGCAGCGGCGCATGATCGACGAGTCGGAAGCCGACGAGAACTTCAAGCGCGTGCTGTCGGCCAAGCTCGACTCCATGCTGGGCCTGTGCGAAACCCTGAGCTGCCGCCGCGTGCGGCTGCTGGAATACTTCGGCGAGCCCGCCACGCCTTGCGGCAATTGCGATACCTGCCTGATCCCACCGGTGTCCTTCGACGGCACGGTGCCGGTGCAAAAGCTGCTGTCGGCCATCTACCGCTGCGACCAGCGCTTCGCCGCCGGCCACGTGATCGACGTGCTGCGCGGCGCCGGATCGGAGCGCATCCTGACCTGGCACCACGACAAGCTGTCGGTGTACGGCATCGGCGCCGACCGCAGCGAGCAGGAATGGCGCGCCATCCTGCGCCAGGTCATTGCGCTGGGACTGGTGACCGTCGACCACGAGCAATTCAGCTCGCTCAAGCTGACCGATGCGGCGCGCCCGGTGTTGAAGGGCGGGCAGAAAGTACAGCTGCGCCAGTACCAGAAGCCGGTCAAGCAAAAGCGCAGCGCGGCGCCGAAAGGCTATGTCGAGACCGACCTCGATGGCGACGAACAGCGCATATTCGACCGCCTGCGCTCCTGGCGCATGGGCGCGGCGCGCGAGCACAGCGTGCCGGCCTATGTGATCTTCAACGATGCCACCCTGCGCGAAATCGCCAAGGTGAAGCCGGCCACGCTGGGCGAAATGCGCGGCATTTCCGGCGTCGGCGAGAAGAAGCTGGTCTCGTATGGCGACGAAATCGTCAGGCTGATCGCCGGCCTGACCTGAGCCGCCAACTGCCTGCCAGAGCCAGCCCCGCCAGCATCAGCAGCGCGGGCGCCGGCTCGGGGACGGGAGTCAGCAACACCGTCACATAGTCCCAGTTACCGCCCTGGTTTTGCGCCATCGCTATGATCATGCCGTCGTTGCTCACTTGTTCGGCCGATGTGAGCACCCATCCCGGCCAGTCTTCGGCATTCCACAGGGAATTGAGGTCATGGGACTGGCCATTGAAGAATATCGTGGCTGTCGTCGTGAAGTTGTCCACCACCAGCCCCACCGCCAGGCCGGCATCATTGATGGCATGGGCAGAACCGCGGCCTTGGAATTCGGGCAGGCCATCCTTCCAGATGGTGGCGAAGGAAGGCGAGCCCCCGTCCGCGCCGGAGCTGCCGGCCACCCAACCTGCCTCGTTGATTGCGCGAGCAAAGGAGTAGCCGTCGTCCGGCAAGTCATGCAGCACGCCATCGCGCCACACCGCGCCCTGGCCACCGGGCCCGCGCCGGTTGCCGGCAACCTCGTCCTGTTCGTTGACCGACCATGGGAACAGGCCGTAGATTGGCGTGCGCTGTCCGTCCCGGTACAGGAAGTACTGGTGCTGGTATCCATACTCGTCCATCGCACCGTTCTCCATGAGGACGATGGAGCCTTTATTGTTGATGGCAAGCGCCATGCCGCCGTAATAGCCAGTCTCGAACTGGAGAGCTTGCCGGCCCGCTTGCCACATCGTCGGCATACCGGTGATACTGCCAACCATCTGCCCCAGGTCGTTGATGCCCAAGAGGCGCGCTTCCTCGCCGCTGTTCGTCATATAGCTAAGCGCTTGCCCAGGCTGCCAGAGCGCAACGCGGCCATTTACCAAGCCTGCCGCCTGACCGGCATTGTTGATGAAGACTTGCTCGTTGTCGAATGGAAGTAAGGTCGCGCGGTAGGCCGCAGGGACTTGGGCGGCAACAATCGGCGGCAGCAACACCAGCAGGCTGCACAGCAATTGAATAAGCTTCATCGCGTTCTCCTGTCGTGGGCATGAGCGGCTATGCTGCACCAGGCGCCAGGACGCCGCGCGCGGCGCTTCCTATCGTACGCGCCGCGGCGATAGGATCAGGACAGGAAAGTGCCCGCCAATTGGCGATAGCGGCCAGGCGGCGCGCCGACCGCCGCGCTGAAGCGGTGGGTGAAATGGCTGAGGTCGGCATAGCCGCAGGCTTGCGCGATCTGCTGCAATGGCAGCCGGCTATTGCGCAGCAGCCCGCGCGCCCGTTCGATGCGGCGGCTGGCGATCCATGCCGAGGGCGGCATGCCGAAACTGACGCGGAACATGCGCGCCAGGTGGAACTCGGACATGCAGGCCAGTTGCGCCAGCACGCCGAGCGTGATGGCCTGGTCCAGGTGGGCTTCAATGTACTCATGCAAGCGGCGGCGCACCAGCGGTGCCAGGCCGCCGCGCAGGCGCTGGCCTGGCCCGGTCATCGATTGCGAGCGCAGCAGCTCGCTCAAGACTTCATGCGTGATTTCGTTGGCGCACAGCAGCTGGTCCGCATCGTGCCAAGGCTGCCGCAGCAAATCGCCGCACAACTGCACCAGCTTGCCGTTTTCGAAGTAGGTGCGGTCCTGCAGCGTGAGCTCGCGCGGTTCGCGATCCAGCTCCGCCACCGCGCGCCGCGTGAAATGCTCCGGCATGAAATACACGTGCAGCATGCGCAACTGCCCGCGCACCACCCATTCCGATTCGTGCCAATCAGGCAGTGAGCACAAGCGCTCCGGCGCGCCGTACTGGCCCGGCAACCCCTCGCGCTCCACGCTATAGCCGCCGCCGAGATAGCAGGACAAAGTGTGGTGGCCTGGCCGGCGGTATTCGGTTAGTTCCTCCTTCGCGCTGCGCTGCCAGACCGCCGCCGCCAAGCCATCGCCCAGCCAGGCGAAGCGCTCCAGCGTGGCATCGGTACCGGACATGGTGCGGAATACGGCGTGCGACATGGCGTCGCCCGGCTTGTCGCCCAAGGCCGCGCGCGCCGCCGCGCCCACGCGCTTGCGCGGTACGGCACCCTCAAGTTGTCCAATCAGTGGCTTCACGCCGAAAAGTCTAGCACGCCCCGGACGGCCAGGCCTGCGCCCCGTTCGATTTGCGCAAGATCAGACAATGCTTCATATTAAGGGCTCCCAGGAGCAGGAGCCTCGCATGAATATCAATTTTTTCGCTACGGAGGTATCGGCAGCGCCGGTGGAGGGCATCTGGACTGTCGAATTCTCGGCTCCTGCACAGGGACAAACCTTCCTGGTCCGGCGGGATGTGAACAACATCCATGGGCAACAGGGGCTCAACATCCATTACATCGAGTTTTGCGATCCTTCGCGCGCCTGTTACGGCGGCCTGGAGCGCGTGCAGGTGCTGCTGAATGCCGTGCGATTCCGCCTCACCGCCAGCGCGGCGGAGCGGATCGGCGTGGCGGAGATCGTAGTCTCGTTCAGCCTGAGCAAGGCCGCCCTGGGCGACATCTCCTCGGCATTGGCGCACATCGTCGAGCACGGTCGGGTAGAGATCCTGTAAGCGAATCGCGCAAGATCAGACAACCGCGCCGGCGCGGCGCAAGGCATGCTGGCGGGCATGAATACTGCCCTCTACCTCACCACGGTGCTCATCTGGGGCACCACCTGGATTGCGATCAAATTCCAGCTCGGCGTAGTCGCCGCGCCAGTGTCGATCGCTTACCGTTTCTGGATCGCCGCGCTGGTGCTGATGCTGATCCTGCTGGCGCGCCGGCAGCAGATCCTGCCGCCACGCTCCGCCTGGCGCTATCTGCTCGCGCAGGGCCTGGCCCTGTTCTGTTGCAATTTCCTGTGCTTCTACTACGCCACCATGTGGGTGCCGAGCGGGCTGGTGGCGGTGGTCTTCTCCACCGCGCCGATCTGGAACGCCATCAATGGGCGCCTCTTCATGGCGCGCCCGATCCGGCCGCAAGTGCTGGGCGGCGCGGTACTGGGATTGGCGGGCATTGCGCTGCTGTTCCTGCCTTCCATGCAGGGGCACTGGAACGACAGCGGCATGCTGGCCGGCCTCGGCCTGGCCCTGCTTGGCACGCTGTGCTTCTCGACCGGCAACCTGCTCTCCAGCCGCATGCAGGCGCTCGGCATGGCGCCCTGGCTGACCAATACCTGGGCCATGCTGTGCGGCGCCACCATCCTGACGCTGGGCGCGCTGGCCTTGGGCATGCCGTTCGATTTCGACCCGAGCCCGCGCTACGTGGGCGCCCTGCTCTACCTGGCTGTGCCGGGTTCGGTGATCGCCTTCACGGCTTACCTGCTGCTGGTGGGGAGGATCGGGCCCGACCGCGCGGCATATTGCACGGTACTGTTCCCGGTGGTGGCGCTGACGGTGTCCACCTTCTTCGAAGGCTACCAGTGGAGCAGTATGGCGCTGGCCGGGCTGCTGCTGGTGATCGGCGGCAACCTGCTGGCTTTCATGCCGGCGCGCACCAAGGCGGCAGCGCCGGCGGGCGCCAAGCTTACTTCTTGACGAATACCAGGTCCCATACGCCGTGGCCCAGTTTCAGGCCACGGTTTTCGAACTTGGTCAGCGGGCGGTAGGCCGGCTGCGGCGCGTAACCGTCCGCCGTATTCTGCAGCGCCGGCTCGGCGCCCAATACTTCCAGCATCTGCACCGCGTAATCTTCCCAGTCGGTGGCCAGGTGGATATAGCCGCCCGGCGCCAGGTGTTCGCACAGCGTCTTCACGAATGGCGCCTGGATCAGGCGGCGCTTGTTGTGGCGGGCCTTATGCCACGGGTCCGGGAAGTAGATGTGCACACCCGCCAGCGAACCGGCCGGTATCATGTCGCGCAGCACTTCCACGGCGTCATGCTGGATCACGCGCAGGTTGGCCAAGCCTTCCTCGCCGATCAGCTTGAGCAGGCTGCCCACGCCGGGCGTGTGCACCTCCACCCCGATGAAATCCTTCTCCGGCATCAGCTTGGCGATGTGCGCGGTGGTGCCGCCCATGCCGAAGCCGATTTCCAGGATCACCGGCGCCTTGCGGCCGAAAGTCTTCTCGTAATCCAGCGCTTCTTTCTGGTAATCGACCAGGAATTGCGGACCGAATTCCTTCAGCGCACGCTCCTGGGCCGTGGACAGGCGGCCAGCCCGCGTAACGAAGCTGCGGATGCGGTGTTCGGTCGGGTCATAGAGCATTTTGCCCTTTGGCGTGGATTCGGAAGACATGGCTAAACGTGCAAGGAAAAGGGACGATTATACCATTCCGGTTTTTGCGGCCGGCCTGCGATAATAGCGGGTCACGCAATCCTGGAAGCCCCTTTTTATGGCCCTCGCACTGAATATCGTCATCATCATCCTGGCGCTGGTAACGCTGTATTTCCTGCTAAAAGGCGGCCCGAAAGCGGCGCCGGCGCCGGCAGGCAAGCCAGCAGGAGGGTCCTACACCCCACTGCCGCAGGGCGAGCCGGTACACCACTGGACCGATGGCGGCCGCTTCCCGCTGGAAGTGCTGGGCGAATCGCGCTATTCCGACACCATCCGCAAGCTCGCCGGCCAGCATGGCGACGCCCCGGCCGACACCCGCCACAAGGCATTGCTGCTGCCGGACGATAACAACCCTTACGAAGACAAGGCGGTAGCCGTCTTCCTCAGCAACGAAATGGTCGGCTACCTGGCGCCCAAGGATGCACAAGCTTTCCGCACCATGCTGGCCCGCCAGGAAATCGGCGGCCAGCTCACTTCCACCGACGCCGTGATCCGCGGCGGGCATGTGTACGAAGGCAAACGCCTGTCGTACGCAGTGCTGCTCGATATCAATGTGGCATAAATAGCAACGAGTAACTTACCCGACCCCGCGCACAATTGAGCGTGGGACAGCTTTGTGCCATCATCGGTCGCTTGTTGTTTTGATAACCAAACAGGGAGCCACGATGAAGACCAAGTACGCCTTGCTGTTACCTGCCCTGCTGCTGGCCGCATGCGCCAAGAAGGAACCAGTGCCCGCGCCAGAACCGGGAGCTGCCGCGCCAGCGCCTGCCGCTGTGCCAGCGCCTTCAGCCCCGACAACGCCGGCCCCGGCCGCACCGGCCACCGGCACCGCCACGGCTATTGCCGCCAACGGCCCCCTGCAGACGCCTCAGCTGGACATCGAAAACATGAGCGAGGAGCAGAAGGACATGGCCAAACGCCAGGCCAAGCTCGACTACTCCAATATGGAAGAGGGCTATATCACCGATGCCAACGCGCAATGGGCCAGCGCAGCGACGGCAACGTCGAGCTATGGCTACAGCTATGAACCGTCGCAGGCGACCGGCAAGGTCGATGGCAAGTATTTTTCGACCAAGGGCAGCGACGTGGGCTTCGATTCGCTGGAAGTCAGTTTCGAAAAACCGGTCAACGCCACGCAGCTGCGCGTCGCCATCAGCGACGGCGACGGCATGGACGGCATCACCAAACTGGAGTTGCAGGACACCGACGGCAAGTGGAACACCGTCTGGAGCGGCGTCAACACGGTGAAGATCGACAAGCGCGGCGCCCGCACCTGGTACGTGCAGCCGATCGAAAAGACCAGCTACAAGGCCAAGGCCGCGCGCATCACCAAATCCAATAACGTCACGACCGACCGCCTGGCCGTCGATGCCGTCCAGCTGGTCGGCAGCTGAGCCACGCATGCGCCCTGCCTTGCCTGGCAGGCGTATCATGGCAGCAGCAGCGTGCAGGAGGCAACCATGGAACGCGAACGGGCAAAGGCAGGCGATGCGGTGCGGCCGATCGGCTGGCACCACAAGATGCTGGTGATCCGCACCACAGCGGGCAGCACTGGCCGCAACGATGACGAAGACGTGTTGTGCCGCTGGCGCGACAGTGACGGCGAGCATCAGCAAACCTTCAAATCCGGCCAGCTGGAAGTCCTTAACTCAGCAGCCCAGGCCCGCAATCCGCGCCGACGTACCCTTATCTAGCAGTACCGGCCTGGCGCGGCACACGCCAGGCAAGGCTGGCCACGGCCGCCAGCACACACGCCATGCCGGCCACTTGTTGCGGCGTGACCGTCTCGTGCAGGATGGTGCCCGCCAACAGCGTGGCGGATACCGGCGCCAGGGCGGTGAACAAGGATGCTTCCATCCCGCTGACCCGCGCCGCGCCGGCATACCACAGCACGAAACCAAGCACTGTCGGCACCAGCGCGTAATACAGCACGGCCTGCAGCGCGCGCGCATCCACACTGAGGTGCCAGGGCCGCTCGAAGCCCACCGCTGCGGCCGACGCGAACAGCAAGCCCAGGCCGCACATCAGCGCCGACAATGGCAAGGCTTCGATCGGCGCCCGCAAGCGCTTATTCAGCAAGATGAACAGCGCCTCGCAGCCCACCGCCGCCAGCACCAGCGCGACACCCAGCAGATGTTGCGCACCATCCGCAGCCCCGTGCGCCGCCGTGGCGATGGGCGACGCGATGCCGCTCGCGGCCAGGACACCGGCCGCCGCGAGCGTGATGGCCGCCAGCAGGCGCAACGTGGGACGCTCACCCAACGCCAGCACCGCAAACCCTGCCGACACGATCGGCAAGGTGCCAACCAGCACGCCCGCCGTCGCGGCGGAAGTAAGCGCTGTCCCGGAGATGAGCAGCACCGTATATCCGACACTGCCCGCGCACGCCTGCAGCACCAGCAACACTGCGTCGCGCCGTCCGATGCGCGGCAGGCGCGCCCGCAGCAGCCAGCACAGGGCGATAAAGACCGGCAGCGCAATCGCAAAGCGTAAAGCGGTCGCAGAAAACGGCGGCAAGCCGGATGCGATCACCTTGCTGGCCACCACAGTGCTGCCGACGGTCACCATCGCCAGCGCACAATACAGATATCCCACCATTTGCAGACTCCCGATGAAGAAAGCTGCAGGCTAAGGTCAGGCCGCTGGCGGGGTCTTGAACGAAATTGCAAAGGCGCCCGGCGCCATGCCGTATTTGCGCACGAACACGCGGGTCATGTGGCTCTGGTCCGCAAACCCGCTGGCGGCGGCAGCGTCGGCCAACGCCGCACCGCCCGCGATCAGGCGCCGTGCCAGCAGGATGCGGCGATGGACAAGGTAGGCATGCGGCGTGAATCCGGTATTGCGCGCAAACGAACGCACCAGCTGGAAGCGGCTCAAGCCGCACGCCGCCGCCAGCTCGGCCAGCGACCAGTCAGCGAGCGGATCGTCTTCCATCATAGCCTGTGCTGCCGCAGTCGGCGCGACGGCGCTGCAGCTGGCCGCGCGGCGGCGCAGCAGGGTATGTCCCATCAGTTGCAGCAAGTGCTGCTCGGAAGCCAGGCGCGCTGCAGGCAGCGGGGATATGGCGGCCGCGTAGGCGCGCTCGAATGAGGCCGCCAATGCGGCATCGCGCAATACCGGTGCGGTGAATTCCAGCGCGCCGCAGCGGACGGCGGCCGCGTCGTACAGCAACTCGGCGGCCAGGCCGGACTCCAGGTAGAGCATCTTCCAGCTGCGCCCCTGGTCGCCCAGCGGTGCGCCATCGTGCACTTCGTTCGGATTGACCGTGATCAGGTCACCGGGTCCCGCCTCCACCATGCCGCAGCCGCTGAACGATCTTTGCGCGCCGCGCGTGACGAGGCCGATGCCGAACTGCTCGTGGGTATGCCGGGAAAAGGATTGGCCGCTATGCGCTTCCACCGCATGGATGCGCGCGTCGCCGCACGGTAGCACCTGGAAGTTCGCCTTGGCCATGGTCGAAGGGGAATGGAGCGCGTGATGGGCCTTCATTATGGATTCGGGAACCCGCCAGGTCAACGCGCGCCCTGGTCATCCCCATCGGTATGCCGACTAAGGCGCCTGCTTCTTAAGGCGATCGACAAACCATCGTCCGGCCGGGCCGGGTGGGCGCTCCATCAAGTGCACCGCATGCATGGAGAACCCGGGCCCGACATTGGGCTGCACTTCCAGTTCCAGGCGAACCAGCCTTCCGGTACGAAGGTCGTCTTCGACCATGTGCAAGGGCATATAGCCCCACCCCAAGCCAGCGCGCAAGAACGCATGCTTGGCCCCCATGTCGGCCAGGCGCCAGGTCTTGGCCGACACAACTCCGAAATTGCGCCCCGCAGTCAGCGACGATCGGTCCGACAAAACCAGCTGCACGTGTTCACCTGCCACAGAACGCAGCACAGGCGCGGGCATCGCGGCCAGCGCGTGGGAGGGGGCGACTACCGCCACTGCTGCGACGCTGACGAGAAATTCGGACGCGCAGCCGGCAGGGATTTCGGGAAGCGATCCAATGATCGCCACCCTGCAGTCGCCGGCTAACAAAGGCTGCAATACCGCCCCCAACGCTTCGACGTAAAGGCGGAGCGGCGTCGACGGGAACGCCTGGTGGAATGCCTGGACCGCGGAAGTCAGCTCCGCGATGGGAAACATGACGTCGACCGCCACGGCCAATTCCGGTTCCAGCCCTTCCGACAGCGTGCGCGCCTTTGCCTTGAACGCGTCCATGCCTGCAGCAGCGTGCCTGGCTTGCTCCAGCAAGGCATGCCCCGCTTCCGTCAGGCGGGGAAAGCGCCCTGTGCGCTCGAAAAGCGGGAATCCCACCTGCAGTTCAAGGTTCGCCAGCGTCGCGCTCACGACGGATTGGGCTCGCCGCAACTTGCGGCCAGCTGCGGAAAAACTGCCTTCATCAGCCGCCGCAATAAAGGTGCGCAGCTGGTCCATTGACATGCCATCAAGCATCCATCGCCTCCTTGGATATATAGCATCTAATTATATAGGCTATGCGGATGGGTTCCTGAACAATATGATTTCTCCATGCAGTCAAACATTGGAGCAAACATGAACCACACTGAAACCCAACGCCAGATCGCCTACCGCAGCAAGGGCAAGGCACACGGCGGTATCGTCCGCCTGGTCAGCCCTCGCGATCTCGGACAGCTGATCAAACCTTTCGTGTTCCTCGACCTGTTCCACCTGGAAGCGGCCGGCGGCAAGATGGGCATGCACCCTCACTCCGGCATTGCCACTGTCACCGTGGTGATGGATGGGGCATTGGAATATCGCGAAACCACGGGTAACCAGGGCGAACTTCCAACCGGCGGCGTCGAATGGATGAGCGCTGGCGGCGGCGTCTGGCATGAGGGCGGTGCCGCGCCGGGCAAGCATGTCACCGGATTCCAGCTCTGGCTTGCCTTGCCGGCCCAAGACGAGAACGGCCCGGCTAATAGCCAATACCTGGCGCCGGAACAAGTACCAAGCTTCGGTCCAGCCCGCGTCATCATTGGCAGCTATGGCGATGCGCGCAGCCCTATCCGTCCCCGTGCGCCAATCAACTACCTGCACGTGAAACTGAACGACGGTGAGCGCTGGACTTACGAAACACCTGCAGGCCATGACGTGGCCTGGGTAGCTGTGGCCACCGGTGCGCTGCAAACCGCGGACAGCCTGGTGCAGGACGAAGTGGCGATATTCCAGGATGGCGCCGGCGCCATCGACTTTGTCGCAGAAGGACCGACCGAGTTCGTGCTGGGTTCTGCAGCAAAGCATCCGTACGAATTGGCGACCGGCTATTACTCCGTACACACCAATGCCGCAGCACTCGAGCAAGGCGAACGTGAAATCCGTCGTATCGGAGCCCAGCTCCGCGCAGCAAACCTGATCTAACTATCCCACTACTTGAAAGGAATCACCATGAACACCGCAAACACCAACATTGCCCCTGCCATTGGCCGCGTCCTGCTGGCAGCGATCTTTATCTTCAGCGGCATCGGCAAGCTCCTCGCACCTGCCGCGACCATCGGCTACATCGCTTCGTCCGGCCTGCCTGCCGCACCGCTGGCACTTGCAGTAGCGATCGCCCTGGAGTTGGGCGGCGGCCTGATGCTCGCCATCGGTATCCAGACCCGCCTGGTTGCAGCACTGTTGGCCGCGTTCTCCATCGTCACCGGCCTGGCCTTCCATAACGCGATCGGCGACCAGAACCAGCTGATCCACCTGCTGAAAAACATCGCAATGGCAGGCGGTCTCCTGCAAGTCGCGGCCTTTGGTGCCGGCGCCTTGAGCTTCGACAATCGTGCCCGTCCTGTCGCTAACGGCAAACTGGCGTAATCACTCAATCCCCATAAGGAGCACAACATGAAGATCAATACCGTAGGCATCATCGGCGCCGGCGCAATCGGCCAGGCATTCGCAAAGCAACTGGTCAAAGCAGGCATCAATGTCGTCCTGAGCAATAGCCGTGGCCCTGCAACGCTTGCTTCGGTCGTCGACAGCCTGGGTAGCAAGGCCGGCGCCGGCACCGTGCAACAGGCAGCGCAAGCCGACCTTGTCTTTGTCAGCACCAACTGGTCCCGCACCGAGGATGCGCTCAAGGACATCAAATGGGATAACCGTATCCTGATCGACGCAACCAACCCTGTGCTCCTGCCGGACTACAAACTGGCCGAGTTGGGCGGCAAAAACTCCAGCCAGGTTGTGAGCACCTGGGCGCCGGGCGCACGTGTGGTCAAGGCGTTCAACACCCTGCTGGCCGCAGTCCTGGCACAGGACCCGGCCCAGGCCGGCGGGCGGCGCGTGGTCTTCGTTTCGGGCGATCACGCCGATGCGAAGGCGGACGTTATCGCTCTGACGAACCAGTTGGGCTTTGCCAGCATTGACTTGGGCGGTCTTGAAGTTGGCGGCTATCTGCAGCAGTTCCCGGGCGGCCCGCTTCCAGCAGCAAATCTCGTCAAATTAGGATGACCTGAGGTGTCGATGAAATCCACTCCACGTGCTTGCGCAGAGGCGTTCAAAGACTGCGCCGGGCACGTAGGCCGGGGCATCTCAAGATGGAGGCAACAGGACCCTGCTTGCAGGTTCTTGAATGTAAGACTGAGAATGGAGCGGGTGAAGGGAATCGAACCCTCGTATGAAGCTTGGGAAGCTGCCGTTCTACCATTGAACTACACCCGCATCGATATCGCGAAGTCTAATGTGCATCTGGTAGAACATGCAATAAGAACCCACGTCTAAAGCTTGGGATGCTGCCGTTCTGCCATTGATCTACACCCGCGTCATGCGCATTCTATGCGGCTTTGCACGCCGTTGGCAAGACGGCACTCCTCGGAGGCATGCCGTCTGCCGCTTACGGGGCCTATTGACCGCGCCGGCGTCGCGCGGACGGCGGGCAGCGGCACCATCCGACGTAAGGCGCGATGACGCTGGTGGAGCGGGCTCACGATGGTGCGGTAATGCTGGCAGAGCCTTTGCAGCTGACACCGTAGGCACCAACCATATCATCGCCGCGGCCAACACTGCTTCCGGGATCAGTATTCCCTTACAACTCCCCCCACATTTCTGATCGTTTCAATAATGCTTTTCATGCTATATTGCAACTTATACTTTTTCACCGTAGAAATATAAGAAAGGATAGCCAATGGCTTACGATTCAGATACCTCCACCGTGACGTCCGCGCTGCGAGGTTCGTCGACCGCAGTGTTCACCGATGACACCATTTCCAAGATCCTGGCACTGAGTACGTCGAGCTCCGACTCCGTGATCAAGATCGACAACTCCCCTACCATTGCCGCCAATGGCATCGTGACCTTCGCCGCCGACACCGAGGTAGGCTTCGTCAACGTCACCGGCAGCAACCAGGCGCTCAACATCACCGGCAACACCAGCACCCTGATCCTGGGCGGCTCCGGCAGCGCGAACCTGATCATCGGCAACCCGAACGACACCGTGGTCAGCGGTGGCGCGCCAGCCGACGAATCCGGCCGCATCAAGCAGGGGGCGGACGCGGCCAGCGGCGTGCAGCGCATCGTCGTCACGACTGCGCAGGCGGACAAGATCACCATCGTCGATTCGAAGAACACCCAGATCACTGCCAACAACGGCGACACCATCGTTGCCGGCCATGGCCACGATACCGTGATCGCGGCCCAGGGCGACAGCACCGTGGTCGGCGGCGGCCACACCATCGTCCAGCTGAAGGGCACCGACGACGATTACACCGTGACCGTATCGAACGGCCACGCCATCGTCAAAGGCAAGACCAATAGCCAGGATATCGACATCAGCAAGGCGCAATACGTGAAGCTGGACGGCACCGATGCACTGGTTCTTGCCAACAACGCCAAGCAAGCTGCGGTGGCCCACCTGTATGAAGCCCTGCTGGGCCGCGATGCCGACTTCGGCGGGATGGAATACTGGTTCGCCCAGGCGAATAAAGGCGTTGAATTGAGCGCAATCGCCAGTGCCTTCCTGAACTCGGCCGAATACACCGGCGACAACCAGACCAACGCCGCCTTCATCTCCAGCCTGTACCAGCAAACGCTGGGCCGTGCCGGCGATACCGCGGGCGCGGCATTCTGGACCGGCCAGCTCGATCACGGCATCAGCCGCGCCGTTGTGGCGGCAGCCTTCGCGGAAGCGGCGGCCAACCATGCAGCCAACGGTGAAGCATCGGTCGTTGGCTCGGTGACCATCGTGCAGGGTATCATCTAAGCCTGAAACCAAGGCCTGAAAAGGGGGCGCTGCCCCCTTTTTTATTTTTACGCAATGAACATCCTCTTTATCCACCAGAATTTCCCCGGCCAGTTCGTGCACCTCTCCGCCGAACTGGCGAAAGATCCCAAGAACCGCGTCGTGGCGCTGGCCCTGTACGAACGGCCGGTGCCGGCCGGCGTGGAAGTGCGGCGCTACAGCCTGTTGCGCGACCCGGCGCCCGAAACCCATCCGCTGCTGCTCGAACAGGAAGGGAACGTGCTGCGCGCCGAAGCGTGTGCCGCGGCTGCCTTCCAGCTCAAACGCGAAGGCTTCGTACCGGACGTCATCGTGGCCCACCCCGGCTGGGGCGAGGCACTGTTCATCAAGGAAGTGTTCCCGACTGCCAAACTGGTGGTCTACTGCGAGTATTACTATGCGCTGGAGGGGCAGGACGTCGGCTTCGATCCCGAAATGCCGGCCATGAATTTCCAGCAGCAGGCGCGCCTGCGCTTGCGCAATACCTGCAACTTGCACAGCCTGCAGATGGCCGACGCCGCCATCAGCCCGACCGCATGGCAAAAGTCGACCTATCCGGCATGGGCGCAGGACATGATCAGCGTGATCCACGACGGTATCGATACCGAGCGGCTGCGCTTCAACCCGCAAGCCAGGGTGGCCATCCAGAGCGCCGACAGGACGGTGCAATTCCAGCCCGGCGATGAAGTGCTGACCTATGTCTCGCGCAACCTGGAACCGGTGCGTGGCTTCCACAAGCTGATGCGCGCCCTGCCGAAAGTGCTGGCAAAGCGCCCCGGCGCGCACGTCATCATTGTCGGCGGCAACGACGTCAGCTACGGTGCGCGGGCCGCCAGCGGCCTGGACTGGAAGAGCCATATGCTGGAGGAAATCGGCCCGAGCCTCGACCGCTCGCGCGTGCACTTCGTCGGCAAGGTCCCCTATTCGACCTACCTGGACTTGCTGAGCATCAGCCGTGTGCATGCTTACTGGACCACCCCGTTCGTGCTGTCCTGGTCCCTGCTGGAGTCGGCACTGAGCGGCGCGCCGGTGCTGGCTTCGCGTACCGCGCCGATCGAGGAGTTTGCCGACGAATTGTCGATCAAGACCTTCAGTTTCCACGACCACGACCACGCCGCCGAAATGATGGCGGCCCAACTGGCCGAACCCACGTTGCGCAACGCGATCAGGATACCGGATCGGCTGCAGCTCCAGCATTGCGTGCAAGCGCAGCTCGACCTGATCAGGAACGTATAGCAATGTAACGTAGTTTTTCGCATTGAAAAACTACGCGCCGCGGCGCCAGGCTGGGGCAGAATGTCCAGGCGAATCAACTTCATGGACGTCCAGATGAAACCAACCATAGCGCTCAGCATCGCCCTGGCCCTCGCCGCCAGCGGCGCGCATGCACAAACGGCTTCCGCCAGCGACCCGATCTCCACCCTGGTGGGGCAGCTCGAACTGGAGAAGTACAAGGCCACCATCAAGAGCCTGACCCGGTTTGGCGACCGCCGCCAGGGCACGCAGCGCAACCGCCAGGCGCTGGACTGGATCGAGGCGCAGCTGAAGGCTTACGGCTGCTCCAACGTGGAGCGCTTGCAGTACCAGTTCACCGAGCCGGCGGTGCGCGGCAAACCGGCCGTGGCACACGGCGGCGGCGCGGGAGGCGCGCCGGGCCAGGGCGGCAGCACCCTGTTCGGCAAAAGGGCGCCGACCGGCGTCAATACCGACCCGATGCGCCAGCCCGACGAGCGCCTGCGTGCGCTGAACGCGGAACAGACGCCGCCAGGCACCTCGCTGCGCGAGAGCGTGTATTGCACCAAGGTCGGCAAGACGCGGCCTGACGAAATGTACATCGTCAGCGCGCATATGGACGGCATCGGCTTTGGCGAAGCTGCCAATGACGATGGTTCAGGCACCGCGCTGGTGATGGAGCTGGCGCGCATCTTCAGCGCGCCGGGTGTAGAGACGGAACGCTCGATCCGCTTCGCCCTGTGGAACAACGAGGAAACCGGTCTGCAGGGCGCGGCCGCCTACGTGGCGCAGCGCCAGGGCCTGCAGGGCATCGAGTCGCCCAAGGGTTCCGGCAAATATCCCGAGCCGCGCTGGCTCGGCATGATCCAGCACGACATGATGCTGTTCGATCATGGCATGCCGGTGCCCAAGCTGGATGACGCGGGCAAGCCGGTGCTGGACGCCAAGGGTGAACCGGTATATGTGGCGCCGAAAGAGCAGCGCGCCGAAGCGGATGTGAATATCGAGTTCCAGTCGCAATCGAAACAGGCCGAAGGCTCGGCCAGGCTGGCCTGGGAGTTCCGCGCCGCCAACGACAAATACGCGACCAACTATCCGGCTGCTGTAGGCTTCCACATGACCAACACCGACTCCACCCCCTTCATGGACCTGGTGCCGTCCATTTCGCTGCGCGAGAACGAGCGCGGACAGCAGATCGGCGCCGGCTGGAATCCGCACTGGCACCAGCCGACCGACTTGTATTCGAACTATTCGGACAAGGATTTCCTGCTTGGCCTGAACGCTGCCCAGACCACGCTGGCCGGTGTCGCGAAACTGGCCGGCGCCCGCATCGTCAAACAGCCTTAACGCCACATGGGGTCGGCCGCCATCAAGGCCGTGGCCCAATCCGTGAAGGCGCGCACGCGGGCCGACAGCCTGCGTGCGTAAGGGTAGACAAGGCTGATCGGCATGCCGCCCAGCTGCCAGTCGGGCAAGACTTCCACCAGCGCGCCGCTGCGCAAATGCCGCTCGGCTTCCGCGCGCGCGATATTGACGATGCCCAGGCCGGCCACGCCCGCTGCGATGTAAGCCACCGCCGTGGTGAAACGCATGGCCGGCGGCTGGTCTATCGTGTAGCGCTCATCGCCTCGCAACAGCTGCTGGATGTGCGCGCGGCCCGTGTCGGCGAACACGAATCCAAGGTAACGGTGCGCTGGCAGGTCCTCCACCGTCGACAGCGCCGGCGCCGACGCCAGGTAGGATGGCGCGGCGCACAGGCAAAAATGCATATGCCCTATGCGCCGTGCGACCAGGTCCTGGTCTGCCACCGGCCCGCCGCGCAGCGCACAATCGATCCCTTCCTGCACCAGGTCCACCACGCGTTCGCCGCAACCGAGATCAAGCTGCACTTCGGGGTAACGGGCGACGAAGTCCGGCAAGGCGGGGATGATCAGCGACAGCGCGACCGGGGACGGCATTTCGACCCTGACCCTGCCGCGCACGTCATGGCGCGACGACTCCAGTTCGTCCAAGTCGTCCAGCAGTGCGCGGGCGCCTTCGTAGTAGGCCGCGCCGTCGGTGGTGGGGGAGACGCGGCGCGTGGTCCGGTGCAGCAGCTTCATGCCGAGGTGGGCTTCCAGGCCCTGGATCTGGCCGGAGATGGTGGTCTTGGGCACGCCCAGCGCTTCGGCCGCGCCGACGAAACTGCCCACTTCAACGATGCGGCAAAAGGCGCGCATGGCTTCCAGACGGTCAAACGCCATGATTATTCGACTTTACGTATATTCAAAACGATGAAAGCCAGTTTATCCGCAAACTCGTCCAGACTAAAGTAGTTTCATCGCAACCCAATGGAGAAATCCCATGAAACGCTTTAACTACTACCAGGCCGCACCGAATGCCATGAAAGCCATGATGGGGCTGGAGCGCGCCGCCGCCGAATCGCTGCTGCCGGCGTCGCTGCGCGAACTGGTCAAGATCCGCGCCTCGCAAATCAATGGCTGCGCCTATTGCATCGACATGCACAGCAAGGATGCGCTCAAGCACGGCGAAGACGTGCGGCGCCTGATCGCGTTGCCGGCCTGGCGCGAAACATCCTTCTTCGACGAGCGCGAACGCGCGGCCCTGCTGTGGACCGAGACCTTGACCGAGGTGGCGCGGCATGGTGCGCCGGACGAGGTGTACCGCGCCGTCGCGGCCCAATTCAGCGAACAGGAAATGTCGGAACTGACCTTTGTCATCGCGACCATCAACGCGTGGAACCGCTTTGGCGTAGGCTTCGCCGTGCAGCCTGAGTGATTGACGCGGCGATAACAGTTTGGTGGAAATACCACGGAAAGGCCGCGCTTGCGGGTGCGGCCTGCCCTTGACTGGTCACGGCCGAAAGCTGATCTGTTAGTATGCTTGGCGACCTTTCAACACTGATATTTCCATGCGCAGCACACCACACGCAGCCGAACACGAAACCCTTCTGGAAGACGGTAAACCCATCGTCATCACCACGGACTTGCAGGGCCGCCTGACCTACGCCAACTCGACCTTCATCGCGGTCAGCGGCTATGCCGCCGAAGAGCTCAGCGGGCGTCCGCAAAAAGCGCTCTACCATCCCGACATGCCGGCTGAAGCGGAGGAAGACATGCTGCGCACCACGATGTCGGGCGAACCATGGCGCGGCCTGGTCAAGTACCGCTGCAAGGATGGCGGCTATTTCTGGTGCATCGCCAACGTCACACCGGTGATCGAAAAGGACCGCACCACCGGCTTCATGTCGGTGTGCACCAACCCCAAGCGCAAACAGGTGGAGGACGCGGAGCGGTTGTACCGCACCGTGAAGGGTCCCAATCCCGACGGCGTGCGCATCGTGCGTGGCGCCGCCGCAGCGCGCGGGCGGCGCAAGCTGGCCAATGCCCTGCGCGACATTTCGCTGGCGCAGCGCCTGGCCCTGAGCTTCGGCAGCATGGCGCTGCTGGCACTGTCGATGGGCTTGCACGCAGTGCTGCCCTACCCGGACACCGCCCTGCACGTGCAGGCGCTGCTGCTGGCGGCGCTGGCCTTGTATGGCTGGTTCACCCTGCACCGCGCCATCGTGTCGCCGGTCCAGGCCTGCATCAAGGCCACCCGCATCCTGGCCGGCGGCGACCTGACCACGCGCATGGCGGTCGACCGCCACGATGAACTGGGACAGCTGCAAGCCTTCGTGCGCCAGTTGAACCTGAACCTGGCATCGATCCTGGGCGACATCCGCGGCAATTTCGCGCTGACCCGCAGCACCACGACGCAAGTGCGCACGGCCAATGCCGACCTGGCGGCACGTACCGAGGCGCAGGCTGCCAACCTGGAACAGACCTCGGCACATATGGGGCAGATCACCGGCACGGTGAGCCAGACCGCCGACAACGTCAACACCGCCAATGGCGTGGCCAACGAGGCGACTGCCCTGGCGGGGCGCACCGGCGTGGCAGTGGCACAGGTGGTAACGGCGATGGACGAGATCCGTCAATCCTCGCGCAAGATCGTCGATATCATCGGCCTGATCGACGGCATCGCTTTCCAGACCAATATCCTGGCCCTGAATGCGGCGGTGGAAGCGGCGCGTGCCGGCGAAAGCGGGCGCGGTTTCGCGGTCGTCGCCAGCGAAGTGCGCAACCTGGCGCAGCGCAGCGCGGCCGCGGCGAAGGACATCAAGGCCTTGATCGATGCATCTGCCGACAAGATCGAGGGCGGGGCCAGCGTGGCTACGGCCGCCGGCGCCGATATGGATGCGGTGATTGCGGCGATCGGCCGGGTGGCCGCCATCATGGGCGACATCAGCGGCGCCACGCGCGAACAAAGCAATGGCGTCAGCCAGGTCAAGGATGCGATCGTGGAACTGGACGAGGTGACACGCCAGAACAGCAAGATGGTGGAGGAGGCGTCTGCCGCCACCGGTGTGCTGGATGTCCAGGCGCAGGCGGTGGCGCGGGCGCTGGAGGTGTTCAAGCTGCCGGCGGCCAAACCGGCAAACCGGGGTCAGGCCCTGAGGGCCTGACCCCAGCTTCAGCGGTTTACTCGGGGGCGGATACGGTATAACCCTTGGCCCGCAAATCGGCCAGGTAGCCGCGCGGGTCGAGCAAGTGGCGCAGCGGCAGCACGGCAAACGTCGTGCTGTTGTTCTCCAGCGCGCGCTCGGCGTTGTCCAGCCATTTCTTGCGCATGGTCTGCTCCGCCTGCTGCACTTTCTCGTTCGACTTGAACGCGGCATTGTTCTTGAGCGCACCCAGGCAGGCCTCGTCGCGCTCGGCAAAGCTCAGGGACTTGATCTTCGACATATCGCCCACCGCCCAGGCATTGGCGCGCACGCGCATGTCGTCGAGGTCCGTTTCCAGACGTTCCACGGTTTTGGTGAAACAGGCCACATCGGTGGTCACTGAACTCTTGAATTCACGCAGCGCCTGGCCAGGATTCTCCAGCTCCATCTCGACGCTGCTGCGCGTGACCTTGACCTTGTGCTGCTCGGCGAGCTTGAAGATGGTGTCACCAACGTTGGTGCGCATCGTCAGCCCATTCTTTTCCAGGCCGCGCTTGTACAAGGTTTCACCGGCAAATACAGGGCGTTCGCGCTCGATGCCGTTGTCCTTGCCGATGTACTTGGCCTTGAGCGCCTGCCAGCGGTCGTAGGTCTCTGCGGGCAGCACGTCGATCAGCTTCGCACCATCCGGATTGTCCTTGAAGCCAACGGCGTAAGGCAGCGCCTTCAAGCCGCCCCACCAGCCGACCTGCAGGCCGAAATTCGGCTTGGCCAGGAATTCCTGGGATCTGGACAGGATTGCTTCCACCTCATGCGAACGCCAATCCATCTTGATCGGCAGCGGCGCGTAATCGCCGAACACGTACATCACGTGCTCGCCTTTGCTGACCTTCCACAGGCCCGGCCCTGGGCGCTGGCCGGTAATCACGACTTTCTCACCTTCCGCCGCTACGGCGTCCTGCGCTG
Organism: uncultured Oxalobacteraceae bacterium; assembly: GCA_965650885.1. Classification (GTDB taxonomy): domain Bacteria; phylum Pseudomonadota; class Gammaproteobacteria; order Burkholderiales; family Burkholderiaceae_D; genus Rugamonas. The sequence continues at coordinate 49,820 of CBFGQI010000021.1, forward strand.
CCTCGGGCGCAGGAGATTGCTCCTGCGCCCAGGCACTTGCCGCCAGCAGGCCGAATGCCAGGGCGGATATCACTCGCTTTGCCATCCTCTTACGCTTTCGTAATGGTTAAGAGAATGGCAATACTACCTCAACTAGTAACGGTCGTCGAATGCGAAGATCGGCTGCCGCTTGCTCCATTGCCCGCGCGTGAAATCGGGGAAGTCCAGCGTCTGGAAATTCTGCGCGATCGAATGCTCCGACAGCGGCGTGATGGCGCTCCAGGTCACCGCGTCGTAGATATCGATCGGCATTGGCGCGCGCGCCTTCAAGGCTTCGACGAACGCGTGGATCACGAAGTAATCCATGCCGCCGTGGCCGGCCCCGGCAGCTTCGCCCGCGTACTTGCGCCACAGCGGGTGGTCGAACTTGTCCTGGTAGGACTGGAAGTCCTCCCACTGGTGCGGCTTGCTCTGGCCTTCGATGTGGATGGAGCGGTTCACGTCCATCCACAGGCCGTTGGTGCCTTGCACACGGAAGCCCAGCGAATACGGGCGCGGCAGCGAAGTGTCGTGCTGCAGCAGGATGGTCTCGCCGTTCTCGCACGACAGCGTGGTGGTCACGATATCGCCCAGGCGGAATTTCACTTTGCCGCTCGGGTGCCCTGCGCCGCCCTGCTTGACGACGTAATCGTGCAGGCCTCGCGCCTTGGTCGCGAAGGTATTGATGCGGGTGAAGCGGTTGCCTCGGTTGATGTTGGTGTACATCGCGCAAGGACCGATGCCGTGGCTCGGATACAGTTCGCCATTGCGCTGCACCGAATGCGTCGTGCGCCACTTCGCCTCCGACCAGCCCTTGTCGCCAAATTCGACGCCGCCGCCGTAAGGCTTGGCCGGGTCGCCGCTGTTGAACTTCACGGCGCGCAAATCATGCTGGTAGCCGCCCTGCAGGTGCACCAGCTCGCCGAACAGGCCGGCGCGCACCATCTGCAGCACCGCCATCACGTCGCGGCGGTAGCACACGTTCTCCAGCAGCATGTACGGCGTGCCGCTGCGCAGCTGCGCATCCAGCACGTCCCAGTGGTCCTTCAGCGTGACGCCGGCCACCACTTCGCAGCCGACCGGCACCTTGGCCTGCATGGCGTCGATCGCCATCTGCGCATGCCATTCCCATGGGGTGGCGATGATCACCCCGTCGAGTTCTTTCGCATCCAGCATGCGCCGGTAGGCGTGCTTGTCGCCATCCTCGCCGAAGGTGCGCGGTTTCGGTTTGCCGGCCTTCTCCGCCATGGCCAGTGCCTTGCCCAGCATGACCGGTTCGATATCGCACAGCGCTGCCACTTCCACGTCATTGCGGCGCAGCAGTTCGCGCAGCAGCACCTGGCCGCGCATGCCGGTGCCGATCATGCCGATGCGCAGGCGCTCGCGGCTGCCGGCCGCGAACGCGCCCGGCATCAGCAGGCTGCCCGCCAGCGCGGCGCCGGCGGTGAGAAAATGTCGTCGATTGAATTGCTTGTCCATCTAATCTTGCCTCTCAGGTTGGGACGCAGGTTACCAGAATTTGTAGTTGGCAGAGAGCGTGAAGGTACGGCCGAACAGGTTGTGCTGGTGGTTGTAGCCTTCCCAGCCGTTCGGGTCGTAGTACGGCATCTTGTTGGTCAGGTTCTTGATGTTCAGGCCCAATTCCAGGTTCTTGACCGGTTTCCAGTTGAAGCCCAGGTTGACGGTGGTGTACGACGGCTGGCCGTCGCACATGCTTTCCGGCATCGCCACGCCGGCCGCGGTGCAGTTCTCACGCGTATTGTCCGTGTCGTATTCGCCGTAAGCCCATTTGGCCTTGCCGGTGTAATTCACGAACAGGCTGGTGACGAAGTTCTGGTAGCTCCAGTCCGCGTTCAGCGTGGCGCGCAGGCGCGGCGAATCGTAATAGCCTACATAGTTGCCGGAGAAGCCGCTGCCGTCGTCGTAGTTGTAGGTTTCGCGCTTGCGGATGGTGAATGCGGCGCCGGTACCCAGCTTGCCGTATCCGCCCAGCGACCAGCGTGCACGCGCGTCGATGTCGAAGCCGTCGAGCAAGGTGCGGCCACGGTTGGAGTAGGAGTTGATCAAGCCGCCCAGGTTGCCCACCGAGTACTTCGGCAGCGCGCCGGTGCAAGCCGCCGCGTTGGCCGGATTGGCGCACATGGTCGCTACCGCCGCCATGTTGGCGCGGTCGGCATCGGTCAGGTCGTTGCGGATTGCCTGGCTGGTGCCTGCCAGGCCCGGGCCATACTTGTCCACCAGGTCCGTGAACAGCTGGTTGAAGTCCTGCCGCACGATTTCATTGCGGCGGTAGACGAACCAGTAATCCAGCGAGATGCTGACGTCCTTGGCCGGCTGCAGCACCAGGCCCAGGGTCGAGATCTTGGC
>CBFGQI010000022.1:0-51691 GCA_965650885.1 uncultured Oxalobacteraceae bacterium
GCACAAATCATGTGTTGCCAGAAGGCTACCGCCGGGCGGCGCAACTTCCTATGATGGCTCCATCGATCAACCACTTGAAGGAGTCTCAAATGCCCATCCTTAACATCACCGTCAGCGGTACGCCGGAACAAGTGCCGGCCGCGAAAATCACCAGCATCCTGATGCAGCATACCGGTGCCATCCTGCATAAAGCGCCGGCACTGACTGCCATCGCTGTCCATTACACGCCGCGCGAGCAGTGGTTCGTCGGCGGCCAGTCCCTGGCGGAACTGGGCAAGGCGAGCTTTTTCCTGGATATCAAGATCAGCGACGAAACCAATACCGCCAACGAGAAGTCGGCCTATATCGCGGCCGTCTGGCGGGATATGCAGGCGCTGTTGGGGGAGCTGCACGAAGTGAGCTACATCCACGTCGACGACGCGCGCCCGGCAGCCTGGGGTTGGGGCGGGCTGACGCAGCAGTACCGCTACGTTCAAAAGATGTTGGCGTAAATGCCGGCGGCGTAATCGACGAAGGCGCGCACCTTGGGCGACAGGTGGCGGCTCTGGGGGTAGAGCGCGTACAGTTCGCGCGGCTTGGGGCGGTAGCCTGGCAGCACTTCGACCAGCGTGCCGCGCTCCAGCTCCTCGCGGACGATGAAGGCGGCGGCGTTGGCGATGCCGACGCCTGCCACGGCCGCGGCGCGCAAGGCGATGTTGGTGTTGGCTTGCAGCGTGCCGCGCACGGCAACAGCGTGTTCGTTGCCGTCCGCGCCAGCCAGGATCCATTCGCTGGCGCGCGCTGCCGCCGTGTAGACCAGGCAGTTGTGCTGCGCCAGGTCGGCCGGGGCGGCGGGGGCGTCGTGCTTGCGCAGGTAGTCGGGGCTGGCAACCAGCAGCACCTGGCTGGCGGCGAGGCGGCGCGCGACCAGCGTCGAATCGGGCAGGCTGCGCGCGAGGCGAAGGGCGACGTCGAAGCCGTCTTCGATCAGGTCGACCATGCGGTCATTGCACACCAGGTCCACTTTCAGGCCGGGGTGGCGGGCCAGGAAGCCGGGCAGCCATTGCGCCACCTCGATGGTGCCGAACGCCATCGGTGCATTGACGCGCAAGGTGCCGGTGGGCTCGGCCTGGTGGCGGCCGGCATTGCGGTCGGCATCGTCGAGCAGGTCGAGTACTTCGCGGATCGATTCGTAGTAATCGCGGCCGGCATCGGTCAGGGCGAAGCGGCGCGTGGTGCGGTTCAGGAGCTGGGCGCCGAGGTGTTCTTCCAGCTGCCGCACCTGGCGCGATACGATGGTGTGGGAAATGCCGAGGGCGTCGGCGGCAGCCGTGAAGCTGCCCAGTTCAACCACGCGGCGAAGCGCGCGCAGCGCCGCGAGTTGGTCCATTTACTGGAAACGCTGCCCGTCGAGCGGGAAGCCTTTGATGAACTCCGCTGCGGGCAGGCGCTTGCCGCCCGGTTTCTGCAACTGCGTCAGGCGCAGCGCGCCTTCGCCGCAGGCGACCACGATGCCGTGGTGTGCATCGGCCGCAATCACCTCGCCGGGCGCGTTGCTGCTGCCGCCATCGAGCGCTTCGGCGCCCCACAGCTTGATGGTGGTGCCGTTCACGTCGCCGTGCGCGCCGGGGAAGGGATTGAAGGCGCGGATCTTGCGGCTGAGTTCGCGCGCCGGCTGGGTGAAGTCCAGCACCGCTTCTTCCTTCAGGATCTTGTTGGCGTAGGTGACACCTTGCTCGGGCTGGGGCACGGCTTCCATCACGCCTTGCTCCATCTTGCGCAGCACCTTGACCATCATTTGTGCGCCCATCGCGGCCAGCTTGTCGTGCAGCGTGGCGGTGGTGTCCTGCGGGGTGATCGGGGTGCGTTCGATCAGCAGCATGGGGCCGGTGTCCAGGCCTTCTTCCATCTGCATGATGGTGACGCCGGTTTCCGCGTCGCCCGCTTCGATCGCGCGGTGGATCGGGGCGGCGCCGCGCCAGCGCGGCAGCAGCGAGCCGTGGATGTTCAGGCAAGGCTTGATGTCGAGGGTGGAGCGCGGCAGGATCAGGCCGTAAGCCGCCACCACCATCACGTCGTAATCTGTGGCCAGCAGGCGCTCGTGGGCGGCTTTCGCCTCCGCCGCGCGCTGCGGGTCTTTGGCATCCATGCGCAAGGACAGTGGCTGCAGTACTTCGATGCCGTGCTTGATGGCGTATTGCTTGACCGCCGACGGCTGCAGCTGCATGCCGCGGCCGGCCGGGCGGTCCGGCTGGGTCAGCACCAGGGGAATCTCGAAACCTGCTTCATGCAATGCCTGGAGGGCAACGGCCGCAAACTCGGGCGTGCCCGCGAAGATCACTTTCATGTCTTCCCCTCGCTGGTATCAATAACGGCGACCGGCGGCGCGCAACGCTTCTTCGCGCTGCATGCCACGTTCTTCTTTTTGCAGTTTGGTCTTGATACGATTGCGTTTCAAGGGGGACAGGTATTCGACGAATACTTTGCCCTTCAGGTGATCCATTTCATGCTGGATGCAGACGGCCAGCAAGCCGTCGGCTTCAACTTCGAAAGCTTCGCCCTTCACATTGTAGGCGCGCACTTTCACCGCCGACGGGCGCTCGACGCCGTCGTAGATGCCGGGCACCGACAGGCAGCCTTCGTCGTACACCTGCTTTTCTTCGCTCGACCACAGGATTTCCGGGTTGATGAAGGCAGTCAGGCCGGTTTTGTCTTCGGTAACGTCGATGACGATGACTTGCTCGTGCACGTCAACCTGGGTGGCGGCCAGGCCGATGCCGGGCGCGTCGTACATGGTTTCCGCCATGTCCTCCACCAGTTTGGCCAGGCGCTCGTCAAATACGGCGACGGGTTTGGCGACCTTGTGCAGGCGGGGATCGGGATAGCGGAGAATATTCAGTTTCACGGTGAGATCTTGGTCAAACGACAATAATTGTGCGGCTAATGTGCTGGGAAGGGCCCATATTCCGTGCGCACGGTTGCTCCTGTGACACGAATTCCTTGCTTGATCAGGGTAATATGGGCAGAATTTGATTCAGTGAGGCAAGCCTTTTCGGCCTTCCGTCATTGCCGCACCTAACGGATATATCAATGAAAAATTTTAGCACATGCAGCCGCCGCCTGTTGGCCGCCGCCCTGTTTTGCGGTGTGACGGCCGTTTCGGCCCAGGCCAAGACCATCGTCTGCGAATTCAAGCCCAATGCGCCGGACAGCCATACCGTCGTCAAGGGCGATACCCTGTGGGGCATTGCCGGTACCTTCCTCGACAAGCCATGGTGCTGGCCCCAGGTCTGGGGCATGAACAAGGAGGAAATCGCCAACCCGCACTGGATTTATCCGGGCCAGGTGGTATGGTTCGACCGTGAAGCCGGCCGCCTGCGCCTCGGCACCAAGGTGGGCGGCGCCGGTGCCGCGGGCGACATGCGCCTGTCGCCGCAACTGCGCATGGAAGGCTTGGGCAAGGATGCCGTCCAGTCCATCCCGGCCGGCGTGATCGAGCCGTTCCTGAGCCAGCCGCTGATCATCGAGGACGATGAGCTGAAAAATGCGCCGCGCATCATCGCCACCCGTGGCGCCCGTGTCTTCATCGGCAAGGACGACAAGGCCTACGTGCGCGGCGACCTGAAAGGCGGTACTTCGTTCCAGGTATTCCGTCCGGGCAAGCCGCTGAAGGATCCGATCACCAAGCAGGTGGTGGCGCATGAAGCGTTCTACCTCGGCACGCTGAAATTGCAGGCGCTGGCGGAGCAGGGCAGCGATGTGCATACCTTCATCGTCGGCAGTGCCAAGGAAGAAATGGGCAAGGGCGACTTGCTGATGGCAATGCCCCCGATGCCGATGCAAAATTACGTGCCGCATCCGCCGGAGACGGAAGTCGATGCACGGGTGCTGGCCATCTACGGCGGCGTCACGCACGCCGGCCAGAACCAGGTTGTGAGCATTAATCGCGGAAAGCTTGACGGACTCGATATCGGATCTGTGCTGCAGCTGTACCATCGGGGTGACACGGTGACCGATCCGGGCGGCGACAAAGGCTGGCACGGCATGGGTAAGCCGCAGGTCAAGCTGCCCGATGAACAGGTGGGCAGCTTGTTTATCTTCCGCGTGTTCAAGCATGTGTCGTACGGCTTGATCATGCAGGTGACTGAACCGATCGTCGTGGGGGATGTCGCCAAGTCAGCGGAGTAAATCCCATGGCCGTGCAGGACACGGATGCCCCAACCCCCGCCCGCCAGGACTTCGAGTGCCTGGCCATGTGGCTGCGCCTGGCGAATACGCCGGGCGTCAGCCGCCTCACAGCGTACCAGCTGCTCCAGCAATACCAATCCCCGCCAGCCGTTTTCGCCGCCGCCGACATGCGCCTCGCGCTGCCGCCCGCGCGCAACGACGCCGCGCCGCCGCCGCCCGGCGCCTGCGGCGAGCCTGGCGCCACGGTTGCCGCCGGGGCGTCCGCCCGCAGCCGGCGGCAGGCGGCGCGCGAAGAGCCCGACCCCGACATGCCGCAGGACATGTCCTTGCGGCTTGCGCGCCTGCTTGGGGGGCGCTTGCCGGAGCGCATACGCGCGCTGACGCAGGCCACGCTTGCATGGGTTGAGCAGGATGGCAACCACCTGATCGTACTGGGCGACCCGGCCTATCCCCCCACCCTGCGGCACATCGCCGATCCGCCGCTGCTGTTGTACGCCAAGGGCGACCTGGGCCTGCTGCAGCGCGAGGGCGTGGCGGTAGTGGGCGCCCGCAAAGCCACGCTGCAGGGCATGTCCAATGCGCGCCACTTCGCGCGCACCCTGAGCGAGGCCGGCATGGTGGTGGTGTCCGGCCTCGCGCTGGGCATCGACGCCGCCGCCCACGAGGGCGGGCTGGCCGGCGGCAGCGGCACGGTGGCGGTGATCGGCACCGGCATCGACCGCATCTACCCGCGCCGCAACGCCGCCCTGGCGCGCCGCATCGCCGAGGAGGGCTGCCTGGTCAGCGAATTCGCCCTCGGCACCCAGGCGCAGGCGCTGCATTTCCCGGTCCGCAACCGCATCATCGCCGGCATGAGCCGCGCCACGCTGGTGATCGAAGCGGCCGCGCGTTCGGGTTCCCTGATCACCGCGCACGCGGCGGCAACGGCAGGGCGGGAAGTGTTCGTGCTGCCCGGCTCCGTGCTGTCGCCGCAATCGGTCGGGTGCCACACCCTGATCCGCGAAGGGGCGCGGCTGGTCGCCACGCCGGAACATTTGCTGGAAGACCTCGGCCTGCCCATGCCCGGCGACGCTGCGGTGCAGGCCGACGAGGCGGCGGGCTGGCTGCTGGCGGCCATCGGCCACGACCCGGTCGGCGCCGATGAACTTGCAACAAGGTTGCAACTTCCGCCTGGTGACATGCAGGCAAGCTTGCTTGCCCTGGAGCTGGCCGGTGTGGTGGAAAGGCTGCCCGGCGGGGCATTCCAGCGCCTGAAAGGCCCCTGAACTGCCGCGATGCTTGTGCCCGGCGCGAACTTGCTGCTAAAGTAGCGCCATGTTTGACATCCTGGTTTACCTGTACGAGACCTATTACCGCCCTGATGCCTGCCCTGAACCCGCGGCATTGGCCAAGAAACTCTCCGCAGTCGGTTTCGACGACGTAGAGATTTCCGAGGCGCTGGTCTGGCTGAACGATCTCGCCGCCATGGCTGGCGTCGAGCAGTCGCTGACGGCCGCTTCGACTGGCACGCGTTTCTACGTGCGCCAGGAGCTGGACGTATTGGGTACCCCGGCCGTCGGCTTCATCCAGTTCCTGGAGAGCGCCGGCCTGCTGTCCCCGCTGCAACGCGAAATCGTCATCGAACGCGCGCTGGCGCTGGACGAGGCACCGGTGTCGCTGGGCAAGCTGAAAATCATCGTGCTAATGCTGCTGTGGAGCCAGGGCAAGGAGCCGGACGCCCTGATGTTCGACGACTTGTTCGGCGCCGAAGAGGACCAGGCGCCCCGCCTGCTCCATTAAGCGCACTCTTGCCAGGCGTTGCCCAACGCCGGCCGTTTCCGTAATAATATTTGCAGCATTGTGACTTCGATATGAAGCCGCAGGCCAGCTTTTACTTGCGAATGTTGTATTATGCGCGCTGCCGCATACACCGACGAGAACTATAAATATGAGTAAAGCCCTCATCATCGCTGAGAAACCATCTGTCGCGAACGATATCGCGAAAGCCCTTGGCGGCTTCAGCAAGCACGATGAGTATTTCGAATCCGACGAGTACGTGCTGTCTTCCGCCGTGGGCCATCTGCTGGAGATCGCCGTGCCGGAAGAGCACGACGTCAAGCGCGGCAAATGGACCTTTACCCATTTGCCGATGATCCCGCCATACTTCGCGCTGAACCCGATCGCCAAGACCGAGTCGCGCCTCAAGGTGCTGAACAAGCTGATCAAGCGCAAGGATGTCACCACCCTGATCAACGCATGCGACGCGGGCCGCGAAGGGGAACTCATCTTCCGCCTGATTGCCCAGAACGCGAAAGCCAAGCAGCCGGTCAAGCGCCTGTGGCTGCAATCGATGACGCCGAACGCGATCCGCGACGGCTTCACCCATTTGCGCAGCGACGAGGAAATGCTGCCGCTGGCCGACGCGGCGCGTTGCCGCTCGGAAGCGGACTGGCTGATCGGCATCAACGGCACGCGCGCCATGACCGCCTTCAACTCGAAGGAAGGCGGTTTCTACCTGACCACCGTGGGCCGGGTGCAGACGCCGACCCTGTCGATCGTGGTCGAGCGCGAAGAGAAGATCAAGCAATTCGTGCCGCGCGACTATTGGGAAGTGCGCGCCGAATTCGTGTGCGCCGCCGGCGTGTACGAAGGCCGCTGGCTGGACACCAATTTCAAGAAGGACGAGAACGATCCGGAAAAGCGCGCCGAGCGCCTGTGGAGCAAGGCCGCCGCCGATTCGATCGCGCTGGCCTGCAAGGGCAAGCAGGGCAACGTCAGCGAGGAATCGAAACCGACCACCTCGATGTCGCCCGGCCTGTTCGACCTGACCTCGCTGCAGCGCGAAGCCAACTCGCGTTTCGGTTTCTCGGCCAAGAATACCCTGGGCCTGGCGCAGGCGCTGTACGAAAAGCACAAGGTGCTGACCTACCCGCGTACCGATTCGCGCCACCTGCCGGAAGACTACCTGCCGACCGTCAAGCACACGCTGGAAGTCCTGAAGGACAACCATAACTACAACCAGTTCGCCAAGCAGATCCTGGACAAGGGCTGGGTCAAGCCGAACAAGCGCATCTTCGACAACGCCAAGATCAGCGACCACTTCGCCATCATCCCGACCGGCATCCAGCCCAAGGGCTTGTCCGAGCCTGAGCAAAAGCTGTACGACCTGGTGACGCGCCGCTTCATGGCCGTGTTCTTCCCGGCCGCGGAATTCCTGGTGACCACCCGCTTCACCGAAGTGGCCGGCCACCAGTTCAAGACCGAAGGCAAGGTGATGACCAATCCGGGCTGGATGGCCATCTACGGCAAGGACGTTGCCGGCGACGACGAGAAGGAAGGCGGCGGTGGCAACCTGGTGCCGGTGGCCAAGGGCGAGAAAGTCCTGACCGAGAAAGTCACGCCGAACGGCCTGGTGACCAAGCCGCCCGCGCGCTACACCGAAGCGACGCTGCTCTCGGCCATGGAAGGCGCGGGCAAGCTGGTCGACTCCGACGAGCTGCGCGATGCGATGGCCGGCAAGGGCCTCGGCACGCCGGCGACGCGCGCGGCCATCATCGAAGGCTTGCTGGGCGAGAAATACCTGCTGCGCGAAGGCCGCGAACTGATGCCGACGGCGAAAGCGTTCCAGCTCATGACGCTGCTGCGCGGCCTGGGCGTGAGCGAACTGACCGCGCCGGAGCTGACCGGCGAGTGGGAATACAAGCTGTCGCAGATGGAGAAGGGCCGCATCTCGCGTGAGGAATTCATGCGTGAAATCGCCCAGATGACCCAGATCATCGTCAAGCGCGCCAAGGAATACACCGACGACACCATCCCGGGCGATTACGCCACGCTGAAGGCGCCGTGCCCGAATTGCGGCGGCGTGGTCAAGGAGAATTACCGCCGCTTCGCCTGCACCAAGTGCGAATTCTCGATGACCAAGGTGCCGGGCGGACGCCAGTTCGAAATCGAGGAAGTGGAGCAACTGCTGCGCGACCGTACCATCGGTCCGCTGCAGGGCTTCCGCTCCAAGATGGGCCGTCCGTTCGCGGCCATCCTGCGCATCGTGCGCGACGAGGACATCAACAACTTCAAGCTGGAATTCGACTTCGGCCAGAACGACGACGAAGGCGAGGAAGGCGAGGGCGTGGACTTCACCGGCCAGACCCCGCTCGGCCCTTGCCCGAAATGCGGCGGCGGCGTGTACGAGATGGGCCTGGCCTATGTCTGCGAACACCAGGTGGCCAAGCCGAAGACTTGCGACTTCCGTTCCGGCCGTATCATCCTGCAGCAGGAAATCCTGCCGGAGCAGATGGCCAAGCTGCTCAACGAAGGCAAGACCGACTTGCTGCCGGGCTTTATCTCGCAGCGCACGCGCCGGCCGTTCAAGGCCTTCCTGGTGCGCGGCAAGGACGGCAAGATCAGCTTCGAGTTCGAAGAACGCAAGGGCAAGCCGGCGGCAGCCAAGAAGACGGCCGCGAAGGAGGATAGCGGTGCCGAGGCGGCGCCAGCTGCCAAGGCGGCAGCCAAGCCGGCCGCCAAGGCTGCGGCGAAGAAGGCTCCGGCCAAGAAAGCCGCCGCCAAGAAGCCTGCAGCGAAAAAGGCAGCAGCCAAGAAAGCCGCGGCAGCGGAATAAACCAACGGGACCCGCGCGGTCCCGTTTTACTTTCTACGACCAGATGAAGAAATTCCGCCGGGCGGCTCTTGCCGCCGCTTCAGCCGTGGTTTCCGCCGTGGGCGTGCTGGCACCGGGCGCCGGCCGGGCGGCCGTCGAGCGCATCGAGATCACCGAGCGCGTGCCGTTCGCGCCGGGCGTCAAGTTCGGCGAGGCGGGCGAGTACGAAAAGCTGCGCGGCATCGCCTACTTTGCCCTGAACCCGAAGGCGGTCGCCAACCTGCCCATCGTCGACCTGAAGCGCGCCCCGCGCGACAAGCGCGGCATGGTGCGTTTCTCCAGCGAGTTCGTGCTGCTGCGTCCCGCCAGCGGCAAGACCGGCACCCTGGTCTACGACGTCAACAACCGCGGCAACATCGCCATGCTGGGCCAGATCAACGGCAAGAGCCCGAAGAACAATGACCCAACGACGGCGGACGATGCCGGCGACGGCTTCATGCTGCGCCACGGCTTCAGCATGCTGTTCTCGGCCTGGACCTGGGATGTGGCGCCGCAGCCCGCCGGAGCGCGGCCGCTGGTGTTCAAGCCACCGGTGGTGAAGGGGACGCGCGGCATGGTGGCCAACGAATTCATCGTCAACGCGGCGGCGGAGGTGGCCACGTATGCCGGCATGCGCGGGCTGACCTATGAGCCGGCCACGCCGGACGACCCCAATGCCGTGCTGACCCAGCGTACGCGCCAGGGCGACATCCGGCGCCCGGTCGAGCGCGAACGCTGGCAATTCGTCGCGCCGGAACAGCCGGGCGGCCCGGGCCGCATCAAGCTGCAGGGCGGCTTCCAGCCCGGCACCATTTACGAAGTGCGTTACGAGGCCAAGGACCCGCGCGTCACCGGCGCCGGCCTGGCCGGCATCCGCGACCTGCTGGCCTACTTCCGCGACAACCCGGTCGAGGGCGCGACGCCGCCGAAGACAGTGCTGATCTTCGGCATCAGCCAGTCGGCGCGCCTGATCGGCCGCATGCTGCACGATGGCTTGAACGTGGACGAGCAGGGCCGCCTGGTGTTTGATGGCGCCTTCCTGCACGTGCCCGGCGCCGGCGGCTCGGCAGGCTTCAATAGCCGCTTCGTGCAGCCGACGCGCCATCCCTCCATGCTGGAGGAGCACGACTACCCGGCCGATGCCTTCCCCTTCACCAGCATGCCCTCGCGCGACCCGGTGACCGGCCGCGTGGCCTCCACCCTGGACCATGCCAGGGACAGGCATGGCCGCCTGCCGAAGATCGTCATTTCCAACACGTCCACCGAATTCTGGAACCGCGGCGCTTCGCTGCTGACTACCGCGCCGGATGGCGTGGGCGACGTCCCGCCCGCCAGCAATGTGCGCGTGTATGGCTTCATGGGCGCCCAGCATTACGTCGGCCGCTCGCACAACCGCGCGCCGTTCTCTGCCTGCGTCTCGACCACCAACCACTATCTGGCGATGCGCGCCCTGATGCTGGCGCTGGACGGCTGGACCAGCAAGGGCACGCCGCCGCCGGCCAGCGCCTACCCGCGCCTGGATGAAGGCACGCTGGTGTCGGTGGAGGCTTACCGCAAGGCGTTTCCCGCCGTGCCGGGCCTCGCTGCCCCGGAACAGAACCTGCGCCAGCCGCGCCTCGACCATGGCGCGCGCTTCCTGTCGCAGGGGATTGCGGACATCGTACCGCCGATCCAGAAGATGGCCTTCGAGACCCGCGTGCCGGCGCCCGATGCGGACGGCAATGACCGCGGCGGGGTGCGCCTGGTGGAAATGCAGGTGCCGCTCGGCACCCACACCGGCTGGAACCTGCGCGCACCGGAAACCGGCTTCGGCTGGGCCACCTCGCGCTTCGACGGCAGCTTCGTCCCCTTCGCCCGCACGGAAGCCGAACGCAAGGCCGCCAGCGACCCGCGCCCCAGCCTGGAAGCGCGCTACGCCAACCGCGATGCCTTCGTCGCCGCCACCCGCGCCGCCGCGGAACGGCTGGTGGCCGCGCGCCTGCTGCTGCAGGAAGACTTCGAGCGCATCGTTGCCGAGCGCACCGGCCTGTACGACCGCATCCTGGCCCGCGACCCGGCGGACCCGGGCTGCAATTACCTGTTCGCCAACCCATGAAGAGACTTAAGCTCCCCAATACTTTCGTCCTGCTGTTCATCATCCTGGCGCTGATCGCTCTGGCCACCTGGCTGGTCCCGGGCGGCAAGTACGAGACCCACCTGGTCAACGGCAAGCAACTGGTCGACCCGGCCAGCTTCCACTACGTCGAAAGCAAGCCGCAAGGGCTGGCGGCCTTCCTGATGGCGCCGATCAAGGGCTTTGCCGAAGCGGGACTGATCATCGGCTTCGTGCTGCTGACGGGCGGCGCCTTCAACGTGCTGCACAAGACCCAGGCCATCGATGCCATGATCAAGTCCATCGCCAAGGCCCATTCGAGTTCGCGCCTGGTGCGCGCAGCCCTGATCCCGGTCTTCGTCACGCTGTTCTCGATCGGCGGCGCCACTTTCGGCATGAACGAGGAAGCGATTCCCTTCGTCCTGATCTTCGTGCCGCTGGCGCTGGCGCTCGGCTATGACACCATCACCGGCGTCTCGATCCCCTTCCTCGGCTCGCAGGTCGGCTTCTGCGCCGCCTTCCTGAACCCGTTCAACGTCGGCATTGCGCAGGGTATTGCCGGGGTGCCGCTGTTTTCCGGCATCGGCTACCGCGTCATCGTGTGGTGCATCGCCACCGCCGTGACCATCGCCTTCCTGATGTGGTACGCGGCGCGCATCAAGCGCCATCCGGAAAAGAGCCCGACCCATTTGCTGGACATTGAAAAGCGCGCCGAAGGCGTGGTCGATTTCAGCGGCTTCGAAGGCATGACCAACCGCCACCGCCTGGTGCTGTGGATCTTCACCGCCACGCTGGGCGGCATGGTGTTCGGCGTGGTGAAGTTCGGCTGGTTCATCGAAGAGATCGGCGCGCTGTTCCTGGCCATGACCGTGGTGGTCGCCCTGGTCGGCCGCCTCGACGCCGACGACGCCGTGGCCGCCTTCGTGCAAGGCGCCAAGGATCTGGTCGGCACCGCGCTGGTGATCGCCCTGGCGCGCGCCACCATGGTGCTGGCGCGCGACGCCCACATCATCGACACCATGCTGCATGGCCTGATGCCGCTGGTGGCATCGTCCTCGCCGGTGTTCGCGGCGCAGAAAATGTTCCTGATCCAGTCGGTGATCAATTTCTTCATCCATTCCGGCAGCGGCCAGGCGGCGCTCACCATGCCCATCATGGCGCCGCTGGCCGACCTGGTCGGCGTGACGCGGCAAACGGCCATCCTGGCCTTCCAGTTCGGCGAGTTCACCACCCCGATGATCCCGACCTCGGGCATCACGGTGGGCGTGCTGGCGCTGGCGCGCATCCCATGGCTGACCTGGGCGCGCTGGATGGTGCCGCTGCAATTGATCTATCTGGTGCTGGCGCTGCTGTTGCTGGTGCCGCCTTGCCTGATGAACTGGTAGGATGGCGGACATGGAAACCATCACCCACCGCATCTCCGCGCCGCACGGCACGGCGCACTATGAACTGACCAGCTACCACTTCGGCAAGCCGGGCGGGCCCAAGGCCTATATCCAGGCCGCGCTGCATGCCGACGAAGTGCCCGCCATGCTGGTGGCGCAGGCATTGCGCAAGCGCCTCACGGCGCTGGATGCGGCGGGCAAGGTGGGCGGGGAAGTGATCCTGGTGCCGGCCGCCAATCCGATCGGGCTGGCGCAAGTGATCAATGAACGTCCCTTCGGGCGTTTCGACCTCAGCAACGGCATCAATTTCAACCGTGGCTACCCGCATTATTTCGAGCAGTTGAAGGCGCGCTTGGCCGGCCAGCTGGGCAGCGATGCCGACGCCAACGTGCGCACCATCCGCCGCCATTTGCGCGAACTGGTGGCGCAGTGGCAGCCCACCTCGGATGCCACCACGCTCAAGAAAACCCTGCTGCAAATGGCGATCGACGCCGACGTGATGCTCGACCTGCATTGCGAGAACGAGGGCGAACTGCACCTGTACGTCGGCACCTCGCTGTGCGAGGTCGCCCAGCCGCTGGCCAACCTGATGGGCGCCTGCGCCGTGCTGCACACCACCGGCGCCGGCGGCGAACCGTTCGATGAAGCCTGCAGCCGCTTGTGGTGGGACCTGGCCGCCCATTTCGGGCCGCAGTTCCCGATCCCGTCGGCCTGCATGGCTGCCACCGTGGAATTGCGCGGCGAGGTGGCGGTCAGCTACGAACTGGCCGCGCGCGACGCGGACGCCATCATCGGTTATCTCCACGTGCGCGGCATGCTCGATGCCGGCGCGGTGGAGGTGCCGGCCCAGGGCTGCACGCCGACGCCGCTGGAAGGCACCCAGCGCCTGGATGCGCCGCATGCCGGCATGCTGGTGTACCGCCGCGAAGTGGGGGAGGCCGTGCGCGCGGGCGACGTGATCGCCGACCTGATCGATCCGGTCAGCGGCGCGACGACGCCGCTGCCTGCCGAGGTGGACGGCGTGCTGTTCACCCGCCTGTCGCACCGCTACATCATCCGCGGCATGAATGTGGCGAAGATCGCCGGCGCCAAGCCGTTCCGCAGCGGCAGCCTGTTAAGCCTTTAAGGCGTTTCCACCGTCACGTTTTCGCGCGCCGCCGTGGTGGAGGCGATCACGCGCCACAGGCCGGCGGCCGTGCGCTGCCAGATCGTGATGTCGGCCGCCTTGTGCGGCTTGCCGGTGGCGCGGGCCAGGAAACCGCCGCAGGCGATTTCATACTGGATGCGGCCATCGTCGAGCTCGCTTCGGCTGCCGGAGGCCGGCGCGCACGCTTCGCGCCACCAGTCTTCCTGGTAGCTGCCATCGAGGCCGGTTTCGTGCAGTGCGTCGGCACTGTCGAAGCGCATCCAGCCCGCATCGGGTTCCGGGCTGAGGAAAGGGTAGGCAATCTCAGGCCGCCATTCGCAGCGCTCGCCCTCGACCACGGTGATCCCGGCAAAGCCGGTCATGGCCTTGCGGTCGGCGGGAATGCGCAGGTCGATATGGAAATCGGCGGCCTGGAACCACCACACCGGCGTCACCAGGTCGCTGCTGCCATCGGCGCGCCAGATGCCCTTGCGGCGCCACAGGCCCATATATGCCGGTGGCACGCTCATCGCAGGTCGCCGGTCTCGAAGTAGATGGTGCCGCCGATCGCCGCCATATTCGCTTTCAGCGCCATCGCCAGCGCATCGTTGCCGGCCGGTTTCATGCCCCATTTGCGCACCTGGATGGGAGTGGCGCGCGCCCCCGGCGCCGCGCGGTAAACCACGATGTGGTCGAAGTCGGGACGGGCGTCGATTTCCTTGACCAGGAAGCGCCGCTGGCCGCTGCCCACCTGCATGTAGCGCGACATGACGGCGTCGCGCGGCCGGTCGTCCAGCTGGCGGAACACCAGCACCTTGTCGATCACCACCTTGGCCGCGCGGTATTGGGTCTTGCCGCCGCGTTCGAAATGGCCCTGCACCAGGTCTGCCTTGAACTGGGTGCGCGGCTTGGCCGCGCCCGGCGCCAGGCCGCTGATCTCGAATTTTTCCGGATCGATGGTCCACAGCGCATCGTCGGCCTCGAGCCGTTTGCGCAGCGCCGCATCGGTGGCCGGGTCGGCCAGATGGATTTGCAGGATGATCTGGTAGTCGTGCGGCGCATGGAACATCGGCAGGTGCGAGGCATACATGCCTTCCCGCCCGCCGAACAAGGCCATGCCATGGGTGCCGTACGTCTGGTCGGCGGCATGCAGCGGCAGGGTGCAGGTTGCCAGTAAAGCGCCGGCAAGCGCGCGTCGGGTTGGGTTCATCCAACCATTTTAACTCTTCAGTTCAGCCGGCACCTTGCCGCCGTTTTCTTCCAGCTTGCGCATGACTTGCTGATGCAGCCAGATGTTCATGGTTGCGGAATCGCCGGTATCGCCGGTGTAGTGCAATTCCTGCGCCAAGTCCTTGCGCGCCTGCAGGCTGGAATCGAGGTCCAGCAGCTTGAGCAGGTCGACGATCGACGAGCGCCAGTTCAATGGCTGGCCGGCGCGCGCGGCCTTTTCGTTCAGGATGGCTTCAACGTCCACCTGCTGCATCGGCGGCTGCGCGCGCTGGACCGACGGGGCGGCGCCAGGGCTGGCAGACTGCTGGGAACCGCCGGCCGTGACAGGCGCACCAGAGGCCGGCGGTGGGGCGGCCTCTTGGTGCGACGACGGGAAAATCTTGTGGAAAATCTTGCTTAGGATACCCATGGTTGCCTCGCATTCAAAGTTGACTGAAAGCGTAGCAACCATGGGCGGCACACATTGTGCGTTGCTTAACCGTTAGCGCGACGTGGTCTCGACACTGCCCATATTGTCGTCCGGTTTGCGGTCGATCAGCTTATTGTCCGGATCGATGCCGGCTTTGTCCGGGCGGCCGCTGACCACCAGCTGGAAGGTCGTCTGCTTGCGGTCGATCAGCTTGCGTTCGCGCAGCAGGGCGTTGCCATCCTTGTCGTCGACGCCGATCTCGATCAGGTCGCGCACCGGCACTTCCTGTTCGGCCCCCAGTTCATCGGAACGCAGCTTGGCGGCATGCACGGTCAGCGTGACGTCGTACTTGCCGTCGGCGCGCTTCTCGGCGGTAGCCGCGACCACACGGTTGTCGAACAGCACGATGGAATTGAACAAGTCATCGACCAGGTATGCCTGCTCGGGCGGGACGATGCGGCGCAAGCCATCCACCAGCACCGTCACACTCGGGTAGGGCGGCGCATGGTACGAATACTGGCGCAGCAGCTCGGCCAGCAGGGCGTTGATCTTGTCCTCGCCGACGATGTCGGCCAGCAGGTACATGGCCAGGCTGCCCTTGTGGTAGTGGATGTAGCCCTGGTCTTCATTGTCCGCCAGCGGCAGTTCGCGCTTGTTTTCCGTGGCGCGGCCGAACAGGTACTTGTTCAAGTCATAGCGCAGGAAGCGGCGCATGCGCTGCGGCCCGAAGCTCTTCTTCATCACCATCAGCGCCGAGTATTCGGCCAATGTCTCGCTCAGCACCGTGGCGCCGCGCGTATTGCCGCCCACCAGCTGGTGCGCCCACCACTGGTGCGCCACTTCATGCGCCGTGATATAGGTCGGATAATCGATATCCTTGGGGTTCTTGTCGTCCACCTTGGCGATGAAGCCCACCGCTTCCGAATAGGGGATGGTGTTGGGGAAGGATTGCGCGAAGCGCTCGTAGCGCGGGAATTCCACGATGCGCACGATCTTGTGCTGGTAAGGGCTGAAGTTGCGCGTGTAATAGTCGAGCGAGTCCTTGACGCCCTTCACCATGCGGTCCAGGTTGTATTCATGGCCCGGGTGGTAATAGATTTCGATGCCGACGTCCTGCCACCAGTCGTGCTTGACGGCATAGCGCGCCGACTGGAAGGCATAGAAGTTCAGGATCGGCTGCTCCATCCGGTAATGGAAGTAGCGGCGCCCTTGCTTGCGCCATTCCTTCACCAGGGTGCCGGGGGCCACCGCGGTCTGGTCGCCGGAAGTGCCCAGGGTGGCTTCGAAGCTGACCCAGTCCGCGTCGGTGCCCAGGTAGTTGCTGGACAAGCCTTTCGGGTCGTCGCGCGGCAGCTTGCGTTCCTGCGCCGGCAAGCCATGTTTCTTGCGGTCGCGCGGATCGGTCAGCTCGGCATGGCGCTGGTAGCCGATGTGCGGCAGCACGGTATTGTTGAAGAAGGTGCCGTTGTTGAGCACCGGGGTGGTCTTGCCCAGGTTGAAGATGCCCTTCGGTTCGTAGCTCAGGACGAAATCCAGCGTGACCTTTTCTCCCGGCTGCAATGGCTGTTCCAGCCGATAGCTGTAGAAACCCAGTTCCCGGTCGTTCAGCACGCGGTGTGCGGCGCGGCCAAAGCGCAGCGGCTGCAAGTCGGCGTCGGGATCCTGCTGCACGTAAATCGTGTTGACCGGCTGCGGCGTCTTGTTCTCCAGCTGGTACCGGCCTTTGACTTTCAGCGTGCGCTGTTCGGGGTACATGTCCAGGCCCAGGCGCACATCGGTGATGCGAGGCTGCGCGACGTCCAGCACTTGCCTGTACTTGCGCTCATAGTCGGCACGCAGCGCATCCTTGGTGAAGCGGGTCTTGAAGTCGCCCACGCACAGGTTATAGGCCAGCACCGCGCCTGCGCCCAGGAACAATGCCAGCCCGAAGGCAAAGCTGCCCAGCACAGGCAGCGTCAGCGCGTGGCGCGCCAGGCTGGCGCGCTGGCGCCATTCCTCGTTGGTGCCGCGCGGCCAGAACACCACGGTCAGCACCATCAGCATCACGGCGGCGCCGGCCCAGTACAGCTCATACCAGCGCTCGCGCACCATGAAGTGGCCGAAGCCATTCATGTCGGAATAGGGCAGGTCCGGCGTCACCGCGTACAGCACCATCGGATGGTCCAGGCCCAGGGCGGCGATGGTCAGGGTCGCCACGTAGTAGATGACCATCACGAAGTAGGCCACGTACTTCTGGTTCACCAGGACCTGGGTGGCGATCGCCAGCACCGCGATCAGCGCGTAGGTGGGCAACTGCACGGTGAACAGCCATGTGAGGTAGAGGCCGGGCTGCAGGTTGAAGTAGCCCTTGAACAGCTGGATCGACATGCCGACCAGCATGACGATGAGCAGCAGCAGGGCCTGCACGCCGACCAGGCCGAACAGCTTGGACAGGATCGGCAGCCAGCTTGGCACCGGCAAGGCGTCGAGCATCTGCGCCATGCGGTGCTCGCGCTCGCGCCACACCATTTCACCCGCATAGAAGGTGGTCACCACCAGCATGAACAGCGAGAAGGTGTTGCTGACCATTTCCAGCACCAGGTAGGTGACCGGATAGGTGCCGGTGCCGAACATCGATCCCATGTCCAGCGAACCGGCGTACATGGTCAGCACCCCGGCCAGCACGATGACGAAGAAATAGATGTTCTTGGTGGTTTCGCGCAGGTTGAGGTAGCTGAATCGCAGCAGCAGCAAACCCAGGTTGCGTGCCTTGAAGTCCGGTTGCTCGCTGGTGGCGGCGGCGGCCTGGCTCAGGGGGGCCGGCATGCCGTTGTCGCTGCGCGCCGCGGCGCCGCTATCGACGGTGCTGATGAAATGGAAGCGCCAGTAGCCCAGCAGCAGCGCTACCAGGGCAAACGACGACCAGATCGCGCGGTTCAGCAGGAATACCCCTTCCGGCAGCACCAGGCGCAGATTGCGTTCGGCGATCGGCCAGTATTCGGTGAGGCGGATGACGGCGGTGGTGCCGAACGGGTCGATCAGCGCCGCCAGCGTCTTGTAATCGAGGTCGCGCGCCAGGCCCGGCGCCACGATATAGCCGACCAGCATGACCACGCTGGAAACGTACACCGGCAGCATGCGCCGCGTCAGCGCGGCCAGCACGAAGAAGATGGCGCCGAAAATGAACAGGTTGGGCAGCAGCGACAGCGTGTAGGGCAGCAGGTAGTGCGACAGCTGGAATGGCCCAAGGCGCTCGGGATCGATGCCCGGCACCTGGGTGCCGAGCCAGACGCCGAGCGGGATCGAGGCGAACACCACGCACAGCACCAGCCAGCCGCCGAGGAAGCGGCCCAGCATGTACTGGTATTTGCGGATCGGGGCGGAGAAGAAGAAGTGATGGGTCTCGTACTCGAAGTCCTGCTGCACCGAGCGCCCCATGACGGCGGCGATGATGATCACGCCCATGCAGCCCAGGAAGGAGCTGGTCAGCATGATCGAGCGCGGCGCGTTGATGAAGACGCGGCCGCCGAAGGTGACGATGGCTTCCTTGAACACGCCGCCGGCGGCCGCCATCCACAGCACGGCCAGCAGCAGGAACATGGCGAAATAGACCCAGGTCGAGAGCAGCTTCAGGCGCTGTTTCGCTTCAAAGAGGGCGATGGCAAACATGGGCGGCCCCGGTCAGTCGCAGGCGTTGCCGACGTCGTGGCGGCCGAGGATGGTCGCGAAGTACAGGTCTTCCAGGTCGCCCAATGCTTCCTCGAAGCCGTCGCCCGGGTCATCGTCGTTGTAGACGTGGATCAGGGTGCGGCCCGACATCAGGCGGGTCGAAATCACGGCATGGCGCTGCTGGAAATAGGCCAGCTCCTTCTTGTCGACGAAGCGCGCCCAGATCTTGCAGCTGACGTCGTCGATCAGTTGCTGGGTGGCGCCGGCCACCAGCAGCTTGCCCTTGTTGATGATGGCCATGTTGGCGCACAGGTCGGCCACGTCGGACACGATGTGGGTGGACAGGATCACGGTGCGCTCTTCGCCGATGTCGGACAGCAGGTTGTGGAAACGCACGCGCTCCTGCGGGTCGAGGCCGGCGGTCGGCTCGTCGACGATGATCAGTTTCGGATCGCCCAGCAGGGCCTGGGCGATGCCGAAGCGCTGGCGCATGCCGCCGGAAAAGCCGCCCAGGCGCTGGTGGCGCACTTCGAACAGGTTGGTTTGCTGCAGCAGGCCATCGACCACTTCGCGGCGGCGGGCGCGGTGGGACAAGCCTTTCAGGACCGCGAAATGGTCCAGCATCTCGTAAGCGGTGACTTTGGGGTAGACGCCGAAGTCTTGCGGCAGGTAGCCCAGCAGGCGGCGGATTTCATCCTTTTCATCGAGCACGTCGAGGTCGCCGAAAAAGACCGAGCCGGCGTCGCATTCCTGCAGGGTGGCCAGGGTGCGCATCAGCGTCGACTTGCCGGCGCCATTCGGGCCCAGCAAGCCGAACATGCCGGCGGGAATCGTCAGCGACACATTGTCGAGCGCGACGACACCGTTGGCATAGGTCTTTGACAAGTTCTTGATGCGCAATTCCATGTTGACTCCGCTAACCCCTTTTCACATGATGGCATTGTATTGAATGCGCGACATATCGGTTGCTCATATGCGATAGCCTGCACATTCGGCGCCCCAGGACGCACTTTCCGGGGAACGGGGGTGCGCCGGTGTTGGTTTAGCACTAAAATTTCAAGGGTAACAAGGTTGATACCCTGGCGCAAGGAACAAATATGCAAGTACACCATCCCAAGCTCGACGTTGCCGTGCAGGAAAAAATATTGACGGTGACCCGTTGCGGCCTGAGTGCCGGCGAATCGAGCGGTTTTTTCCGCACGGCGATCGGCTTGTATTACCTGGCCGGCCTGATGACCAAGGAGCAGCTTGATTTCAAGGCGCTCGATAAGGCCTTCAACCGCTTCATCTACCGCAGCATCGGGCCGGGCCACAGCATGACCAGCATCCTGCAGTTCATGAGCGGCGCCAAGGTGGTGGAAGTGCTGGAGTCGCCGCGTTTCATGCGGGCGATGGCGGACTATTTTCCGGAAGTGCCGGTGGACTCGATCCCTTTCCTGCTTGGACTGAACCTGGGCGTGGCGAAGGACATTTCGAAGATCGATGCGCGCGGGCCGGTGGCGGACTGGCTGGAGAAACAGCGCATCCTGCGCGAGGGGGCCTGAGCACGGCGGGCCTATAATGTGGTTTTCCGAACCAGCTGGACCTACCATCATGAACCGCTACCACAATCCCCTCGACCGTTTCATCACTGGCGCCGACAAGGCGCTGCGCGTGCTGGCTGGCGTGCATTCGGCATCGCGGCCCAGTCCCGCCGTGCATGCGGCCGATGCGGAGATGACGGAGCAGGAGCACCGCCATAGCGCGGGCCTGATGCGCGTCAACCATGTGGGCGAGGTGATGGCGCAGGCGCTGTACAACTCGCAGGCGCGTTTTGCCAAGAGCGACGAAGCGCGCGCGGCATTCGAGAAGGCCAGCCGCGAAGAAGAAGACCACCTGGCGTGGTGCGCGCAACGCTTGTCGGAGCTGGGCTCGCAGCCAAGCTTCCTGAATCCCTTGTTCTACGCGGGCGCCTACGCGCTGGGCACGGCCGCCGCGCTGACGGGCGACAAGCAAAGCCTGGGCTTCGTGGTGGAGACCGAACGCCAGGTTGAAGCCCACCTGGCCAGCCACCTCGACAAGCTGCCGCCGCAGGACGCCAAGTCGCGCGCGATCGTCGAACAGATGCGCACCGATGAAATCGCCCATGGCAAGGCGGCGGAAGAGATGGGCGCCGAAAAGACCCCGCTGCCGATCCAGCTGGCCATGAAAGCCATGTCGAAGGTCATGACCTCGACCACTTACTACATCTAAAAGACCGCGGCGGCCTTCGGCGCAAGGCCGGAAAGTTCAGTGTTTTTGCAGGCTGCGCGCGAGGGCGCCGGAGGCGGCGGCTTTCAGCAGGCGCTGGAATGTCGGGCACTCGGCGTGGCTGGACGCAGGGCAGGCGGCCGCGTGGCGCAAGCCTTCGCTCATGGCTTTGAGCCGCCTGGCCAGCGCGTCGATCTCATCCGCCTTGGCCAGCAGGAAGCCGCGGTCGATGGCGGTGCCGCCGTCGGGCGTGAACATCGCCCCTATCTCATCCAATGACAGCCCGGCTGACTGGCCGAGCGAAATCAGGGCCAGCGTGTCGAGCACGCCGGGCGCGTACGTGCGCCGCAAGCCATTGCGGCCGGCCGGCTTGATCAAGCCCTTTTTCTCGTAATAGCGCAAGGTGGAGGCAGCCATGCCCGTGCGCTGTGCGACTTCGGCGATATCCATCAAAAATCCTTGACTTGAAGTTGACTTCAACTTCTACAGTGTGCCCATCAACCTGGGAGATTGCAATGGAAATCATCTTGATCGGCCTTGGCGCCACCGTCGTGTTCGACCTGTGGCTGGCCTTACTCAAGCGCATGGGCGTCAAGACCATGAACATGGCCTTCGTCGGCCGCTGGGCCGGGCACCTGTTGCAGGGACGCTTTACCCACGCCTCGATTGCCGCGGCGCCGGCGGTGGCGGGCGAAGCGGCGCTCGGCTGGGCCGTGCATTACGCGACCGGCGTGGCGTTTGCCGCGGCGCTGGTGGCCGTGGCCGGCAATGGCTGGCTGCTGCAGCCGACGCTGGCGCCGGCGCTGGCGGTCGGCATCGCCACGGTCGGCGCACCGCTGTTCGTGATGCAGCCCGCGATGGGCCTCGGCTTCGCGGCCAGCAAGACCCCGGCGCCGGTCAAGAATTGCCTGCGCAGCCTGACCAACCATATGGTGTTCGGGGCCGGCCTGTATCTGGCCGCGCTGGTACTCAGGCTTCGATGATCTCGAAGCTGTGGGTGATCTGCGCGGTCTTGGCCAGCATGATGCTGGCCGAGCAGTACTTGTCGTGGGACAGGGTGATGGCGCGCTCCACCGCTTCCGGCTTCAAGTCCTTGCCGGTGACGATGAAGTGGAAGTTGATCTTGGTGAACACCTTCGGCTCGGTCTCGGCACGTTCGGCTTGCAGCGTCACGTCGCAGCCGCGCACGTCGGCCCGGCCCTTCTTCAGGATCAGCACCACGTCATAGGCGGTGCAGCCGCCGGTGCCCAGCAACACCATCTCCATCGGGCGCGGCGCCAGGTTATGGCCGCCGCCCTCCGGTGCGCCATCCATGGCAACCATGTGGCCAGAACCCGTCTGGGCGCGGAAACTCATGCCCGAGGGGCCATTCCAGCTGACTTTGACTTCCATTGCTCATCTCCGTAAAAATGCGTCCGGGCATTATACGGTCATCATGTATTTCTCGCTCTTCATGCGCCGCTCGGTATACCAGACGCACAGCATCGCCAGCAGCAGGCTGCTGAAGAAGGTTTGCAGGAAGGGCAGCATGCCGATGCTCTGGCCTTTGGCCAGCTCGCGCAGCAAGGTCTGGTTGGACAGCACGGGCACCATGTACATCCACCAGGAATTGGTCAGGTTCATCATCGGCACCACGATGACCGGCACCAGCGGCACGATCATGGTGAAGCTGACCAGGGTTTGCGCTTCCTTGAAGGAGCGGGCATTGATGGCCAGGGCGATTTCCAGCGCCGCCGCGAACAGCGACAAGGTGGCCGAGGCCAGGCACACCATGGCCAGGTCGCGCCAGCCCAGGCGCCACGACAGCCCGATTTCCTCGAGCGGCAGCCACTTCAGGATGCCGTGGGCAATGGCCAGTTCCAGCGTGATGCCGACGATCGACAGCAGCGACGCCGCCAGCCATTTGCCGATGATCAGGTCGGCCGGCCGCACCGGTTGCGCCATCAGCACTTCCAGCGAACGGCGTTCGCGCTCGCCGGCCGTGCTGTCGACGGCGGTGCTCATGCAGAACATGAAGGCGGGGATGAAGAAGATGCCCAGCATGGTGCTGATGGTGTTGGCCGAGCGCGAAGCGCTGGTGCCGGCATCGTAGCGCTGCACCAGCACCGGGTTCAGGTTGACCGGCGAGACGCCGTGCGCCAGCAGCCGCGCGCTGGCGATGTTGCGGCTGTATTCGCGCAGCACGAATTCCACCTCATCGAGTTTGCGCGAACTGTCGGAGGCGGAATCGAACCACAGTTCGACGCGCGCCGGCCGCATGGCGTGGTAATTTTCCGCGAATTCCGGGTCGAGGCGCAGCACGGCCGTCACCGTCTGGCGCCGCAGCAGGGCATTGATGTCCTCTTCGCCCATCGGTTCCAGTTCGGTGATGTTGACGTTGCGCTGGCGCAGCTGGTTCATCAGCGTCGGCGCCTGCGCGCTGCCGATCACGGCCAGCTCCACGCCTTCCCGCTCCGGCCTGGTGGCGCGGTCGATCTGGCGCTGCAGCATCATGCCCACCAGCAGGGGATACATCAGCACGAACAGCAGCAGCAGGCTGAGGGCACGGCGGTCGCGCAGGGTTTCCACCAATTCCTTGCGCAGCACGATCGCGAATTTCATCCTCATAGCTCGATTCCTTCCTCGGTGCCGACCAGGCGCACGAAGGCGTCTTCCAGGCTCGAGAGCCCGGCCTGTTCGCACAATTGCTGCGGCGTGCCCTGGGTGACGGTGGTGCCGTTGGCGATCACGATCACGTCGTCGCAGGAGTGGATCACTTCCTGCATCACATGGGTGGCCATGATCACGCAGCAGCCATCGGCTTTCAGCGCGGCCAGGGCGCGGCGCAGGGCGCGCGTGCTCATCACGTCCAGGCCGCGGCTCGGTTCATCCAGCAGCAGGTGGCGCGGCCGGTGCAGCAGGGTGCGCGCCAGCGCGACCTTGATGCGCTGGCCCTGCGAGAAACCCTTGGCGCGGCGGTCGATGATGTCTTCCAGCGACAGCAGTTCGGTGACTTCCTGGGTGCGGCGCTCGATGGCGGCATCTTCCATGTCGTTCAACTGGCCGAAGTAGCGCAGGTATTCGCGTGTGGTCAAGCGTTCGTACAGGCCGAACTGGTCGGTCAGCACGCCCACGTTGCGGCGCACCGCCATCGGGTCGACGGCGGGGTCGACGCCATCGAAGGAAATGGTGCCATGGTCGCGCTGCAGGAGGCCGACCAGGGTGCGCAGTAGGGTGGTCTTGCCGGCGCCGTTCGGCCCCAGCAGGGCAGTGATGATGCCGTCGCGCGCGGTGAAGCTGGCGCCGGCCAGGGCTTGCACCTTGCCGAAATGTTTGCAGAGGTTATGGACTTCGATCATGGCTGGGGTCCTGCGCTGTTCAGCTGGAAGGTCGGGGCCGGGATCTCGTCGAGGCAGGCAGCCTTCAACGGCGCTTGCGGCTGGTCGAGGAAGGTGCGCAGCAGGCGCGGTGCGCAGCCCAGCGGGGACACGATATGGCCGCCATTCCTGACGACCAGGTGCTGCGCATGCCTCATATACTTGCGTGCCGCTTCGGCACGGCGCGGCGGCGTCACCGGATCGAGGGCGCCGGACAGCAGCAGCGCGGGGGCGTCGATCACGGACGGCGGCTGGTACGGCACGGCCGGCACCGCCATCGTTTCGCACACCTTCCCGATGCGCATGATCTGCTGCGCGCTGAGGAAACTGCCCTTGGTGTCTTCCGCCAGCAAGGCCGGGGTCAGGCGCGGGAAGTCTTCGGCGCACACGACCGCCAGGTGCAGCGGCATGGCCGGCCCGGCGTCGGAGGCAAAGTCGCGCGACACGTTGCTGCGTGCGATGAAGGGTTGCCAGCGGTCGCGGTAAGCGCTATGGATCAGGAAGGGCAGGCGCCGGCTGTCGCTCTGCGAGTACAGGATGTTGTGCACGGTGCCGAGAAAGCGCGTGCCGGTCATCGCGACCTTGCTGATCTCGGCGGTGCGCGGATCGGGCAAGGTCAGTGTTTGCGGCGCTTGGGCCAGGCGTGCCGCCAGCGCGTCGAACTCGGCGCGCAGGCTGGGGAACGCCTTGGCGCAGGCGCTATCGTCGGCGCATTGCTTGAACAGGGCATCCAGCGCGGCCTGCGCATCGCGCGCGCCGGCCGGCACCACCTGGTCGGGGGCGGCCACGCCATCCAGTATCAGGGTGCGCACGCTGGCGGGGAACAGACGCGCATAAACCTGGGCCAGGCGGCTGCCGTAGGAGCCGCCCCACAGGTTGATGCGGCCGTAGCCCAGGGCGCCGCGTACCGCTTCGATGTCGCGCGCCGCCTGCTCGGTGGTATACAAATTGAAGCGCGTGTTCAAGCCCTTGATGCAGGCGCGGGTCTCGGCCAGCATTTCTTCTTCCGTGGCCGTTTCGGCATTCTTGCCGGGTTTGCAATCGAGCTTGCCCGACAGGCCGGTGCCGCGCTGGTCGATCAGCACGATGTCGCGGGTGGCGCGCACCTTGCGGAAGGTGGTGTTCAGGAAAGGCACCAGGTCGCTGCCGGCTTCGCCCGGTCCGCCGGCCAGCAGGAACAGCGGGTCGCGCCGCGCCGATTCGCGCAGGGCCGGGGCGACGGTGACGTGCAGGTTGAGGGTGGCGCCGGCGGCGTGGTGGTCGAGCGGTACGGTGAGCCGGATACAGCGCAGCGACTCTTCGGTGCCGGGCAGGTGGCAATCCTTGCCAGGCAATTGGGCCTGGGCTAGGGCGGGCGCCAGTAGCCAGGCCGCCAACATCGGGGCCAATGGTGGCGAACGCATGGCCGGTCTCCTCTTGTGGTTCTGGGGTTCCATAGTAGCCCGGCAATATCTGCTTAGCAACGGAAACAGGGTACAGGGCGGGGTTGACCCAGCGGGCCCGGCCGGGCTATAATCGCCAGCTTTCCGTTCGCTCAGGAAAAGCATATAAGAAGGATGCGTCCGCTGAAGTACCCGGGCGGAACCACCGATTGAGCGTTTTTAATCTTTCACAGAAAGTTCAAACATGAAAACTTTTTCCGCTAAGGGCCATGAAGTCCAGCGCGATTGGTTCGTGATTGACGCGACGGACAAAGTCCTCGGCCGTGTTGCCAGCGAAGTGGCACGCCGACTGCGCGGCAAGCATAAGCCAGAATTCACCCCTCACGTTGACACCGGCGACTTCATCGTTGTCGTGAACGCAGGCAAACTGCGCGTGACCGGCACCAAGGCAACCGAGAAGACCTACTACCGTCACTCCGGTTACCCAGGCGGCATCTACGAGACCAACTTCCTGAAGATGCAACAGCGCTTCCCGGGCCGCGCCCTGGAAAAGGCTGTCAAAGGCATGCTGCCGAAGGGTCCTCTGGGCTACGCCATGATCAAGAAGCTGAAAGTGTACGCCGAGGGTTCGCACCCGCACGCTGCCCAGCAACCTAAAGCACTCGACTTCTAAGGAACTGACATGATCGGTAACTACAACTACGGCACCGGCCGTCGCAAGAGTGCAGTGGCTCGTGTGTTCATCAAAGCTGGCACCGGCCAGATCATCGTGAACGGCAAGCCTGCAGCAGAATACTTCTCCCGTGAAACCGGCCTGATGGTGATCCGTCAGCCGCTGGAACTGACCGGCAACGTTGAACGTTTCGACATCAAGGTCAACGTGCACGGCGGCGGCGAGTCCGGCCAGGCAGGTGCAGTGCGTCACGGCATCACCCGCGCCCTGATCGACTACGATGCAGGCCTGAAGGGCGACCTGGCACGTGCCGGCTTCGTCACTCGCGATGCGCGTGAAGTTGAACGTAAAAAAGTTGGTCTGCGCAAAGCACGTCGCGCAAAGCAATTCTCGAAGCGTTAATCGTTACGCGCTCGAACAAAAAGCCGCTGTCATCAGCGGCTTTTTGTTTTTTAGAACCGGCAAACCAGTGTCTGACCCACGGGGTCAGACACTCGGCCAGCGGCCGCCGCATTTCAGGTGTCGGACCCTAAGGGTCAGACACCGATTTACCGGTTTTGATAGAATGGCCCCCTTACTCATTTTTACCTCGCAAGGAAGAGATCATGATCAAAGTAGGCATCGTCGGCGGCACAGGTTACACGGGCGTGGAACTGCTGCGACTGTTGGCCGCACACCCTGAAGTCCAACTGACCGCGATCACTTCGCGCAAGGAAGATGGCTTGCCGGTGGCTGAGATGTATCCTTCCCTGCGCGGCCGCGTGAACCTGGCCTTCTCCGCGCCGGACAAGGTCGACCTGACCCAGTGCGACGTGGTGTTCTTCGCCACCCCGCACGGCGTCGCCATGGCGCAAGCCCCCGAGCTGCTGGCCAAGGGGGTGAAAGTGATCGACCTGGCGGCCGACTTCCGCATCAAGGACCGCGCCGTCTTCGAAAAGACGTACAAGATCGACCACACCGCGCCCGAACTGCTGGAGCAAGCCGTGTACGGCCTGCCCGAGCTGAATCGCGAAGACATCCAGCAAGCCAAGCTGATCGCCAACCCCGGCTGCTACCCGACCACCATGCAGCTCGGTTTCGTGCCACTGCTGAAGGCGGGCCTGATCGATGCCGGCCACCTGATCGCCGACTGCAAGTCCGGCGTGTCCGGTGCCGGCCGCAAGGCGGAGATCGGCACCCTGTTCTCGGAATCGTCGGACAACTTCAAGGCCTACGGCGTGAGCGGCCATCGCCATACCCCGGAAACCGTCGCCCAGCTGCAGCGCTTCACGGCGGACAAGGTCAACCTGATCTTCACCCCGCACCTGGTGCCGATGATCCGCGGCATGCATTCGACCCTGTATGCGCGCCTGACCAAGGACATCAGCAACGAAGAGCTGCAAACGCTGTTCGAAGATACTTACGCCGACCAGCCATTCGTCGACGTGATGCCATGGGGCTCGCATCCGGAAACCCGCAGCACCCGCGGCGCCAATGTGCTGCGCCTGGCGTTGCACCGCCCGGGCAACGGCGACACGCTGGTGGTGCTGGTGGCGCAGGACAACCTGGTCAAGGGCGCATCCGGCCAGGCCGTGCAGTGCATGAACCTGATGTTCGGCCTGGATGAAGGCATGGGACTGCAGACCATCGCCCTGATGCCTTAAGTGGAAGCCGGCATGGAACGGGCGCGCGTGCCGATGCTGGTGCGCGTGCTGGGCCTGGCTGCCGTCCTGGTCGCCGCCGGCGTGCTGGTGATGTGGGGCGTGGACCTGGGCAAGCGCGTGGTGGGCGTGTCGCAGGGCGAATCCGGCCCGGCCGTGTCCCGCCAGCTGGCCGCCGCCGAGCTGGAATTGGCGCGCATGACGGACGAGCGCGATGCCCTCGCTGCCAGGCTGAAGGCGGCCGAGGCCGCCCCCGCTGCCGGCGCGCCGGCCAGGCCCGATGCCGAACTGGCCAGACTCCACGCCGACCTGGCCTTGTTGGAGGAAATCCTGCCGCCCGCCAAAGCCGGCAGCGGCCTCGTCATCCGCGGCATGCAAGCCCGCATGGCCTCGCCGACGCTCTTGCATTACACGGTATTGCTCCAATATGGTGCGAAGAAGAAGGGCCCATCCGCCTTTTCCGGCCGGCTCAAGCTGGCGGTCAGCGTGACGCAGGATGGCAAGCCATCCGTCCTCGAATACCCGAAAGAGGGGGCTGAACGGTATGACTTGAAGGTTGACCGCTACCAGCGCGTCGATGGCACGCTGGAATTGCCCGGCGGCGCCAAGGCGGTATCGGTCAAGGTCAGCATGTTAGAGCAGGGCAAGGTCGTTGTTGCTGAGACAACGATGGTGCGCCAGGAAAGCGGCCAAGTCCGGCATGGACTATAATGGGACAACTGAATTTAAGTAGGAGTAACACATGACTGCAGTAGCCGAAGACGTGATTCCGGCACCGATCGTTTTCACCGACGCCGCGGCCGAGAAAGTAGCGCAACTGATCGAAGAGGAAGGCAATCCGGACCTGAAGCTGCGCGTATTCGTGCAGGGCGGCGGTTGCTCGGGCTTCCAATACGGCTTCACTTTTGACGAAATCGTCAACGAAGACGACACCACCATGATGAAGAACGGCGTCCAGCTGTTGATCGACTCGATGAGCTACCAGTACCTGGTGGGCGCCGAGATCGATTACAAGGACGACCTGGAAGGCGCGCAATTCGTCATCAAGAACCCGACCGCCACTTCCACCTGCGGCTGCGGTTCCTCCTTCTCCGTCTAAGCGTCAGCGGGGGTAGAGCGCGCCGAGGATGCGCTCGCCGCGTGCCCCCGTGACCGACGGCAGGTTGCCCGGCTGGCGCTCGCCGAAGCGCATGGCCAGCCAGGCGAACACCATCGCTTCCACCCGGTTGGGCGGCACATCCAGCACATCGGTCGACTGCACCTGGGTCGCTTCCCCCAATTCCGCTTGCAGCTCGCGCATCAGCGTGGCGTTGTAGGCCCCCCCACCACAGACATAGACTGCATCCGAGCCGTGCGGGGCGATTTCGCGCGCCAGGCTGACGGCCGTCAGGCGGGTCAGGGTGAACATCACGTCTTCCGGCCGCGCGCCGGCGAACGGTGCCAAGCGGGCATCGAGCCAGTTGGCGTGGAACAGGTCGCGTCCCGTGCTTTTCGGCGCCGGCAGGGCGAAGTAGGGTTCGGCCAGCAGCGCGTTGAGCAAGCCGGGCACTTCCTTGCCGGTGGCGGCCCAGGCGCCGTTATCGTCGAACGCCACGCCCCGGTGGCGCGAGACCCAGGCATTCATCAGCACGTTGCCGGGGCCGGTGTCGTAGCCGCCCACCGTGCCATCCTTGTGCAGTAGCGAGATATTGGCGATGCCGCCGATATTGGCCAGCACGCGCATCTTGCCTTCCTTGCCGAACAGTGCCTTGTGCCCGGCCGGCACCAGCGGCGCGCCCTGGCCGCCGGCTGCCACGTCGCGCGAGCGGAAATCGGCGATGACGTCGATGCCGCTCAATTCAGCCAGCAAGGCGGCATTGATGGTCTGGCGGGTGAAGCCCAGCTCGGGGCGGTGGCGGATGGTCTGGCCATGGGCGCCGATGGCGCGCACGTCGGCCGACTTCATTTCGGCGGCGGCCAGCAGTTGGGCCACGCAATCGGCATAGAGTTCGGCCAGCTTGATCGCAGCCAGCGCTTCGCGTTCGATTTCATTGGGTGTTGCCGCCTGCAGCGCCATCAGCTCGTCGCGCAGCGACTGTGGGAACTCGACGTAGGCCGCCGCCATGGTGCGCGCGGCGCCGGCCCAGAAGTCCACCAGGACGCCATCCACGCCATCCAGGCTGGTGCCCGACATCATGCCGATATACAAGCTCATTTATTGCTCCGAAGAAAATGTCCACTGTCGTTCCTGACCCCCAGGTGGACATTTTATACAACGGGGCAATTATTTGGCGGCGAGGTTGTTGATGTTGCTGTTCGGGCGCAGCAGGGCGAAGCGGTGGATCATATCGCCGGCGACGGACTTGAAGCGGGCCATTTCGGCCACCGTCAGCGGGGCTTGCGCCTGGATGTTCATCTTGTTGGGGTCTTTGGCTTCGCCGGCGACACGGAATTCGTAGTGCAAGTGGGCGCCGGTCGACCAGCCGGTCGAACCGACGTAACCGATCACGTCGCCCTGGCTCACCTTGCTGCCCTTGCGGATGCCGGCGCCGAAGCGGCTCATGTGCGCATACGCGGTGCTGTAATTGGCCCAGTGCTTGATCACCACCACATTGCCGTAGCCGCCTTGCTTGCCGGCGAAGTCGATCACGCCATCCCCCGCGGCGCGGATCGGCGTGCCGGTCGGCGCGGCGAAGTCGGTACCTTTGTGCTGCTTCCACTTGCCGGCAATCGGGTGCGTGCGCATGCCGAAGCCGGAGGAAATACGGGAAAATTCCAGCGGCGATTTGAGGAAGGCTTTCTTCAGCGATTTGCCGTCGAAGCTGTAGTAGCCGCCGCCCGACCTGGTCTGCGGGTCTTCGAACCACACGCTCTGGTAGGTAGTGCCCTTGTTGGTGAATTCGCCCGCCAGGATGCGGCCGGCGCGCACGAACTCGCCGTCCTGCCAGAAGGTTTCGTACACCACATTGAAACGGTCGCCGCGCTTCAGGTCGGAGCGGAAGTCGATGCTGGTGGAGAACATCTCAATGATCTGCGCGACGATGGAGTCGGGCAGGCTGCTGCCGTCGGAGCTGGAGTCGGTCGCGGCATACAGGGTGGTGGTGATTTCGCGCGAGCGCATCTCGACGCGGCGTTCCAGTTTCGCGGCCACTTCTTCGGCGGCGAAGGTGTCGCCCGTGCGGGTGACCATGATATTCTTGACGGGATTGTCTTTGCCGTCCACAACGGTGGCTTTCAGCCACTGCAGGTTGCCGTTTTCGTCGGTCTGCGCCTGCACGCGTTTGCCGCTGCGCAGCTGCATGATGGCGCGCGCGGTCTTGTCCTTCTTGATGAAATTCTCGGCAGCGTCGTCTTCCACGCCCAAACGGTTCAGCAGCGTCGCGAGCGTATCGCCGGCGCGGATTTTTTCTTCGTGGACGTATTTCTGGGAAGCTTCTTGTTGCTGGAGGGCGGTGATCTGCGAGGACAGGTCGGGCAGCTGGATATCCTGGGCAATGGTCGTGACGGGCAAATCGCTCGCATCGGGCGCAAGCGGGGCCACGCCGGCGGCACCAAAAGCGCAAACGGCAAGGAATAGTGCCGATGCACTGATGATCCGCGCTTTTCGCGTCGAACCTAGCAGATTGTACAAGCGTGAGCTTGTGAACTTGTTTATAGGGTTCATGCAATCAGTTAAAATTTGCCGCTTGAACTTTTAGGATTCTTGGTATTTTGTTCTAAGTTGTTGATTTAATTCGTTTTCATCGGGCAAGATTGATGGGATCGGGCATTATATCAAAGTCCTGAGCCGTGCCAACAATTTGAGAGAATCTCGCGAAACATGGATACAGACAACAAAATCCTGCCGCTGACCGATAGCGTCCAGGAAGCCCTCGCCATCACCAAACGCGGTGTGGACGAGCTCATCATCGAAAGCGAATTCGCTCAAAAACTGGCGCGCTCGGACAAGACGGGCGTGCCGCTGCGCATCAAGCTGGGCCTGGACCCGACCGCACCGGACTTGCACCTGGGCCACACCGTGGTGCTGAACAAGATGCGCCAGCTGCAAAACCTGGGCCACCAGGTGATTTTCCTGATCGGCGACTTCACCTCGATGATCGGCGACCCGTCGGGCCGCAACGTGACGCGGCCGCCGCTGACCCGCGAGCAGGTCGAACTCAATGCCCAGACGTATTTCAAGCAGGCCTCGCTGGTGCTGGATGCGGCCAGGACTGAAATCCGCTACAACTCGGAATGGTGCGATCCGCTGGGCGCGCGCGGCATGATCCAGCTGGCTTCGCGCTACACCGTGGCGCGCATGATGGAGCGCGACGATTTTTCCAAGCGCTTCAAGAATGGCACGCCGATTTCCGTGCATGAATTCCTGTACCCGCTGATGCAGGGTTACGACTCGGTGGCGCTGAAGGCCGACCTGGAGCTGGGCGGCACCGACCAGAAATTCAACCTGCTGGTGGGCCGCGAATTGCAGAAGGATTACGGCCAGGAGCAGCAGTGCATCCTGACCATGCCGCTGCTGGAAGGCCTGGATGGCGTCGAGAAGATGTCCAAGTCGAAGAACAACTATATTGGTATCACCGAGCCGGCCAACACCATGTTCGCCAAGGTGATGTCGATCTCGGACGTGATGATGTGGCGCTACTACGACCTGCTGTCGTGGAAGTCGATCGAGGAAGTCGCCGGCTTGAAGAAGGCGATCGAGGGCGGGGCCAATCCGCGCGATGCGAAAGTGGCGCTGGCGCAGGAGATCGTGGAACGCTTCCATTCGCGCCAGGCGGCGGAGGATGCGCTGGCGGACTTCGTCAACCGTTCCAAGGGCGGTATTCCGGACGATGTGCCGGAAGTGTCGCTGGCCGGCGCGCCGGTCGGCATCGGCCAGCTGCTGAAGCAGGCCAACCTGTGCGCGTCGACTTCGGAGGCGCTGCGCATGATCGACCAGGGTGGCGTGCGTATCGACGGCACCGTGATCAGCGATAAGGCGCTGAAGATCGAGCCGGGCGTGTTCGTGCTGCAGGTCGGCAAGCGCAAATTCGCGAAAGTGACTTTGTCGGCATGATCGGCTTGCTGCAGCGGGTGTCGTCGGCCAAGGTGGTCGTCGATGGCGAGACCACCGGGGCGATCGACGCCGGGTTGATGGTGCTGGTGTGCGCGGAGAAGGGGGATACGGAGAAGGAGGCGGACCAGTTGCTGGCCAAACTCTTGTCGTACCGTGTGTTTTCGGATGATGCCGGCAAAATGAACAAGTCGGTGACGGACGTCGCAGGCGGGCTGCTGCTGGTGCCGCAGTTCACGCTGGCGGCCGATACCAATTCCGGGACGCGGCCTTCGTTCAGCCCGGCGGCGGCGCCGGCGGATGGCAAGCGCTTGTTTGACTATTTTGTTTCACAGGCGCGTTTCAGGCACGCCGTCGTCGGCACTGGCGTGTTCGGGGCGGATATGAAGGTGTCGCTGACCAATGATGGGCCGGTGACGTTCTGGTTGCAGGTGGGTCCCAAAACATAAAACCGGTAGGGCGGTGTCTGACCCACCGGGTCAGACACCAGTCTTGCGGCAGCCGCGTACCAGGTGCCTGACCCTGCGGGTCAGGCACCGGTTTGCCGGTTTAAAAAAGGCAGGCGGGGAGAGGAAGATGAAAATCTGGAGCGACACCTTCAAGCATGGCGCCGCCATTCCCGGCGACTTTGCCTTCGCCGTGCGCGACCCGGCCACGAAAGTGCGCCTGTCCGCCAACAAGAACCCCCACCTGGCCTGGTCCGAGGTACCCGCCGGCACCGAATCCCTGGTCCTGGTATGCATCGACGGCGATGCCCCCACCGATGGCACAAACGTCAACAAGGCAGGCGCCACGCTCCCGTCCAGCATGCCGCGCGCCGATTTCTACCACTGGTGCCTGGTCGACATCCCGACCACCCGCAGCAGCATCGCCGCCGGCGAATTTTCAAAAGAAGTCACGCCCAAAGGCAAGCCGGGCGGCACCCTCGCCCCCATGCGCCACGGCATCAACGACTACACCGCCTGGTTCGCCGGCGACAAGGACATGGCCGGCGACTACTACGGCTACGACGGCCCATGCCCGCCCTGGAACGACGAGCGCACCCACCATTACATCTTCCGCCTGTACGCGCTGGACACCGCGCGCCTGGCGGTGGAAGGCCGCTTCACCTGCCTGGATGTGCTGCAAGCCATCCATGGCCACATCCTCGACGAGGCGCAGGTGATCGGCACCTATACTTTGTTCGAATGACCAGAATCCTGCTGATCCGCCACGGCGAAACCGCCTGGAACGCCGTGCGCCGCCTGCAAGGCCACACCGACATCCCCCTCAGCCCTGCCGGCGAACGCCAGGCCGAAGCGCTGGCGCGCGCGCTGGCCGCCGAACCGCTCGACGCCATCGTCTCCAGCGACCTGGGACGCGCACTGCAGACCGCCCAGGCGCTGGCGGCCCGCCATCCCCACCTTGCGCTGCACACCGACCCCGGCTTGCGCGAGCGCGGCTACGGTGCCTTTGAAGGTTTGCTGTATACCGAGATCGCCGAACGCTACCCCGTGGAATTCGCCGAATGGCAGGCGCGCGACGTGGATGCCGTGATGCCGGCCGGCGGACGCACGGCCGAAAGCTTCCGCCAGTTCTACCAGCGCTGCCAGGATGGCATCGCGCGCTGGGCCGCCCATTACCCGCAGCACACCATCGCCATCGTGGCCCACGGCGGCGTGCTGGAATGCGCCTACCGCGCCGCGCGCGGCTTGTCGATCGACGGCCCGCGCGACTTCCAGGTGCGCAATGCCAGCATCAACCGCTTTACCTTCGGTAATGGCGGGTTGTCGCTCGAACAATGGGGCGAGGTGGCGCACCTGTCCACGAGCCTGGACGACATCGTTTAAAAAAGTGCTTAGTTTTTGGGCAGCGCATCGGTTAAAATAGCCCCCTTCCCAAGCTGTGTTACGGATTTATTAAGTGAAAATCGGACCCCACGAGCTCCGCAATAACGTCTTTGTCGCGCCCATGGCGGGTGTGACGGACCGCCCGTTCCGCCAATTGTGCAAGGAACTGGGCGCGGGCTACGCCGTGTCCGAGATGGCCGCTTCCAACCCGCGCCTGTGGGCCAGCGAGAAGTCGTCGCGCCGCACCGACCACACCGGCGAGATGGAGCCGAAAGCCGTGCAGATCGCCGGCGCGGTGCCGGAAGAACTGGCCGAATGCGCCAAGTTCAACGTCGACCGCGGCGCCCAGATCATCGATATCAATATGGGCTGCCCGGTGAAGAAGGTGTGCAACAACTGGTGCGGATCGGCCCTGTTGCAGCACGAAGAGCTGGTGCAGCGCATCCTGGAAGCAGTGGTGCCGGCCGTGGACGTGCCGGTCACCCTGAAGTTCCGCACCGGCTGGAACCGCGAGAACAAGAATGCCTTGCGCATCGCCCGCATCGCCGAACAAGCCGGCATCCGGATGCTGACGCTGCATGGCCGCACCCGCGCCGACGGCTACACCGGCGACGCCGAATACGACACCATTGCCGCCGTCAAGGCGGCGGTGAATATCCCGGTAGTCGCCAACGGCGACATCACCACCCCCGAGAAAGCGCGCTTTGTGCTCGACAAGACCGGCGCCGACGCCGTCATGATCGGCCGCGCCGCCCAGGGGCGCCCATGGATCTTCCGCGAAATCGACCATTTCCTGCGCACCGGCGAGCATTTGCCGGCCCCGCTGGTGGCCGAGGTGCGCAAGCTGATGGACGAACATTTGCAGGCCCATTACGCCTTCTACGGCGAATTCCTGGGCGTGCGCACCGCGCGCAAGCATATTGGCTGGTATGTGCGCGACCTCCCGGGCGGGGAGGAGTTCCGTCAGGAGATGAACCGCCTCGAGTCGACCGCAGAACAACTGCGCGCAGTCGACAGTTTCTTCGAATCCCAATGGAAGTACGGCGACCGGTTACAATACCGCCTCGCCGAAGAACCGCTGGCCGCGTAAGCCGCGCCTGCACTGGCAAATATTTAGCAAGATCGATAAGAAAATGAGCAAAGAAAGCATTCAGGAAGTGGTCCAGAAAAGCCTGGAAGACTACTTCAATGACCTGGGCGAGCAGCAAGCTTCGAACGTATACGACATGGTGGTGATGACCGTCGAGCGTCCGATCCTCGAAGTGGTGATGACCCGTGCCGACGGCAACCAGTCGCACGCCGCCCAGATGCTGGGTATCAACCGCAATACTTTGCGCAAGAAGTTACAGGAACACGGCCTGCTGTAAGGCTGATTCCGCGTCCCGGTCCCTCTTGGCCGCGACGGGCCGTGGGGCCGGTGGGTTTTGACCTGATTTTCCCTAACCTTCCCCACAGCTATGATCAAACAAGCTCTCATCTCCGTATCCGACAAGACCGGCGTGCTGGATTTCGCCAAGGCCCTGTCGGCCATGGGCGTCAACATCCTGTCCACCGGCGGCACCGCGAAACTGCTGGCCGATAACGGCGTGCCGGTCACCGAAGTGGCCGACTACACCGGCTTCCCGGAAATGCTGGATGGCCGCGTGAAGACGCTGCACCCGAAAGTCCATGGCGGCATCCTGGCCCGCCGCGACTTCCCCGAGCACGTCGCCAAGCTGGAAGAGCACAGCATCCCGACCATCGACATGGTGGTGGTGAACCTGTACCCGTTCCAGGCCACGGTGGCCAAGGCTGAATGCTCGCTGGAAGACGCGATCGAGAACATCGACATCGGCGGCCCGGCCATGCTGCGTTCCGCCGCCAAGAACCACAAGGACGTGGTGGTGATCTGCGACCCGTCCGACTACGGCGTGGTGCTGGCGGAAATGAAGGGCACCGACAACGCTCCGGGCTACGTGTCCTACGAAACCCGCTTCAACTTGGCCAAGAAGGTGTACGCGCACACCGCCCAGTACGACGGCGCCATCACCAATTACTTCTCCAGCCTGGGCCCGGACCGTAAGCACGAAACCCGTTCCGCCTACCCGGCAACCCTGAACGTGGCCTTCGAGAAGGTGCAGGACATGCGCTACGGCGAGAACCCGCACCAGTCGGCAGCCTTCTACCGCGACCTGGCGCCCGTGGCCGGTTCGCTGGCCAATTACCGCCAGCTGCAGGGCAAGGAACTGTCGTTCAACAATATCGCCGATGCCGATGCGGCCTGGGAGTGCGTGAAGTCGATGGGCTCCACCGCCTGCGTGATCATCAAGCACGCCAACCCATGCGGCGTGGCCCTGGGCGCGAATGCGCTGGAAGCCTACCAGCGCGCCCTGAAGACCGACCCGACTTCGGCTTTCGGCGGCATCATCGCCTTCAACGTGGAAGTGGACGGCGCGGCCGCCACCGAACTGGCCAAGCTGTTCGTGGAAGTGCTGATCGCTCCCTCCTTCACCGCCGAAGCGCGCCAGATCATGGCCGCCAAGCAGAACGTGCGCCTGCTCGAAATTCCATT
This sequence comes from uncultured Oxalobacteraceae bacterium, assembly GCA_965650885.1. Taxonomy (GTDB): domain Bacteria; phylum Pseudomonadota; class Gammaproteobacteria; order Burkholderiales; family Burkholderiaceae_D; genus Rugamonas. Next base: position 37,359 of record CBFGQI010000022.1, read on the forward strand.
GGGCGATGGCGTGAATGCGATGGACTTCAAGCGCGTGGGCGGCGGCCTGCTGGTGCAGTCGGCCGACTCGAAGAATGTGCTGCTGGGTGAATTGAAGGTGGTGACCAAGCTGCAGCCTACCCAACAGCAGCTGGCCGACCTGATGTTTGCCTGGCGCGTGGCGAAGTACGTGAAGTCGAATGCCATCGTGTTCTGCGGCGGGAACATGACGCTGGGCGTGGGTGCCGGCCAGATGTCGCGTATCGATTCGGCGCGTATCGCATCGATCAAGGCGCAGAATGCCGGCCTGTCGCTGCAGGGTTCCGTGGTGGCGTCCGACGCCTTCTTCCCGTTCCGCGACGGCCTCGACGTGGTGGTGGATGCGGGCGCGACCTGCGTGATCCAGCCGGGCGGTTCGATGCGCGACCAGGAAGTGATCGACGCCGCCGACGAACGCGGCGTGGTGATGCTCTACACCGGCACCCGCCACTTCCGCCACTAAACGAACGCTGACCAGCGCTCGCCGCGCCACAGGTGTCTGACCCTGCGGGTCAGACACCGCTCTACCGGTTTCTGCCGTAAAATCCCGGAATGATTATTCTCGGCATCGACCCCGGCTTGCGCACTACTGGATTTGGTGTCATCCAGAAGGTGGGCAACAAGCTGCGCTACATCGCCTCCGGCACCATCAAGAGCGGCGAGGGCGAGCTGCCGCAACGCCTGAAAATCATCCTCGACGGGGTGGCGGAAATCGCCGCCACCTACAAACCCGATTGCGCCGCAATCGAAAAAGTCTTCGTCAACGTCAATCCGCAATCGACCTTGCTGCTCGGCCAGGCCCGCGGCGCCGCCATTTGCGCCCTCGTCACGCATGAACTCAAGGTTGCCGAATACTCCCCGACGCAGCTGAAGCAAGCGGTGGTCGGCACCGGCCGCGCCACCAAGGCCCAGGTGCAGGACATGGTCGCGCGCCTGCTGGCGCTGCCCGGGCTGCCCGGCACCGACGCCGCCGACGCCCTCGGCATCGCCATCTGCCATGCGCACAGCCAGGCCACGCTGTCGGTGGTCACCAATGTCCATCCCGCCCTGTCCGGCCTGCGCATGAAACGCGGCCGCCTGGTCGGCTAACCGCATCCAAAGGAATCCCATGATCGGACGTCTCACCGGCATCCTGCTCGAAAAGAATCCCCCGCAACTGCTGGTCGACGTGCATGGCGTCGGCTACGAAGTCGACGTGCCGATGTCGACCTTCTACAACCTGCCCGGCGTGGGCGAAAAGGTGGCGCTGTTCACCCACCTGGCCGTGCGCGAGGACGCGCATCTGCTGTACGGCTTCGGCAACGCCGAAGAACGCGCCGTGTTCCGCCAACTGATCAAAATCAGCGGCATCGGCGCCCGCACCGCGCTGTCGATCCTGTCCGGCCTGTCGATCGCCGACCTGGCACAAGCGGTCACGCTGCAGGAAGCCGGCCGGCTGGTAAAAATCCCGGGCATCGGCAAGAAGACGGCGGAGCGCCTGCTGCTGGAACTGAAGGGCAAGCTGGGGGCCGATATCGGCGCCGCCGGCGTCCACCCGGTCCACGATTCGCAGGCCGACATCCTGAACGCCCTGCTGGCGCTGGGCTATTCCGACAAGGAAGCCGTGCAGGCGCTGAAGACCGTGCCGGCAGGCTCCTCGGTCTCCGACGGTATCAAGCAAGCACTTAAAGCACTGTCCAAAGGCTGACGCCTTGTCATGGCAGGCTACTTCAGCATAAACTGGACGGTACCCCCCAACAAAAGGCTGCATTTATGAGAACTCTTATCGCTTTGGCTATCCTTGCATCGACCCTCGCTGGTTGTGCTGTCTACACACCGTCCGGTTCTGTCGTCATTGATCCTGCAGTACGCCAGGATTCCGGCAACGGAAAGTTCTGCCCACCTGGCCAGGCCAAGAAGGGCAATTGCTAACGGCCTGCATCGGGTGCGCCTGACCGGCCCAGACACGGTCTTGTTGGGCGCTATCCTGCCCGCCCGGTCCCCGATACCGAACCCTCATCCCTCTCCCTCGTCCAGGAGCGCCATCTCGTAAAGCGCGAGCGGCAGTTGATACAATCTCGAAAATTTTCGACTGCAGTTCAACCAACCTCTGGGATTCCTTGAATGACCGCTGTTCCGCAGGCGCTGGCCAGGCCCAATCCCGACACTCCCCCCCGGATCCGGCGCAAACAGGTGCTGGCACTTGTCATGCTGGTGGTCTGTGGCGTGATCAATTACCTGGACCGGGCAACCCTGGCGGTCGCCAACGAGTACATCCGCGCCGACCTCGGCCTGTCGCTCGGCCAGATGGGGGTGCTGTTGTCGGCGTTCTCGTGGAGCTATGCATTGTGCCAGTTGCCAGTGGGCGCGCTGGTGGACAAGATCGGGCCGCGCTGGCTGCTCGGCGCGGGGCTGGTGGTGTGGTCGCTGGCCCAGGCGGCCGGCGGGCTGGCGTCGACCTTCGGCTATTTCGTCATGGTGCGCATTGTGCTCGGCATCGGCGAGGCGCCGCAATTCCCTTCGGCGGCGCGGGTGGTGAGCAACTGGTTCCCGCTGCGCTCGCGCGGCACGCCGACCGGCATCTATAACTCGGCTTCGCCTTTGGGCGTGGCGCTGGCGCCGCTGCTGTTACCGCCGCTGATTGCGGCGACCAGCTGGCACTGGGCCTTCTTCGTGACCGGCGGACTGGGGCTGGTAGCGGCCGTCGTCTGGGTGGCGCTGTACCGCGATCCGGTGCGCGGCGAATTGACGGCGCAGGAGCGCGCTTACCTGGAGGCGGGCGAGTCCCCCGAGGCGGTGCCGAAGACCAGCTTCGCGGCCTGGCGCGCACTGTTCCGCCACCGCGTCACCTGGGGCATGATGCTGGGCTTCTTCGGCTCGGTCTACCTCAACTGGGTGTACCTGACCTGGCTGCCGGGCTACCTGCGCACCGAGCGCCATATGGACCTGGCCTCGGCAGGCCTGGCCTCGGCGGTGCCTTTCCTGTGCGGCTTTGCCGGCGCCCTCATTGCAGGGTGGGCATCGGACCGCATCGTCCGCTTCGCCGCATCGCCGATTGCCGGGCGCCGCAACGCGGTGGTGGCGGCCACGCTGGGCATGGTGCTGTTCACGATTCCCGCTGCGCTGGTGGAGAGCAATGTCGTGGCCGTGGCGTGCATCTCGATCGTCATTTTCCTTGCCAACGCGTCGTCGGCCTGCGCCTGGTCGCTCGCCACCGTGGCAGCGCCGCGCAGCCGCATCGCATCGCTCGGCGCGATCCAGAATTTCGGCGGCTTCCTGGGCGGCGCGCTGGCGCCCGTCCTCACCGGCTACATCGCGCAGGCCTGGTCTTTCGTGCCCGCATTGCTGACCGGGGCCGCGATCGCCTTCGCCGGCGCCATGTCCTACCTGTTCCTGGTTGCCAGGCCGATCCCGGAGGAGTAACGATGAAGACGCAGTTCTTTACGGCGGCAAGCCTCGATGGTTTTCTCGCGACGGAGGATGACTCGCTCGATTGGCTGTTTCCGCTGGGCGACATCAATGACAGCAGCTACCCGGATTTCATCGCCCAGGTGGGGGCGATCGCGATGGGGTCCTCTACCTACGAATGGATGCTGCGCAACGCGGACACGGTTGCCGCCGAAACCGGCGCGGCCTGGCCTTATACGCAACCGGCCTGGGTGTTCTCTTCCCGCACCTTGCCGGCAATTCCCGGTGCGGACCTGCGGTTCGTGACAGGTGATGTGGCGCCGGTGCATGCGGCGATGCGCGCGGCGGCCGGCGAGCGGAACATCTGGATCGTCGGCGGCGGCGACTTGGCCGGACAATTCCACGATGCAGGGCTGCTCGACGAAATCATCATCCAGCTCGGTTCGGTGACGCTGGGCCAGGGCAAACCGCTATTTCCGCGCCGTCTCACGCATCCACCGCTGTCGCTGCAATCCGTGCGCCAGATCGGCAGCGGCATGGCCGAGTTGCGCTACCTTGTGCCGGGGCGGTGAGGCAGGCGGCTGCGTAGCTGCACTAAGCGGGCCGCAGGATCACCTTGCGGCATTCCTCTTCCTTCTTGTCGAAAATGCGGTAGCCCTCGGCGGCCTGTTCCAGCGGCAGCCGGTGGGTGATGATGGCGCCCGGGTCCAGCCGGCCCTGGCCGATGAATTCGAGCAGCTCGGGCATGAAGCGCTGCACGTGGGTCTGCCCCATCTTGAAGCTGATGCCTTTGTCGAAGGCATCGCCGAACAGGAAGCCGTGGATAAAGCCCGCGTACACGCCCGGCACGCTGACCGTGCCGCCGCGCCGCACGGCCGCGATGCACTGGCGCAGCGCGGCGCCGCTGCTGCCTTCCAGCTTGATCGCCGTCAGCGCGGTCTCCAGCGCGCTGCCCTTGGCTTCGAAGCCGACGGCATCGATGGCCGCGTCGACTCCGCGTGCGGAAGTGTTGTCGATGATGTACTCGGCGGCGTCGACATGGTCGAAGTTGACGGGAATGACGCCGTAAGCCTGCCGGGCAAAGTCGAGCCGGTAGCCGTTATGGTCGACCATGAAGATGGTTTCCACGCCCACCATGCGCGCACACGCCGCCGCCATCAGGCCGACCGGGCCGGCGCCATAAATGGCGAGGCTGTCGCCTTGCCCGACGCCGGCGTTCACCACGGCCTGGTAGCCGGTGGGCAGGATATCGCTCAGGAACAGCACTTGCTCATCCTCGAGCGCGTCGGGAATGCGCAGCGGGCCGACGTTGGCCTTTGGCACGCGCACGAATTCGGCCTGGCCGCCCGGCATGCCGCCGTAGAGGTGGGTGTAGCCGAACATGGCCGCGCCGGAGCGCAAGCCCTTCTTGTTCATGATGGCGCCACGGTCGGGATTCGTGGTTTCGCACGCCGAAAACAACTGGCGCTGGCAGAAAAAGCAGCTGCCGCAGGCGATGACGAAGGGGACGACGACGCGGTCGCCCCTGGCCAGTCGCGTGACGCCCGGCCCGGTTTCCTCGACGATGCCCATGAATTCGTGGCCGAGGATATCGCCTTGCTGCATGGCGGGCACCTTGCCGCGGTAGAGGTGCAGGTCGGAGCCGCAAATGGCGGTGGCGGTGATGCGCAGGATGAGGTCGTCGGCTTCCTGCAGGATGGGGTCGGGTACGGTGTCCACCTGGACATCATGTGCCGAGCGGTAGGTGAGTGCGCGCATGGGAACCTCCCTGTGGTCTAAGGCGCCAGTATCGCCACCGCAGCCGTCCGCCCCAAGCGGCGCGCGCGCCGTCGTCGTGTGGGCCGCTGTCCTACAAGGCCCTGCCGGGCTTGTGCTATTGTGGCGTGATCAGGCTTGGGAAAGGTGGGCAGTCACATGCGCAAAGTCGCTTGCATTCAACTGTTTTCCGCGGCTTCCGGGACGGAGGCACCGCCGGCGCAGTTCGGCCGGTCGGCGGACGTCGCCGGCTCCGGCCGGGAAGGGCCGGACGGCGAGGGCTGGAAAACCGAGCCGGCAAAGCCCTGCCGCAGGCCGGCGCCCAAATGAAAACGAAACTGCTGCTTGCGGCGACCCACTTGCTGGCGCTGGCGGCTGGCTTTGCGCTCGGCGTCTACCTGCTGCCGATCCTGACCGCGCCGGCGGCGCCCACGATGCAGGCGGTGCGGGCGGAGGCGGCGCAGGCGCAGTACAGCGGCACGTTCCGGCGCGACCTGAAGGACAGCGACGCCTTGCATTGGGGCGAAGGCAAAGTCTCGGTGACGACGCGCGCGATTGCACTGGAAGGGGAGCTGGCGCCGGGGCCGGACTACAAACTTTACCTCTCGCCCGCTTTTGTCGAAACGGAGGCGGACTTCCGGCGGCTGAAGCCGCGCATGGTGCGCGTCGGCGACGTGAAGACGTTCAAGAACTTCCTGGTGGCGCTGCCGCCGGGTGTCGACCCGGCGAAGTACACCACTGTGGTAGTCTGGTGCGAGGCTTTCAGCCAGTTCATCAGCGCAGCACAATATCGTTAGGGATCCAGTGGGCACTTCCAGCACGGTTACTTCCCACATGAAGTGAGCCTGCATTGGCCAGCCTTGATAGAATCATGCCCTGAACCCCCATTCGAGCTGGCATGAGTATTCAAACCGACAACTTCACCGAACAGCGCATCATCGATGCGGCGCCATCCTCGCCCAACGAGGAGGCGATCGAGCGCGCCCTGCGGCCCAAGCATCTCGATGAGTATGTCGGCCAGTCCAAGATCCGCGACCAGCTGGAAATCTTCATCTCGGCCGCCCGCAAGCGCAGCGAAGCGCTCGACCATACCTTGCTGTTCGGCCCTCCCGGCCTGGGCAAGACCACGCTGGCCAACATCATCGCGCGCGAAATGGGCGTCAACCTGCGCCAGACGTCCGGCCCGGTGCTGGAGCGCCCGGGCGACCTGGCGGCGATCCTGACCAACCTGGAAGCGAACGACGTCCTGTTCATCGATGAAATCCACCGCCTGTCGCCGGTGGTGGAGGAAATCCTCTACCCGGCGCTGGAGGACTACCAGATCGACATCATGATCGGCGAGGGACCGGCGGCGCGCAGCGTGAAGCTGGACCTGCAGCCCTTCACCCTGGTCGGCGCCACCACCCGTGCCGGCATGCTGACCAATCCGCTGCGCGACCGTTTCGGCATCGTGGCGCGCCTGGAGTTCTACACCACCGAGGAGCTGGCGAAAATCGTCGGCCGCAGCGCCGCGCTGCTGAAGGCGAACATCGACGAAGCGGGCGCGGTGGAAATCGCGCGCCGTGCGCGCGGCACGCCGCGCATCGCCAACCGCCTGCTGCGCCGCGTGCGCGACTATGCGGAAGTGAAGGGCAATGGCGACATCACGCGCGAGCTGGCCGATGCCGCGCTGCGCATGCTCGATGTCGACCATGTGGGGTTCGACGTGATGGACCGCAAGCTGCTGGAAGCCGTGCTGTATAAATTCGGCGGCGGTCCGGTGGGCATCGGCAACCTGGCGGCCGCCATCGGCGAGGCCGCTGATACCATCGAGGATGTCCTGGAACCTTACCTGATCCAGCAGGGCTACCTGCAACGCACCCCGCGCGGCCGCGTCGCCACTGCGCAGGCTTACCATCACTTCGGCGTCAATCCACCACGCAGCAATGCCAGCGGGGACTTGTGGGATGCGTAAGCTGATCGCGCTGGGCGCGGCGGCGCTGGCCGCGCAAATCGCGTCGGCCAGTGTGCCGGTGCAGGGCTATGCGATCAAGGCCAGTTATCCGCACGATCCGCAAGCCTTCACCCAAGGCCTGTTCTTCAAGGACGGCTTCCTGTGGGAGAGCACGGGCCAATACGGCGCATCCTCAGTGCGCAAGGTGGAGCTGGCGACCGGCAAGGTGCTGCTGAAACGCGATTTGCCGGAAAAGGTCTTTGGCGAAGGCATCGCGCCGCACGGCGACAGCATCGTCGGCATCACCTGGATGAACCAGGCCGGCTATGTGATGGACCAGGGCAGCCTGGCCATCAAGGCCACCTTCAATTACATGGGCGAAGGCTGGGGCCTGACCAGCGATGGCGAGCGCCTGTACATGAGCGACGGCACGCCCGAAATCCGCGTGCTCGATCCCAGGACGTTCAGCGTGCAGCGCCGCATCAAGGTCACCGCCGACGGCCAGCCGCTGGCGCAGATCAATGAACTGGAGTGGGTGGAAGGGCAGATCTATGCCAATGTCTGGCAATCCGACCGCATCGCCCGCATCGACCCGTTCAGCGGCCGGGTGCTGGGCTGGATCGACCTGTCCGGCCTGGCGGCCAGCGCCAAAGCGGCCAAGAACGTCGACAATGTCTTGAACGGCATCGCCTATGACGCCAAGGCGCGCCGCCTGTTCGTCACCGGCAAACGCTGGCCGCGCGTGTTCGAGATCGAATTGAAGCCTGCCAAAAAGTAAAGACGAGTTTTCGTATTGCTATAATCGTGAGCTTTATTGCAATAATGGAGTTCACGCGATGCCCGATACCAGCAAGCCCGTCCTGAAAAAGATTACCCTGCCAGCCACGGTCGACCTGGCCGCCGGCGCACAGGCCGCCACCATCCTGGTGGAGGCGGATGACGGGCCGGAGGGCAGCGGCATTGCCGAAGTCACATTGCAGTTCAACCATGAGCTGGTGCAGCTGGGTGCCGTGCCGTATGGGTATGGCTACCTGACCATCGGCGGCACCTTCAGCAAAAGCCTGGACACCTTCAAGGATGGCACGCCGAACAGCGCCAACGAAGTGCTGCTGCTGGGCCCTAATACGTCAGCGGGCACGTATGCGGTGATCGGCGCCACGGTGCGGGATAACGCCGGCAATGCCACTTACTATTCGGCTGGGGATTTGCAGGCTGCGGGCATCGTCACGGCCATGACCGTGGCGGGCAGCAAGGTGGACCGCACAGGCCCGACGCTGCTCGGCCTGCAGTTGGGCGAAGTGGATCTGAGCAAGGGCGACGGCGTGATGCCCATCGTCGTGACGGCACGCGATAACGCCGGTGGCAATGGCGTGCACCATGCCTACCTGACGTTCGACAAGCAGCTCGAGACGCGCTTCGGCGTGACCGGCAGCATGCTGGTGGGCAGCAGCGGCTTCACCAGCCATGGCGACGACTTTGGCGACGCGACGCCGGAGCGCGCCAGCCTGGATGCCATGATCGGCAAGAACACCCAGCCCGGCACGTATTCCGTGTCGTCGCTGCAGCTGGTCGACGCCAGCGGCAATGCCACCATGTATTACGCCGGCCAACTGAAGGAAATGGGCATCGCGACCAGCGTCGTGGTCAAGGGCGGCCTGGTCGACAACACGGCGCCGGTGCTGGATGGCTTGCAGCTGCCGGCAGTGGTCAACCTGAAAAATGGCGACGCGGCCGGCACGTTCAAGGCTTGGGCCAACGATGCCGGCGGCAGCGGCGTCGATACGGTCAAGGTCTGGCTGGACGGTTACTGGTCGAGCAGCGGCTTGTCCACGCCGCTGGTGGTGCTGGGCTGGGATGGCTTCCAGGCGGACACTTTCCACGACGCGACGCCGGCGGTGGCCAGCGTGGTCCAGACCATCGACAAGGCGAGCAATCCCGGCATGTACGATGTGATTTCAGTCGAAGTGGGCGACAAGGCGGGCAATATCCGCAGCTATTCGAACGCCGAGCTGAAGCTGATGAACATCAATACCCGCATCGAAGTCACCGACGGTGCCGTACGCCCGCCCGCCACGGCCTGGGTAGTGCCGGCCAAGCAGGGCGAAAGCGTGACGCTGAAACTGTACGCCAATACGGCGGTGGCCAGCGGCGCCGATATTTCGTTCGATCTGACGTCGCAATTCCTGCAAGGTTCGGTGACGGAGGTCAGCCTGGGCGGCCAGACGGTGTTTGGCACGTATCTGCCGGACAGCGGCGGCAATTCCACTATGAAACAGCATTACCAGGGCAAGGCGGTGGCGGCCCAGGCCGGCGCTGTGCTGGGGACCATCACCATCGAGCTCAAGCCGGGCACCGGCGACCTGGCCTATGCCTTGTCGAACCTGAGCATTGGCGGCCAGCTGCAAGCCTTGGCCAGCAATGGCGATGCCTGGTTCCAGTGGGGCACGGCCGCGGCCGACATCCTGTACGGTGCCGTCGGCAATGATTACCTCGACGGCGGCGCCGGCATGGACATCGTGCGCTATAGCCGCAGCAAGGCGGGCTACACGGTGTTCAAGTCCGACGACGGTTACGTGCTGATGGGGCCGAGTGGGGTGGAGCATTTGCGCCATGTCGAACGCATCGACTTCCAGGACCGCAGCGTGGCGCTCGGCACCGAGGGCAATGCCGCCATCGCTTACCGCGTGTACCAGGCCGCCTTCGACCGCAAGCCGGACGCTGCCGGGCTGGGTTACTGGATCGCGCAGCTGGACAAGGGAATCAGCCTGCAGGCCGTGGCGGACGGCTTCATCCACAGCCCGGAATTCGAACTGCGCTACGGCGAGCAAAGCAGCGACGCGGCCTTTGTCGACGGCTTGTACAAGAACGTGCTGCACCGGGCCGGCGAGGCGGCCGGCATCAAGTTCTGGACCGAGGCGCTGGCGGCCGGCGTCGCGCGTGCCGACGTGCTGGCAGCCTTCAGCGAGGGCGGCGAAAACCAGGCGCAAGTCATCGGCAGCATCCAGAACGGCATCGAATACACGCCATGGCACGGCTAGGCCGGCACTAGTCCCAAGCGCCGTAGGCGGCGGCAAAGGCTGCCAGCCCGGCATAGGGCGCCGGCTGCTGCGCCGCCAGGCTGGCGATGCGTGCCAGGTAGGCAGGCCGTTCGGCGGGATAGGCGCGGGCCGCGCGCACCAGTTGGGCCTGCGCGTCCTGCTGCCGGCCCGCCTCGGCCAGCAGGACGGCGTGGCGGAATTCCACTTCCGCGATGGGGGCGAAGTGGCGAACCCTGTCGTTGAAGGCCAGGCGCTGCGCAACTGGCGCGTCGGCGGCCACGAATTGTCCCGGCAATGCCAGTTCCAGCAATGGTGCAAAGGCTGAACCCTGGTGCAGCAGCTGCACCAGCGCCGGCGCCGGCGGCGTTGCCGCGTCATAGACCTGTTCCCGGATCTCGCCGTAATTGCGGGCGCCGCGCACGATGCCAAACAAGAGCGCGACCGCCGCCACGGCCAGGGCGTAGCGTGCCGCTCCCGCGCAATGCCAGGAAGGGCGCGCCATGGCGCCGGCCAGGAACGCTGCGGGGCCGAGGAAGTATGCATAGTAGAGCGGCTGTTCAAGCATGCTGTGCACCGCCAGGATGCCCAGTACGGTCCACGCCAGCATCGGCGCCCGGCCGCATCGGCGCAAGTGCCATGCCACCGGCAGCAGCAGCGCGAGCAGGGCGGGCCAGCCACCGGCGGCCAGCAATTGCAGGAACAGGTTGTGGGCGTATTGGTCGATGCCCCAGACCTTTTCGCCCGGCCTTAACTGTGCGATCAGGGTGGCGGCAAAATTGTCCCAGCCGGCGCCCAGCCAGGGATGCGCCAGCGCCATTTGCCAGGCGTGCGACCAGGCGAAGGCGCGCGGACCGAATGGGTCGCCGAGGCGCGTCAGGCGTGCCAGCTGCGGGCCCAGCATGCCTTGCCACGCCGCCAGCGCCAGGGCGGCGAGCGCGATGGCGGCGCCAGCGAAGATGGCGAGGTCGCGGCGCCGTGCCGATGGTGCAGCGTGCGCTGCGGAAGCGGATGCTGCAGGGGCGCGCCACAGCAGGGCGGTGCCCAGGATCGCCAGGTACAGCCAGCCGCTGCGCGAGCCGGACAGCGCGAGCGCGGCAAGGAGCAATGCCGCCGGCGTTGCGGCAGCGGCCGCCGCGGCGAGCCGGATGCCGCCCGCCGGCGCGCCAAGGCGTGGGGGCTGCGAGCGCCACAGCCACGCCAGCGCGGCCAGGCCCAATGCCATGTGGCTGGCGAAGTGGTTTTGCTGCGCGAGGTTGCCATAGATTCCTTCGCGCGCGTCCGGTGACGGGGCGGCGACGAGGCCACCCAGCGCCTGCCATTGCCCGCCGTACTGCAGCAGCCCCGCCAGGGCGTTGGCCAGCGCGCCCGCCAGCAGCCAGCGGGCCAGGACATCGCACAGGCGTCCAGGCTCAGCGCCGGCCGCATCCTGGCCGGCGCAGGCCAGCAGGCCAGCCCACAGCAGGAAGACGGCAGGCAGCAGCGCGCTGGCGCCATAAGCGAACATGCCCAGCGCATATTGCAACAGGAGCAGCACCGCCAGCAGCAGCGGGGCAACAGCGATGGCGGGCAGCGGCAGGGGGGAAGCCGGGCGGCGCCAGGCCGTGGCGGCCAGCACCAGGCAGCCCAGCAGCAATGCCAGCAATTCGGAAGGGAGCGAGGCGACAGGCGGCTGGTGCAGTGGCACCAGGAAGGGCAGGCAGGACATCAGGCCGGCGGCGTGCGCCGCCAGCCTGTTGAACGGCGCCTTATTGGGCGCGGCTGGCGCCAAGGTTCAGCGGCGCCGTGCCGCTCAGGCCCAGGACCGGTACCGGCAAGACGGAATTGCTGCGGGTGTTGTTACCCAGCGCACCGGAGCTGTTGACGCCTGCGCCCTGCGCCGTGCCGTCGGCCTGCAGGAAGATCACGAAGCCGTCGCTGACCGCCATTGCCACCACGTTGCCGATGGTATTCAGGCGTACCGGCGCGGTGCGGTTGGTGGTCGAGCCGTCGGCGACCTGGCCGTAATGGTTGGAACCCCAGCTCCACACGCTGCCGTCGCTATACAGCACGGCGCTGTTGTAGGCGCCAGCCGCGATCTGGCGCACGCCGCTGGCGCCGTTGGACGGCATCGGCAAGCCCGGGATAGGGGTAGGGCCGGCCACCACGGCGTCGATGCCCATCTGGCCATACGTATTGCTGCCCCAGGTCCAGACCGAACCGTCGGTGCGCAACGCCATCGCATGCAGGCGCGACGCCGAAATGGCGACCACCTTGTCGATGCCCTCCAGGCGCGCCGGCTGCACGTACAGGCCCGGCCGCTTGCCCAACTGGCCGGCGCTGTTGCTGCCCCAGCCCCACACGGTGCCGTCGTTGCGCACCGCCAGGGCGTAGTCCCAGCCGGCCGCCACGGCCTTGGCGTCGTTCAGTCCAGGTACCGGCGCTGGCGCCAGCGTGGTGCGCGCGCCGCTGCGGCCCCAGGCCCAGACCGAGCCATCCTTGCGCAAAGCCAGCGACAGGTAATTGTTGGCCGCCAGGGCGCGTACCGAGGACAGGCCGGCAACCTGGACCGGGGTGGCCGAACCGAGCTGGCGGCCGATGCCAAGCTGGCCGTAATGGTTGCTGCCCCAGCCCCAGACGCTGCCATCGCGGCGCATGGCCAGGGTGTGGAAATCGCCTACCGCCAGCGCGTGAACGCCGCTCAAGCCGGGCACTTGCACCGGCAGCAAGCTGTCCTGCAGGTGGCCCTGGCCCAACTGGCCGACACTGTTGTCGCCCCAGGCATAGACCTTGCCGTCGGTTGACAGGCCGGCGGCGAAGCCGGCGCCGGCGCCAATGCGGTCGGTGTCGAGCTGGGCCAGCGTTTGCAGGGCCGCGCCGTGCTGGGCGGTACGTTGTGGCGAACTGGTGGCAGCAGGGTCGCTGCCGCCACAGGCTGCCAGGGCGAAACAGGCGGCACTGGCGAGCGTCAGGCGGGGCGGGAAACGCATGGCATTTATATGGTTAAATTAATAATTTCCGAATGATAACAGATTGGATGTGCTGGCAACAGTTGGGCGGACAACAAGTTGGCTTGCTTCATCGTCTATTCCGCGCAAGAATAAGGTGAACCCATCCTTGCGGAGACTCGCCGTGCTTGCACGCTCCAGCAGCTTGTTCTGGAAGCTGTTCCTGCCCATCGGGCTGCTGCTGGCCGCATGTGGGCTGGTCTTTTCGGCACTATTGCCATTGCTGATCCGGGACAACGCGGAGCGCGACGCGGTCGACGCCGCGCAGGCGACGGTGCGGCAATTCCTGGTGCTGCGCAAGTACTACACCGAAAATGTGGCGGCGCGCGTGCTGGCGCAGACCGACCTGCAGGTCGACCCGGATTACCGCCACAAGGAAAAAGCGATCCCGCTGCCGGCCACCATGATCCACGACCTGAGCGCGCTGATGCAGGGCAGCGGCACCACGGTCAAGCTGTCTAGCCCTTTCCCTTTCCCGCAACGGCGCGAGCGGCCGACCGACCAGTTCGCGCAAGACGCCTGGCGCTACCTGCAGAAAAATCCGGAAGGGGTGTTTTCGCGCACCGAGACCCTGCACGGCCGCACCACGGTGCGGGTGGCGCTGGCCGACCGCATGAGCGCACAGGCTTGCATCGCCTGCCACAACAGCCATCCGCAAAGTCCCAAGACCGACTGGAAGCTGGGCGACGTGCGCGGCGTGCTGGAGGTGAATTCGACGCGCGAGGCGGCCAGCGCCACGCGCATTGCCAGCTGGGTGCTGATGGCGCTGGGCGCCGTGCTGCTGCTGGTGGCGGTGGCGCTGCGTGTTTTCTACCAGCGCAACGTGGCGCAGCCGCTGCACCGCGCGCTCGATTCCGCACGCGCCCTGGCCAGCTCGCGCGCCGGCCATGTGGAAGCGGTGCAGGCGGTGGCGGGCGGCAACCTGGACCACGATTTCACGCCGGCACCCTTGCCGCAGGTGGACATGGGCGGGGTGGCACATGACGAGGCGGGCGACTTGCTGCTGTCGGTGGCGGGGCTGGCGGAATCGCAGCGCGCGTTCGACGAAGCCTTCGCCAGGATGACGGAGGCACTGCGTGCCAGCCGCCTGGCACAGCGCGAACGCGACTGGCTCAAGTCGAGCCAGAATGAACTCAACACCGTCATGCGCGGCGAACAGGAGCTGGCGGTGCTGGGCCAGGGTTTGCTGGACTTCGTGGCCGGCTTGCTGCAAGCGCG
>CBFGQI010000023.1:0-50891 GCA_965650885.1 uncultured Oxalobacteraceae bacterium
CAACAGGACATTTCGCAAGCGAAATGTCCTGTTGCCAGAGCTGACCCCGACTTTCGCTTTGCACTCTATCTGTTGCCATTTGTCACGCATTTTGTGACTTTTGGATAGATTTGATGTTTTTTGGAAATTTATTTTTGCTCATTGATTAATATTTGAGCATTGCGCCAAACTGCTTCGTTTATAATTCGTGCTTCCCAAAAAAGGGTACATAAAAAGCAACATAGCACGAGAATACAAGCGATGAGCGGGGTGAGTTTTTCAATCGTCAGGCATGCGGCGTGGGCGCCGTCCCTGGCTACGCCGGAGGCGTGGCTGGCGTGGTCGCGCGCGCCGTTCCTGCCCGGCACCGAAGGCGAGCCCGGCGTCAAGGCCATGCCGCCCATGCTGCGCCGCCGTGCCGGCCAGCTGGGCAAGATGGCGCTTGAAGTTGCCTATGAGTGCCTGGGTGGCGAGTCCGGCATCCCCATCGTCTATTGCTCGCGCCACGGCGAAGTCGGACGCTCCGTCGAGCTGCTCGATGCCATGGCGCGCGGCGAAGCCTTGTCGCCGACGGCGTTCGGCATGTCGGTCCATAACGCCATCCCCGGTCTGTTCACCATCGCGCGCAAGGAGCAGGCCAACCACATCGCCCTCGCGGCGGGCCCCAGCTCGCTGGAACATGCGGTGATCGAAGCCTGCGGCTTGCTGGCCGATGGCGCGCCGCAAGTGCTGCTGGTGATGGCCGATACGGCCTTGCCGGAACTGTATTCGCAGTTTGAAGATTGCGACGAGCAGGCGTTCGCCTTCGCGTGGCTGCTGCAGCCCGCCGCGGCCGGCGCCGGCGCCACGCTGTCGCTGCAATGGGCTGCCGGCGCCCAGGCGCCACTGGAGGCGATGCCGGGCGCGCTGCAGGTGCTGCGCTTCTTCCTGTCCGATGAACAGCAATTGGTCCGCCTGGCGGACCAGCGACAATGGCAATGGCAACGCCATGTTTGAAACGTTGTTCATGTATTGGCGGGTGCTTGCCACCGGCTTGAGTTTCGCTTTGTTCGGCATCGGCGGCGTGCTGCTGCGCGTGCTGGTGTTTCCGCTGCTGGAGCTGCTGGTGCGCGACGGCCAGCGGCGCGTGCGGCTGTCGCGCGACGTGATCCGCCACAGCTTCCGCGTGTATATCGAAATGATGCGCGTGCTGGGCGTGCTGCGCTACGAAGTCAGTGGGCTGGATAAGCTGGAGCGGGGCGGCTTGCTGATCCTGGCCAACCACCCGACCCTGATCGATACCGTTTTCCTGATGGCGTTCGTCAAGCAGGCCGATTGCATCGTCAAGGCCAGCCTGCGCGACAACCCGTTTACCCGCGGCCCGGTGCGGGCGGCGTCCTACATCGCCAATAGCGGCGGCGCGGGACTGGTGGACGATTGCATTGCCTCGCTGGAGCGGGGCAACAACCTGATCGTGTTCCCGGAAGGGACGCGTACCGGTGCCGACGGCGTGATCGCGCTGAAACGGGGCGCCGCCAACATCGCCGTGCGTGGCGAACGCGATATCACGCCGGTCGTAATCCAATGCGCGCCAGCCACCCTCGGCAAAGGGGAGAAGTGGTGGCGCGTGCCGCCGCGCCGGGTGCAGTTCCGCATCACGGTGCAGGATGACCTGGCAATCAGCCATTTTACGGGCGAGGGCGCGAGCGAAGTGCTGGCGGCGCGCCGCCTGACCGATTATCTACAACATTACTTTGCAGGGAAATACCAACATCATGTTTGAGCAGGAAGTCAAGGAAATGATCATCGATGTGCTCCAGCTGGAAGACATCACGCCGGACGACATCAACAGCGAAGAGCCGCTGTTCGTGGAAGGCCTGGGCCTCGATTCGATCGATGCGCTGGAGCTGGGCGTGGCGCTGCAGAAGCGTTACGGCATCTCGCTGTCGGCCGATTCGGAAGACACGCGCCGCCACTTTGCGTCCGTGCGTGCCCTGGCTGCCCTGGTCGAAGCCCAACGCAAGCAATAAGGAGGAGCACCGTGGTCGTATTGAGCGAAATGAGCAAGGACGAACTGTACCAGTGGGTGGTGACCCTGCTGGCGGAAATGTTCGAATTGGACGTATCGGAAGTGACGCCGTCCACCAACCTGTATGAAGACCTGGATATCGACAGCATCGACGCCGTCGATCTGGCCGTGAAGCTGAAGCAGCTGACCGGCAAGCGCCTGGGCCCGGAAACCTTCAAGACCATCCGCACCATCGACGACGTGGTGGCGGCGCTGCAAGGATTGGCGACCGAAGAGGCGGTTTGATGTTGTGGAACGTGTTGACCGCGGCGCTGACGCTGCTGTACCCGTTGGCGATCTGGCTCGGCCACGGCCGGCTGGAGCCGCGCTGGCTGGCGTGCGTGCTGCTGCTGGCGGCCGCCAGCCGGCTGCCGGCGCTGCGCATCAACGCCGCCGCGCGCTGGACGGTGGCGGGGGCGCTGCTGCTGGTGGCGCTGGCCGTGTGGAGCAATGTGCTGCTGCCATTGAAGCTCTACCCGGTGCTGGTCAACATGGCTTTCCTGGCGGCGTTCGGCTACAGCCTGACGACGCCCGTATCGATGGTCGAGCGCATGGCGCGCTTGCGCGAACCGGACCTGCCGCCGGAAGGCGTGGCGTACACGCGCCGCGTGACCCAGGCGTGGTGCGTGTTCTTTGTCTTCAATGGATCGGTGGCGCTGGCCTCGGCGCTGTGGGCCAGCGAGGCGGTCTGGTCGCTGTACAACGGCGTGATCGCGTATGGCTTGATGGGGCTGATGTTCGGCGGCGAACTGCTGCTGCGCCGGCGCATGCGCAAGGCGGTGTCGCATGCGTGACGCTTTGCTTCATCTCGCCGCCACGCTGGCTGCGCGCCCGGCCCATGCGCTGGCCGGTTGGCACGGTCCTGCTCCGGTATCCTGCGCGGCGCTGGTACGGCGCCTGCAGGACTGGCAGGCACTGTTGGCCGCGCAGCAGGGGCGCCACTTTGCCCTGTATATCGAGGATAGCCTTGAATTCGCGGCTGCGCTGCTGGGGGCCTGGCAGGCCGGCAAGACGGTCTGGCTGACGGCCGACACGCTGCCCGCCAGCTGCGCCGCCCTGCGCGCGCGGGTCGACGGCTTCCTCGGTGAATTTCCGCAGGACTGCGCGCCACTCATCCCGGTGCGCGCAAATGTGACCGCGGGTGGCGCGGCGGCAAGCACGCCGGCCGTGCCGGCGCTGCGCGCGCTCGATGGCGGCTTTGAGGCGCTGGTTGTGCACACCTCGGGCAGCACGGGCGCGCCGCAGGCGATCCCGAAGCGGCTGTCGCAATTGGCCAGCGAAGTGGACGTGCTGGAAGCAATGTTCGGCGCGGCCATCGGCGATGGCGCCTCGGTCGTGGCGACCGTCTCGCACCAGCATATCTACGGCCTGTTGTTCAAGGTGCTGTGGCCGTTGTGCGCGGGGCGCCCGGTGCAGGCGGAAAGCGCTGCCTATCCCGAAGAATTGGCGGCACTGCTGGTGGAGCGGCCGGCCTTGCTGGTCAGCAGCCCGGCCCACCTGAAGCGGCTGCCGGCGCTGGATCTCTGGCGCGAAGCCCGCGCCCAGCTGCGCGCCGTGTTCTGTTCCGGCGGACCGCTGCCCGAGGAGGCGGCTTACGCTTGCGCCGGCCTGCTCGGCAAGGCGCCGATTGAAGTGTATGGCAGCTCCGAAACCGGCGGCGTGGCGTGGCGCCAGCGCGGCGCGCCCGCCCCAGGCAACGCGGCGTGGACGGCGTTCCCGAACGTCGCCTGGCAAGTGGGGGCAGAAGGCGCGCTGGCAGTGCGCTCGCCGCACCTGGCCGACGACAACTGGCTGCCACTGGCCGATCGCGCAGCGGCGACCGCCGAGGGCCGCTTCGAACTGCTCGGCCGTGCCGACCGCATCGTCAAGCTGGAAGAAAAACGCATCTCGCTCGATGCACTGGAAACCGCCTTGCGCGCCAGCCCGCTGGTCGCTGAGGCGCGCCTGATGCTGGACGACAGCACGCCGCGCGCCTGCCTGGCGGCATTCGTCGTGCTGGCGCCGGCTGGCCGCGCGCAACTGCAGGCGCAAGGCAAGCTGGCCATGAACCGCACGCTGCGCGCACTGCTGGCCGCCAATGCGGAAGCTGTCGCGCTGCCGCGCCGCTGGCGCTACCTGGACCAGATGCCGGTCAACGCGCAGGGTAAGACGACGCATGCCGCGCTGGCGGCACTGCTGGCGGACGCCCCGGCGTCAGAGGCGGAGTCGGCACCGGCGACAGCCGCGGCGGCGACCGCAAAGCCGGCGGCGGCCGCGCCAGGCCGCCCGACCGAGCCGGCATGGCGCGAACTGGAACGCGGCGTGGCGCAGGTGCGGCTGGAATTGACGGTGCCACCCGACCTGCTGTACTTCGACGGCCACTTCCCCGGTAGCCCCATCCTGCCAGGCGTGGTGCAGGTCGACTGGGCGATTGCCCGCGGCCGCGCATATTTCGACATGCCGCCCGTATTCCGTGACATCGCCATGCTGAAGTTCCAGCAAGTGATCGCGCCCGGCGCCACCGCCCAGCTGGAGCTGGCCTGGGATCCCGCCAAATCCAGCCTGCAATTCAAATACCTGTCCGAAGCCGGACAACATGCCAGCGGCCGCGTGCTGTTCGGCGCTGCCTGACCCTTAACCCTGATCGAGTGCCCATGCAAGACAAATCGTTTTCCCCGCCGCGCCAATCCGCTTTCGCTGCCCGTTACGAAGCGCAGAAGATCGCCTTCGGCCCAGTCGTATTCCAGTGCGTGCGTTACGCCTGGAAGCGAGGCATGCTGCAGGCGCTGGCCGATGCCGGCGGGGCCGGCCTGAGCGTCGAACAGATGGCCGCCGGCGGCCAGTGGACCGAATACGCATTGAAAGTGGTGCTGGAAACCTGCCTGTCCGCCGGCGCCGTCTCGATCAAGGAAGGGCGCTACGTGCTCGATAAGGTCGGCTTCTGCGTGCTGACCGACAAGATCACCCAGATCAACCTGGACTTCAACCACGACGTCAACTATCTCGGCCTGTTCGACCTGGATCGATCGCTCGACGAGGAAAAACCGCACGGCCTGAAAGCGCTGGGCGACTGGCCGACGCTGTACCAGGGCCTGTCGCAGCTGCCCGAACCGGCCAAGACCAGCTGGTTCGCCTTCGACCACTATTACTCCGACACCTCATTCCCGGACATCATGCCGGACGTGTTCGCGACCGCGCCGCGCAAGGTGATGGATATCGGCGCCAATACCGGCAAATTCAGCCTGGCGACCCTGGCCTACAACGCTGAAGTGCGGATGCACCTGGTCGACCTGCCGAAGCAGCTCGCCGTGGCGGAGCAGAACCTGAAGGCGGCCGGCGTGCGCGAACGCGCCAACCTGCATCCGATCGACCTGCTGGACGACGCGCTCCCGCTGCCGGGGGGCATGGACGTGATCTGGATGAGCCAGTTCCTCAGCTGCTTCAGCGAAGCGGCCATCGCCAGCATCCTGCGCCGCGCCGCCGCCGCGCTGTCCGAGCGCGGCCAGCTGATCATCATGGATACCTTCTGGGACCGCCAGCAGTACGACATCGCGGCCTACTGCCTGATCAACACCTCGCCGTATTTCACGGCCATGGCCAGCGGCAATTCCAAGATTTACCAGGCTGCGGACTATGTGCGCCTGGCGGAAGCGGCCGGCCTGCGCCTGCTCACCACGCGCGACAACATCGGTTACTGCCATTCGCTGCTGCGCTTTGCCCGCGCTGGAGACGCCGGTGTTTAAAGCCTGCTTCGTCATCCCCGTCTACAACCACGAGCATGCCATTGCCGGCGTGGTGGCGGGGCTGCTGCCGCACGGCCTGCACTGCGTGCTGGTGGACGATGGCAGCCGCGCCGAATGCGCCGCCGAACTGGCGCGACTGGCGCTGGCGCATCCGCAGCAGGTGACCCTGGTGACGCACGAAGTCAACCAGGGCAAGGGCGCCGCCGTCATGACCGGCTTCCAGGCCGCGGCGCGCCTGGGCTACACGCATGCCCTGCAGGTCGACGCCGACGGCCAGCACAACCTGGACGACGTGGGGGCCTTCCTGGCCAGTGCGGCGGAGCGCCCGGACGCGCTGGTGGTGGGCTACCCGATCTACGACCAGTCGGTGCCGAAAGGCCGCCTGTATGGCCGCTATGCCACCCATATCTGGGTCTGGATCAATACGCTGTCGCTGCAGATCAAGGATTCCATGTGCGGCTTCCGCGTCTACCCGCTGCAGCCGGTATTGGCCCTGATGGCGCGCCAGCGCCTGGGCCTGCGCATGAATTTCGACATCGAGATCCTGGTGCGCCTGTTCTGGGAAGGCGTGCCGATGGTGAACCGCGCCACCCGCGTCGGCTATCCCGCCGACGGCGTGTCGCACTTCCAGGTCTGGCGCGACAACGTGCTGATTTCGCGCATGCATGCGCGCCTGTTCTTCGGCATGCTGTGGCGTGCCCCGCGCCTGCTGGCGCGCCGCTGGAGCGGTGCATGAACAAGGCCGCTCCTCGCCACTGGGCCGCGATCAACGAAGTGAGCTTCGTGGCGGGCATGCGCCTGCTGTTCTGGACTTTCCGCGTGCTGGGCCGCCGGCCCTTCCGCGCCATGCTGTACCCGGTGCTGTGCTGGTACCTGCTGGCGGCGCCGCGCGCGCGCCGCGTCTCGGCCGGCTACCTGCGCCGCGTATCCGCGTTCGCACCGGTGCCGCGCCTGGGCGTGCTGCGCCATTTCGCCGCCTTCGCCGAGAGCATCCTCGACAAGATGCTGCTGTGGGGCGGCCTGTTCGATACCCGCAGCGTCACGCTGCACGGCGTCGACTCCATCAACCGCATGCTGGCGCGCGGGCAGGGCGGGCTGCTGGTGTGCTCGCATTTCGGCAACCTGGAACTGTCGCGCGTGCTGTCGCTGGACCGCCCCGACGTGAAGATCACGGTACTGGTGCATACGCGCCATGCGCAAGCCTTCAACCGCATGCTGGCGCGCCTGAACCCGGCCAGCGCCCTGAACCTGGTGCAGGTGACGGAGATGGATGCCGCCATGGCCATGCAGCTGTCCGAGCGCGTCTCGCGCGGCGAACTGGTGGTGATTGCCGGCGACCGCGTGCCGGTATCGGACCAGCCGCGCGTGGCGATGGCCGATTTCCTGGGCCGGCCGGCGCCATTCCCGGTCGGCCCCTATGTGCTGGCGGGCGTGCTGCAATGCCCGGTGTACCTGATTTTCCCGCTGCAGCGCGAGGGGCGTAGCGAACTGCATTTCGAACTGTTCAGCGACGCCTTGCGCCTGCCGCGCAAGGCGCGCGAGGCGGCGTTGCAGGAGTGCGTGCAGCGCTATGCCGCGCGCCTGCAGCACTACTGCACGCAAGCTCCGCTCCAATGGTTCAATTTTTACGATTTCTGGCATTTACCGACACTGGATACTAGCGATGCACCTGGCTGACCTGACCCATGCGAAGCGCGCCGTGCGCTTCGACCGCAACCGACTGACGATCGAAGACATCGTCGACATCGCCGCCGGCCGTGCGCAAGCCGTGCTGTCGGACGACCCGGCCTACCGCGCCATGATCCAGCGCGGCGCCGACTTCCTCGACCGCCTGCTGCGCGAAGACGGCAATATCTACGGCGTGACCACCGGCTACGGCGACTCCTGCACCGTCAACGTGCCGGCCGAACTGGTGGCGGAACTGCCGCACCACCTGTACACCTACCACGGCTGCGGCCTGGGCGAGCACTTCTCCCCGGCGCAGACCCGCGCCATCCTGGCGGCGCGCCTGGCGTCGCTGTCCAAGGGCTATTCCGGCGTCAGCCTGGAATTGCTGGAGCAGATCGCCCGCCTGCTGGACGCCGGCCTGCTGCCGCTGATCCCGAGCGAAGGTTCGGTCGGCGCCAGCGGCGACCTGACGCCGCTGTCCTACCTGGCGGCGGTGCTGTGCGGCGAGCGCGAAGTGTGGCGCGACGGCGAGCAGGTGCCGGCGGCGCAGGCGCTGTCCGAAGCCGGCATCACCCCGCTGCGCCTGCGCCCGAAGGAAGGCCTGGCCATCATGAACGGCACCGCCGTGATGACCGCACTGGCCTGCCTGGCGTATGACCGTGCGGAATACCTGACCCGCCTGTGCACCCGTATCACCGCCATGGCATCGTTCACGCTGGACGGCAATGCCCACCATTTCAATGAAGTGCTGTTCTCGGTCAAGCCGCACGGCGGCATGCAGCAGGTGGCGGCCTGGCTGCGCAGCGACCTGCCGACCGAACTGCTGGAGCGCAACGGCAAGCGCCTGCAGGACCGCTACTCGATCCGCTGCGCGCCGCACGTGATCGGCGTGCTGGCCGACGCGCTGCCATTCTTCCGCACCTCGATCGAGAACGAGCTGAACAGCGCCAACGACAACCCGATCATCGACCCGGACGGCGAAACCGTGCTGCATGGCGGCCATTTCTACGGCGGCCATATCGCCTTCGCCATGGACGGCATGAAGAACGCCGTCGCCAACCTGGCCGACCTGATGGACCGCCAGATGGCGCTGATGGTCGATACCCGCTACAACCACGGCCTGCCGAGCAACCTGTCCGGCGCCACCGGCCCGCGCGCGGCCATCAACCACGGCCTGAAGGCGCTGCAGATCAGCGTCTCGGCGTGGACGGCGGAAGCGCTGAAGCTGACCATGCCGGCCTCGGTGTTCTCGCGCTCGACCGAATGCCACAACCAGGACAAGGTCAGCATGGGCACCATCGCCGCGCGCGACTGCCTGCGCGTCCTGGAACTGGTGGAGCAGTGCGCCGCCGCGCTGCTGGTGACGGTGCGCCAGGGCGTGCACCTGCGCTGCCGCGAAAACCCGGATATGGCGCCGCACGCCGCGCTGGCGCAGATGCAGCAATTGCTGGCCGACGATATCGCCGTGGTGGCGGAAGACCGCCGCCTCGATCCCGAATTGCGCCTGCTGGTGCAGCGCATCCGCAACCAGGCATGGGAGCTGTATGCGTAAGAAGCGGGAAGCGCGCTGGTTCGCCGAAGTCGAGATGCAGGTCCAGTTCTTCGACCTGGACCCGATGGAAATCGTCTGGCACGGCAACTACGTCAAATATCTCGAAGTGGCGCGCTGCGCGCTGCTCGACAAGATCGGCTACAACTACGTCGAGATGAAGGCGTCCGGCTATGCCTGGCCGATCATCGACATGCACTTGCGCTATGCGGCGCCGGCCACCTTCGGCCAGGTGCTCAGGCTGCGGGCCGAAATCGTGGAATGGGAAAACCGCCTGAAGATCGATTACCTGATCAGCGACGCCGCCACCGGCCGCCGCCTGAACAAAGCAAGCACGGTGCAGGTGGCGGTCGACATGGCGACGAAGGAAATGTGTTTCGTATCGCCGCCGGTGCTGTTCGAAAAACTGGGAGTGCCCGCACCATGAGAAAGTTCCTGATAGCCGCGCTGCTGTCCCTGGCGGGCGCCTGCGCGCAGGCTGCCGCGCCGGTCGCGAAAATCCAGTCCATGCTGGCCAAGCCGGACGTGCTGTGCGGACGCTTCGACCAGACCAAGCAACTGGCGGGCATGAAGAAGCCGCTGCTCTCGCATGGGCGCTTCTGCGTGGTGAAAGGCAAGGGCGTGCTGTGGCGCACCCTGAAGCCGTTCCCGAATACCCTGCGCCTGACGCGCGACGAAATCGTCCACCTGCAGGGCGAGCGTGTGGCGATGCGCATGGATGCCAAGTCCGAACCCGTGGTGCGGATGATCAACGGCGTGCTGTTCTCGCTGCTGGGCGGCGACCTGGCGCAGCTGGACAAGCTGTTCGAGGTGGATGGCGCGGCCGACAAGGATGCCTGGCGGGTGGCGCTCAAGGCGCGCGAGCCTGCGCTGGCCAAGGCCATCGGCGCCATCGAGCTGGAAGGCGGTGCTTACGTCAAGCGTATCGAAATGCATGAAGCGGCCGGCGACAGGACCAGCATCGTATTCTCGGCCATGCAGACCGGCGACGGCGCCATGTCGGCGGAAGAGGCGGCGCAATTCTGATGAAGGCCAAGCGCTTCGCCTTGTTGTGGCTCATCGTCGCGACCCTGGTGGTCGGGCATAACGCGTGGCTGTGGTTCGTGCAGCGCGTGGTGCCGGATACCGACATCCTGGCGCTGTTGCCGGTGCAGGAGCGCGACCCGGTGCTGCAGCAATCGTTCCAGCATATGGTCGATTCGGCCCAGCAGCGCGTCGTGGTGCTGGTGGGCGCGGCCGGTTGGGACGAGGCGAAGCGGGCGGCCGACGCCTACCGCAAGGTGATCGGCGCGCAGCCGGACTTGCTGGCGCCGACGGCGCTGGACGACAGGACCGAGAGCGACTGGCTGCAGCTGTTCCGCCGGCACCGCAGCGTGCTGCTGTCGGCGCAGCAGGACAAGCTGCTGCGCGAGAGCGCGCCGCAGGCCTGGGCCGAGACCGCGCTGGGCGGCTTGTACAGCGCATTCGGCGGACCGAAAGTGGGCAGCTGGCAGGAAGATCCCTTCGGCCTGTTCGCAGGCTGGGTGCAGGAACGCGCGCAGGAAACGCCGGTGCGTCCGCGCGACGGCTACCTGTTCGTGGCTGACGGCAAGATGCAATACGTACTGCTGCCGTTGGAGCTGAAAGTGCCGGCCTTCTCGATCACGGCGCAGGACACCGTGCTGCCGCTGCTCGATCGCGCTGCCGCTGCCGCGCGCGCGGCGGTGCCGCAGGCGGACCTGATCCCGGCCGGCGTGATCCTGCACGCCGCGGCGGCCAGCGCCCAGGCGCAGCGCGAGATGCATACCATTGGCGCCGGCTCGCTGATCGGCATCGTGCTGCTCACCTGGCTGGTGTTCCGATCCGTGCGGCCGATTGTGCTGGTGCTGATGTCGATCACCATCGGCTGCCTGGGCGCGTTTTCCGTGTGCTGGATGGTGTTCGGCCAGGTGCACCTGCTGACCCTGGTCTTTGGCGCGAGCCTGATCGGCGTGGCGCAGGATTACGGTATCGATTTCCTGTGCAACCGCATGGCGGCCGACCCGGCCCTCGATTCCGGGGCGCTGCTGCGCCGCCTGCTGCCCGGCCTGGCCCTGACGCTGCTGGCCGCCATGATCGGCTATGCGGGCCTGGCGCTCACGCCATTCCCCAGCCTGCAGGCGATGGCGGTGTTTTCCGCGCTCGGCCTGATTTTCGCGTGGCTCACGGTGCTGGCCTGGTTCCCGCTGTTCGTGCGCGGTGGCGTGCTGCGCCAGGGACCGCTGGTCGCGCCGTACACCCGATTGCTCGCACACTGGCCGCGCTGGCCATGGGCGCGCGCGGCGGCGACGCCGGCCAGCCGGCTGTTGCTGGTGCTGGGGCTTGGCCTGTTCGCGGGCGCGGTAGGCGTCGGCGTGGCGCGGCTCGGCGCCAACGACGACATCCGCCTGTTGCAGAATTCCCCCAAGGCGCTGCTGGACAACCAGGTCCGCCTCGGCAAGCTGCTCGATTCGCCCACCCCGGTGCAGTATTACCTGGTGCGCGGCGCCAGCGAGGAAGAAGTGCTGCAACGCGAGGAGACATTGAAACGCCGCCTTGATCCGCTGGTGGCGGAAGGCGTGATCGGCGGCTACCAGGCCATGTCGAACTGGGTGCCTTCGCAGAAACTGCAAGGCGAGCGCCATGCGCTGCTGCGTGAAAAGCTGTTCGCGGATGCCGGTCCGCTGGCGGCGGTGGCGGAGCAGGTCGGCGAGGGCAGGGACTGGGTCGCGGCGACGCGCGCGCTGGCAGAAGGCGCCGCCAAGCCGCTGGACTTGGCGGCTTTCCTGGCCGCGCCGGCGAGCGAGCCATGGCGCCACCTCTGGCTCGGCCGGCATGGCCAGGAGTTCGCCAGCATCGTGGCGCTGCGCGGCTTGCAGTACAGCGGCCTGGCGCGCCTGCGCGGCAGCGCCGACGGCCTGGACGGCGTGCAATGGGTGGACAAGGTGGACGAGATTTCGGCGGTACTCGGCCGCTACCGCGTAATGATGGGCTGGGTGGTGCTGGCCGCCTACGCCGTGGTGTTCGCCCTGCTGGTGCCGCGCTACCGCAAAGGCGCGTGGCGGGTGCTGGCACCGACCTTGCTGGCCAGCGTCACGACGCTGGCCTTGCTGGGCTGGCTGGGCATGCCGATGCAGCTGTTCCATGTGCTGGCCCTGATGCTGTTGCTGGGCGTGGGCGTGGATTACGGCGTCTTCATGGCCGAACGCGCAGCACGCGGACCGGTTGCGCCGTGGCTGGCGGTCGGGATGTCGGCGGCCAACGCCATCCTTGGCTTCGGCCTGCTGGGATTGAGCGGCACGCCGGCGCTGCGGGCGTTCGGCTTGACGATGTTGATGGGCACCGCGCTGGTATGGCTGCTGGTGCCGTGTTTTGTGATGACAGGGGATGACGGGAATGTGGAAGTGGCTTGAGAGTCGTGCGCTGCGCCTCGGCGCGCCGGCGTTTGCGCCGCTGGCTGCGCTGGCGGCTGCGCTGCTGTTGACGGCGTGCGCGGACAGGACGCCGCCGCCGGCCGCGCGCCTGGGCCTGAAGCTGGCGCCGGCGGCGCTGGGCGCATCGATCAGCGTGCAGCAGCACCTGCGCGTGGAGCGCAACGGCCGCAGCGATGAGCTGGACGTGGCGTTGGAAGTGGAGCCGCAAAAGCTGGAGCTGGTCGGCCTGGCGCTGGGCCAGCGCGTGCTGTCCCTGAGCTACGACGGCAAGGCGCTGACTTCCTGGCGCCATGCCATGCTGCCGTCGCAGGTGCGGGCCGAGGACGTGCTGGAGGACATGCAGCTCACCCTGTGGCCGGTGGCTGCCGTGCGCGCCGCCCTGCCGGCCGGCTGGCAGGTCGAGGAGCAGGGCTTGCGCCGCACGCTGTCGCTGAACGGTGAACCCATCATGGTGATCAACTACAGCGGCACGCCGCGCTGGAGCGGCAAGCTGGTGCTGGACAACCTGCGCTACAAATACCGCCTGACCATTGAATCGGAGCTGCAGTAATGGCCTTTTACCTGAACGATTGCGGCATCGTGTGCGCCATGGGCGACGGCAAGGCGGCCGTGCGCACGGCGCTGCTGTGCGGCGACAGCGGCGTGCAGCCGACCGAGGCTTGCTCGCCCGGGCGCGTGCTGCCGCTGGGCTTGGCCGCTGGCGCGGTGCTGCCTTCGGTGGCGCACCTGCCGCTGGCGCAGCGCAGCCGCAACAACCAGTTCGCGCTGGCCGCGCTGGCGCAAATCCGCCCGGCCGTCGATGCCGCCATCGCGCGTTACGGCGCGCACCGGGTCGGCGTGGTGATCGGCACCAGTACCTCCGGCGTCGGCGAAGCGGAAGCCGCCCTGGCCGCTCGCGCGGCGGACGGCGCACTGCCGCCGCACTTCCATTACGGCCAGCAAGAAATGGGCGCGCCGGCGCTGCTGCTGGCGCAGGAGCTGGGCGTCAGCGGCCCGGCCCTGGTGCATTCGAGCGCCTGCTCCTCGGGCGCCAAGGCCATGGCCAGTGCCGCGCGTCTGATCGCGATGGGCGCCTGCGACGCCGTGGTGGCGGGCGGGGTCGATACCCTGTGCGCTTTCACCGTGGCCGGCTTCTCGGCGCTGGAATCGGTGAGCGCGGTGCGCTGCAACCCGCTGAGCGCCAACCGCAACGGCATCAATATCGGCGAAGGCGCGGGGCTGTTCCTCATGAGCCGCGAACCGTCGGCGGTAGCGCTGTGCGGCTGGGGCGAATCGTCGGATGGCCACCATATGTCGGCCCCCGATCCCGAAGGCGGCGGCGCGCGGCTGGCGATCGGCCAGGCGCTGCAGCGCGCCGGCATCACGCCGCAGCAGGTCGATTACATCAACCTGCACGGCACCGCCACGTTGCAGAATGACGCGATGGAGTCGCGCGTGGTGGCGGACCTGTTCGGCGACCGCGTACCGGTCAGCTCCACCAAGCCATTCACCGGCCACGCGCTGGGCGCCGCGGCGGCGCTGGAAGCGGCCCTGTGCTGGCTGCTGATGCAGGACGATAACCCGGACGGCTACCTGCCGCCGCAGCTGTGGGATGGCGCGGCCGATCCGGCACTGCCGCAGTTGCAGGTGGCGGCGCCCGGCGCCAGGCTGGGCAGGCCGCTGCGCTATGTACTGAGCAATTCGTTTGCCTTCGGCGGCTCGAATGCCGCGCTGGTGCTGGGGAGGACGGCATGACGATGCAGGATATCCGCCCACTGGTGCCGCACGCCGGCCCCATGTGCCTGCTCGACCGCGTGGTGGCGGCCGATGCCGAAACCTTGACGGCCGAAGTGGCAATCCACGAAGGAAGCCTGTTCTACTCGCCGGCGGCGCACGGCGTCGGCAGCTGGGTCGGCATCGAGTACATGGCGCAGGCGGTTGCGGCACATGCCGGCTGGCTGGCCAAGCGCGACGGCGGCCAGGTCAAGGTTGGCTTCCTGCTTGGCTCGCGGCGTTACAGCACCGGCAGCCCGCTGTTCGCCAACGGCCAGCTGCTGCAGGTAAAAGTAAAGATGGAAATGCGCGGGGACAATGGGCTCGGCGCATATGCATGTTCAATTGCCGATACAGGCAACCCAGGGCAGGACCTGGCCAGCGCCACGCTGACCGTGTTCCAGCCCGACGATGTTAATGAGTTTTTGCGGGGAGTTTCAAATGAATAAGTCAGTCCTGGTGACGGGATCGTCGCGCGGCATTGGCAAGGCGGTCGCGCTGCGCCTGGCGCGCGATGGGTTTGATGTGGTGGTGCATTGCCGCAGCCAGCGTGCCGAGGCGGAAGAGGTGGCGCAGCAGGTTGCCGCCATGGGCCGCAGCGCGCGCGTGCTGCAGTTCGATATCGGCGACCGCGCGGCGGCGGCCGCGGCGCTGGAAGCCGACATCGCCGAGCATGGCTGCTATTACGGCGTGGTCTGCAACGCAGGCGTGGCGCGCGACAATGCCTTTCCCGCCATGAGCGGCGAGGATTGGGATATCGTCCTGCGCACCAACCTCGATGGTTTCTACAACGTGGTCAACCCGCTGGTGATGCCGATGGTCCAGCGCCGCAAGCCTGGCCGCATCGTGACCATGGCGTCGGTGTCGGGCCTGGTCGGCAACCGCGGCCAGGTCAATTACAGCGCGGCCAAAGCCGGCATCATCGGCGCCACCAAGGCGCTGGCGCTGGAGCTGGCCAAGCGCAACATCACCGTCAATTGCGTGGCGCCCGGCCTGATCGACACCGACATGACCGAAGACTTGCCGATGGACGAAGTGCTGAAAATGATCCCGGCGCGCCGCGTCGGCACCGCCGACGAAGTGGCGGCCGCCGTCAGCTTCCTGGTCGGCGAAGAAGCCGGCTACATCACGCGCCAGGTGATTTCCGTCAACGGAGGGCTGGCATGAGCCGCCGCGTCGTCGTCACCGGCATGGCCGGCATCAGCCCGCTGGGCAATGACTGGGCCGCCATCCGCGCCCGCCTGGGTGAATACCGCAACGCCATCGTGCGCATGGCGGACTGGGAGGATTACGAGGGCCTGAACACGCGCCTGGGCGCGCCGGCGGCGGAGTTCGAGCTGAGCCCGCGCTTCAACCGCAAGACCATGCGCAGCATGGGCCGCGTGGCGCTGATGGCGACCCGTGCCACCGAAATGGCGCTGGAAGACGCCGGCCTGCTCGATTCGGAATTGCTGAAGAGCGGCCGCATGGGCGTGTCCTTCGGCTCCTCGGCCGGCACGCCGAGCGCCATCGGCGACTTTGGCCGCATGATGGAAGAGCGCAGCACGCGCGGCATCAATGCCACCACCTACATCAAGATGATGGCGCACACCGCGCCGGTGAATATCGGCGTGTTCTTCGGCGCCACCGGCCGCGTGATCACCACGTCCAGCGCCTGCACCTCGGGCAGCCAGGGTATCGGCTATGCCTACGAGGCGATCCGCAGCGGCAAGCAGACCGCCATGATCGCAGGCGGCGCGGAGGAACTGTGCGCCACCGAGGCGGCCGTGTTCGACACCCTGTTTGCCACCAGCACCCGCAACGACACCCCGCACACCACGCCGCGCCCATTCGACAAGGCGCGCGACGGCCTGGTGATCGGCGAAGGCGCCGGCTGCCTGATCCTGGAAGAGCTGGAGCACGCCCAGGCGCGCGGCGCCCATATCTATGCGGAGATCGTCGGCTTCGGCACCAATAGCGACGGCTGCCACGTGACCCAGCCCAACTCGGCCACGATGGCGCAAGCGATGCGCCTGGCGCTGGAGGACGCGGACCTGGCGCCGTCGGCCATCGGCTACGTGAACGCGCACGGTACCGCGACCCAGCACGGCGACGTGGCGGAATCGCATGCCACCCACGCGATCTTCGGCAGCGGCATGCCGATCAGCTCCCTCAAGAGCTATATGGGCCACACCCTGGGCGCCTGCGGCGCGCTGGAAGCCTGGATCAGCATCCAGATGATGAATGAAGGCTGGTTTGCGCCGACCGTCAGTTTGACCGATATCGACCCCGAATGCGCGCCCCTCGACTATATTGCAGGCGAGGGACGTCATATGCAGTGCGACTATGTAATGTCGAATAACTTCGCCTTCGGCGGAATCAACACCTCCCTGATTTTCAAGAAAGGAAGCAAATGAAGCATTCCCGCCGCACCGTCCTGCTGGGCGCCGGCCTGGCCGCCCTGGCCTTGCTGCAAGGCTGCGCCACCCATGTCAAGTCCACCGCGCTGGTGAACCCGCCGCCCGCTGAAGCCTTCAAGAACTTCGGCCGCATCGAAGTGAAACCGGTCGCCTTCGCGCGCGGCGCGACGGGCAAGCAGAAAGGCGTGGACCGTATCGAAGCCAATATGAGGAAGGACCTGGCCGAGAAGCTGGCCGAATGGAACAGCCGTCCGCAAAACGGCCGCACCCTGGTCGTCGAACCTGTGATCGAGCAGCTGGAACTGACCGGCGCCGCGACGCGCGTGATGTTCGGCCCGCTGGCGGGCAGCTCGGGCGTCCTGATGCGCATGAACATCAAGGATGCCAGCGGCAAGGTAATCGCTTCGCCTGAATTCTTCCAGCGTGCGGACGCGTTTGCGGCCGGCTGGACCGCGAGCGTGGGCGATGCCATGATGCTGACGCGCGTATCCAACCTGGCGAGCGGCTACCTGATCGCCAATTTCGAAACCGCCCGCGGCGGCCCGACCGGCGCGGACGAGAAGGCAGTGAAGCAGTAACACCTCAACCTGAAAGGAGAAACAAGAATGAAAAACATGTTCGCGGCGGTCGCCGCTGCAGCAGCCCTGATGGCCACCGTCGCTCCTGCGCAAGCGCGCGACACCAAGCTGATGTTCCCGATTGCCGGCGCCATGGCCGAGAACGACGCCAAGTCCAAGCTGGGTGATGACGTGCAGTTCCTGTTCGGCGACCAGAAGCCGGCCGGCAAAGTGCTGGAAAACCTGGGCAGCGACAAGACCAGCCAGAAGACCAACTCGGTCGGCAAGTCCGCCCAGACTTCCTGCAACTGGGCCTTCCTGTCCGCCATGCTGCAGCTGAAGAAGCGCGCCAACGCCCTGGGCGCGAACGCCATCGTCAATATCCAGAGCAACTACAAGAACGAGCCATACTCCTCGGTCACCGAGTTCGAGTGCCATGACGGCGCCATCATGACCGGCGTTGCATTCAAGGCCGATTTCGTCCGCGTAGAGAAGTAATCCATGCGGCCGCAAGCAACCCTCTGGCTGCTTGACATGGCCGTCATTGACGATGCCACGCTGGCCCTGGGGCTCGAAAGCCTGGGCGCCAGCGTGCAGCAACGTTACCGGCGCTTCCGCCGCGCCGAACGCCAGCGGCAATTCCTGGCCGGCCGCCTGCTGCTGCAGCGGGCACTGGCCGAGGCCGTGCCCGGCGCCGCCGATACCGCCATCCAGTTCACCGAGCGCCCGGGCGCCGCCCCGCAGGTCCACATGCCTGGCGCTTCACCATTCTTCAGTATGTCACACGCGGGCCCCTGGGTCGCCTGCGCGGTGAGCACTTCGGTGCCGCTCGGGCTCGACATCGAACTGCACGGCCGCCAGCGCGATTTCGCGGCCCTGGCAGAACACAGCTTCGATGCCGCCACCGCGCAGCGCATCGCAAGCCTGCCGCCAGCGCAGCGCGCGCCGGCCTTCTATCGCGCATGGTGCCGCCTGGAGGCGCAGTACAAGCTTGGCCAGCCCGCGCTGCACTGGCAGCACCCGCCGCACGCGCAGCTGACGGTCGCGGTGGCCAGCATCGCGGAATTCGAACTCCTGGTGCGCTGCGCATAAAAAAACGGGCAGCCGAAGCCGCCCGTCAAGGGAGGTACTACTGCAGCGAGGGCAATTACTTGCCGGCGACAGTCAGTTCACTCTTCACTTCCTTCACTCCCGCCACGGCGGATGCCGCCTGGATCGCTTTGGTGCCTGCATCGGAGTTCGGTACCGAGCCGCTCAGCACCACGACGCCCTGGTTGGCGGATACCGTGATCTGCTTCTGGTCAGCGATGGCCGATTTGACCTTGGCGATCAGGGTTGCGTCAGAGGTGGCGACGGCTGCACCGGCCATGGCGGCGTCCTGCTGGGCATTGGCGGACAGCGAGGCAAGGGCGAATGCAGCGGCGGCGAACAGGCCTGCGATCAGTTTGGAATCCTTCATGGTGTTTCCTCTCCTTATTGGGTTGGCATATTAACGCTGGTGCGTTGTCCTTTCCTTTGCAAGGCCCGTGCCATGTAGAGAAATCAATGACTTAGCTTTGCGGCAACACGCCATTTGTCGCCGGGTGGCGACAGCATTCACGGCGTTTCGCGCAAGGCCCTGATTCCACGGGGTTTATGGCTGTCGCCCCTCGGCGACAGGTTCATTGCGGAACTGCGCCGCGTTCAACTCGTGCTTTTGCAGCAGGCGGTAAAACTCGGTGCGGTTGCGCTCGGCCAGGCGCGCGGCATCGGCCACATTGCCGTCGGTGAGCCTGAGCAGCTGCACCAGGTAATTGCGCTCGAAGCGCTGCTTGGCTTCCGTGTAGCTGAGCACTTCCAGCGAGGGCACGCGCAGTGCGCGCTGCACCAGCGAGAGCGGCACCAGCGGCGCCGTGGCCAGGGCGCAGGCGTGTTCCACCACGTTGTACAGCTGGCGCACATTGCCCGGCCAGGAGGCCCGCGATAGCGCCTCCAATGCCTCGGGCGCGAAGCCGTTGACGGTCTTGCCGTACTTGGCCGCCAGCATGTGCAGGAAGCGCGTCGCCAGCAGGCCGATGTCTTCGCGCCGTTCCGCCAGCGGCGGCAGGGTGAGGGTGATGACGTTCAGCCGGTAGTACAGGTCTTCGCGGAACTGGCCTTCCAGCATGGCCGCTTCCAGGTCGCGGTGGGTGGCCGACAGCACCCGCACGTCGACCGGGCGGCCGGCGTCGGAGCCGACCTGGCGCACCACGCGTTCCTGCAGCACGCGCAGCAGCTTCACTTGCAGCAGCAGCGGCATATCGCCGATCTCGTCGAGGAACAGGGTGCCGCCGTCGGCCGCCTGCAGCAAACCTTCGCGGCTGGCGACGGCGCCGGTGAAGGCGCCTTTCACGTGGCCGAACAGTTCCGATTCCAGCAATTGCTCGGGGATCGCGCCGCAATTGACGGCGATGAAGGGCGCATCGGCGCGGCGGCTGGCGCGATGGATGGCGCGCGCCAGCAATTCCTTGCCGGTGCCGCTTTCGCCGCGGATCAGCACGCTGGCGTCGGAGGCGGCGACCAGCTGCGCTTCATGCAGCACTTCTTCCATCGCGCGGCTGCGGCTGATGATGTCGGCGCGCCAGGCACCGTTGCCGGCGGCGGGCGCGGCGTCCGGCGCGGCCACGCTCAGGGCCTGCCCGATGCGTTCCAGCAGGATGCGGGCGTCGAAGGGTTTGGTCAGGTAGGCGTAGGCGCCGAGCGAAGTGGCCTCCACCGCATCGGGGATGGTGCCGTGGGCGGTGAGCAGGATCACCGGCAGCGCCGGGTGCTGGCTGCGGATGTGCTGGAACAGGGACATGCCGTCGCGCTCCGGCAGGCGCACGTCGCTGATCACCAGCGCGGGCAGGGCGATCGACAGGCTGGCCAGCGCCGCTTCGGCGCTGCCGACGGCGGTCACCTGGTAACCGTTGGCGCTCAGGCGCATGGAGAGCAGGCGCAGCAGGTCGGCGTCGTCGTCGACCAGCAGCAGGCGCGGTGCGGGCCGCGCGGACTGGCCGGCGGCGGGCGCCGCGGTCGTGGCGCCCATGGCGCTCATGGCAGCTTTCATTTGCTGGCCCTCGCAGGCAGGCCGCGCTCGATTTCCTTCAGCGCTTCCAGGGTTTCGTTCAATTGCTCGGTCTTGCGCTGGTTGTCGCGCAACTGCACGCGCAGCCGCTCGCTGTCCTCGATCAGGCGGCGCGTGTCCGCGCATTGCGCCGACAGCAGCTGCGCCAGCTGGCGCAAGCCCTGCGCTTCCGGCTCCTGCGCGGTGGCCACGATGTCGAATTGCGCCTGGGCCCGGGCCAGGTCGCCGTTGCCGCGCGTGAGCGACAGCACCATGGCCGATTGCAGCAGGTTCCTGGGCGTCTTCTGTTGCAGCGACAGGCCGCTCAATTCCTTCAGCAATTCCCCTTGCGTCATGCGCCGCAGCGACTGGTGGTAGGCGAGCAGCGGCGCCACCTCGTCCTGCGGCGCCACGAGCAGGGTCAGCGGGGCCGGGGCGGCCGGCGGCGGCAGCGGCGGCAAAGCCGGCGTCGGGGCCACGGGCTGGCGCTGGGCGCAGGCCGCGAGCAGCGTCAACAGCAAAAGCGGGAAAATCTTAAGTGTCATAAGGCAGTTCAATCCGGAAGTGGGCGCCGGAAGTGGCCGGCAGCAGTTGCAGGGAGCCGCCATGGGCGCTGACGTACTCGAACACGATGGACAGGCCGACGCCATTGCCGCGCCGCGCGCCGGGCGGCTGGCGTTGGCCCTGGTAGAAGGGTTCGAAGATATGTGCCGCGTCTTCCGAGGCGACGCCCGGGCCCTGGTCGATGCAATCGATGGCCAGGGTGTCGGCCTGTTCGCCGACGATGAAACGCACGGTGCCGCCTTCGGGGCTGTAGCGTACCGCGTTCGACAGCAGGTTGCTGGCCGCGATAGCCATCTTGCCGGGATCGACGGAGATCAGCGGCGCATTGCCTTCCACCGCCACGTCCAGGCGGCGTGCCTGCCATTGCAGGCGCTGCGCGTCGACCGCATCGCGCAGCAGGGCGGCGATATCGGTCGGCTTGCGCTGCAAATGCTGGGCCGCAAAGGTTGCCGTGTTGTAGCGCAGCAGGTCCTCGATCTGGTTTTGCAGCGACGCCGTGTTCTGGCGCAGGATGGCGGCCACCTCGCGCTGGTTGGGCGTCAGCGTGCCGGCCACTTCGTCTTCCAGCAAGGCCACGCCTTCCACCAGCGCCGCCAGCGGCGTTTTCAGTTCGTGCGAAATATGGCGCAGGAAGCGCGACTTGTCCGCTTCCAGGCTGGCCAGGCGCTGGCGCAGCCAGTTCAATTGCTGGCCGAGGCGGCGCAAGTCGTCCGGCCCTTCGACTTCGATCGGCTGGTCGTAGCGGTTGCCGCCCAGGCGGTCGATGGCGCCTTCGATCTGCGCCAACGGGCGCGACAGCCACATGCCGCAGCCGATGGCCAGCGCGGCGGCCAGGCTGATACAGGCCAGCAGCTGGCCGGCCAGCACCCCGCGCCGGTGCTCGAGCCCCAGCAGGATGCGCTGGTTGCGCTGGTCCACTTCGCGTTTGACTTCTTCCGCCAATTCCTCATTGATGGCGGGCAGTCCCGCCAGCGCGACGTTGAGCATCTGCTGGCGCTGGGCGCGCTTGGTGCGCGGCGCCTGCAGCGCATTCCAGGCTTGTTCGCCCTGTTCGCGCCACGCCGCGAAGCTGGATTTCGGCACCGAGGGCAAGCCCTGGGACAGCGCCGACAGCGCATCCTCGCCATCGCGCCAGGCGGCGGCGTAGCGGTCGCGGAAGGCGGTATCGTCCAGCACCAGGAATTGGCGCGCGCTGCGCTCCATCGCCACGCTGCGTTCGGCCAGGCGCTGCACGTTGGCGGTCAACACCACCGCGTGCTGGCCCACTTCGCGGCTCTCCGCGGCCAGGCGGTCCAGAGTCAGCAAGGCCTGGACCGAGGTGGCACTGAGCAGCAGGGCGATCACCAGGAATACGCCCAGCAGTAATTGGCGAAAGGAAAGCTTGATGAACATAGAGCATGCGCCGGAAACCACATGGTTAACCGGCGCATGATAGGGGATTTCGGCTTCCTGCCGCGTTCGCTTGGGCGGCCGTTACGCTGCCGTCGCCGACGCCGGCACCGCAGGCGCGGCCTGGAACGTGACGCGCACCAGCAAGCCGCGCCCGCCGCTGCCTTCGGCCAGTTCGACCTCGGCATGGTGCAGGGCCGCGATATCGCGCACGATGGCCAGCCCGAGCCCTGAGCCGCCGGGATTGGCCTGCATGGTCGACGCCGCGCGGTAGAAGGGCGAAAACACCCGTTCGCGGTCTTCGGGCAGGATGCCGGGGCCGCTGTCCTCCACCTCCAGCACCACCTGCGAACCCAAAGGCCGCACGCGCAGCACCACGCTGCCGCCGCGCGGCGTATAGCGCAGGGCATTGTCGACCAGGTTGGACACCAGTTCATGCAGCAGCAAGGCTTGTCCGTTCACGCTCGCTTCGCCGTCGCCCTCCAGCGCCAGGTCGATCCCGCGTCCTACGGCGGATACGGCCAGCTCCAGCGCCACCTGCTGCACCGTCTCCCGCAGCGGGACCGGAACCGGTTCGCCGTTCTCGCTATGCTCGATGCGCGCCAGCATCAGCAAGCGGTTGGCCAGGTGCACGGTGGAATCGGTGGTGGCTGCCATGCTGGCCACCACATTGCGCAATTCCGGCGGCGCCGACGCGCTGCGCTCGAGCTCGCGCTGCGCCAGCTCGGCCTGCGTCTTGAGCACCGTCAGCGGGGTGCGCAGCTGGTGCGACGCGTCGGCGATGAAGCGGCGCTGGCTGGCGATCAGTCCCGCGATGCGGGTGGTCGAGGCGTTCATGGCCTGCACCAGCGGCCGCACCTCCTTGTGCACCAGCGCCGGATCGAGGTCGGACAGGTCGGATACGTCACGCGATTCCACTTCCTGCTTCAGCTGCATCAGCGGCCGCAGCACCAGCTTCACCGCAAACCACACCAGCAAGCCCGCCAGCAGCACCACGCTGGCTTGCCAGACGATGGTGTCGAACAGGATCTTGCGCGTCAGGCCCTTGCGCGCATCCAGGGTTTCCCCGACCTGGATCAGGGCGATGCCGCGCATGTTGTCGTCGTATACCGGCTGCAGCAGGGCGGCGATGCGGATCGGCTGGCCGTTGTAGTTGGCGTGGTAGAAGCGCACCAGGGCGGGGTAGTTTTCCGAGCGCGGCACGTTGCCCGGCACGGCAGGCAGGTCGTCGTAGCCAGAAACGGTTTCTCCCTTGATGCCGGTGACCTTGTAATAGATGCGGCCCAGGGTGTCGGTCTCGAAACTGTCCAGCGCCACATAGGGCACGTCGACCACGACTTTGCCGTCTTCCACCGTGACGCGCTCCGCCAGCGCGCGGGTGGACGCCAGCAGCGAGCGGTCGTACGCCATGTCGGCCGCATCCACCGCGTTGTAGTAGACCGAAATGGTGTTGATGATCTCCAGCACCACCAGCGGCAGCAGCAGCCAGCGCAGCAACTGCCCGCGCAGGCTGCCCATTGCGTGCAGGGCCTTCATCAGGCCTTGGCTTCGGCCGGCTGCAGCAGGTAGCCGATGCCGCGCAGGGTGGTGATGGCGGCGGCACCCGGCTCCTTGCGGTCCAGCTTCTTGCGCACGCGGTGGATGTACAGCTCGATGGCATCGAGGTTGGCGTCGTCCGCCAGCGAGAACACCTGGTCGAACAGTTTTTCCTTCGCCAACGGCTTGCCGCCTTTGGTGATCAGCGCTTCCAGCACGGCGTGTTCGCGCGGCGTCAGCTGCAGGTTTTCGCCGAAGTAGGAAAACATGCGGCTCACCGTGTCGAAGCGCAGCGCGCCGCATTCGTACACCAGCGCTTCGTTGCCGACGCTGCGGCGCAGCAAGGCTTTCACGCGCGCTTCCAGTTCCACCAGCTCGAAAGGTTTGGCGAGGTAATCGTCGGCGCCCAGGTTCAGGCCCTGCACGCGGTCTTCCAGGCCGCCGCGCGCGGTCAGGATCAATACCGGCGTCTTGCCGCCGCGCGCGCGCAGGCGCTTCAGCACTTCCAGGCCGTCCATGCGCGGCAAGGTCAGGTCCAGGATCACCAGGGCGTATTCCTGGGTCAGGAGCAGGGAGTCGGCGTCGGCGCCATTGTCGGCGCATTCAACGGAAAGGTTGGCGTCACGCAGGGCTTTGGACAGCCAGTGTTGCAATTCGGTGTGGTCTTCCACTAACAGTATTCGCATGGCATTTGCCTGAAAGGCGATTGAAAGGTTGGCGATTTTATAGTTGAACCGTGCCAGAGCGAGGCATGACTGAAATAACTATAAACCCAGGAGACTGATTGTGAAAAGAACTTCGATGGCAGCGGCCGTCGCAATGATGTTTGCCGCCTATACTTCCGCCAACGCCCAATCCAATGTGCAGGTCTATGGCCTGCTCGACCTCGGTGTCGACGTCACGTCCGACGCCAAGCCGGGCGGCGGCACCGTGAGCCATGTCAGCTCCGGCGGCATGAATACTTCGCGCTGGGGCATCAAGGGCAGCGAAGACCTGGGAGGCGGCCTGAAAGCGGTGTTCCAATTGGAAGGCGGCATCCTGATGGACACCGGCGCCCAGGACGGCGCCCTGTTCAAGCGCCAGGCCAACGTCGGCCTGGAAGGCAAATACGGCCGCCTGGTGCTGGGCCGCTCCTTCACCACCGTGTACGAAACCGTGATCCGTTTCGACCCGATGGGCTTTGCGCCTTACTACTCCTGGGCCACCGGCGCCAGCGCCACCCTGCCAAGCAAATTCGGCATGACCACCGGCTTCGACAACCAGATCAAGTATTCCGGCTCGGCCGGCGACTGGAAGTACGGCTTCAGCTACGGCCTGGGCGAACAGCAGAACGGCAGTTCGGCCGACAGCGCCCGCTACGCCGGCGCGGTCAGCTACCAGGCCGAGTCGCTGGGCGCCATGTTCACGATGGAGCGCATCAACGGCAATACCGTGGCGGCCACCGGCAACCGCGACGAAACCACCGCCATCCACATGGGCGGCTATTACGCCAGCGGTCCTTTCAAGGTCTGGGTTGGCGGCCGCGCGTACAAACTGCAGTCCGGCAAGACCGGTGTGGCCGATGTGAAAGGCAACACCTTGTGGACCGGTGTCGCATACAAGCTGCAGCCTAATGTCACCCTGACCGGCGCCGTGTACCATGTGGACGTGCGCAATGTGGCGACCGGCAAGGATGCCGACCCGACGATGTACGTGCTGCGCTATCGCTATCACGCGTCCAAGCGCACCGACCTGTATGCCACCGTGGGCTACACCAAGGCCAAGCACGGCCAGCTGATCGGCCTGTCGCGCGACGACGCGGGCTTCAGCGACAGCCAGCATGGCCTGATGGTTGGCATGCAGCACCGCTTCTGATAAAAGTATCGCCATGAAGATCCTGCAAACCATTGTCGCCGCCTTCCTGCTCATCGCAGGACAGCTGCACGCCGCGGAGTGCATCGTGCCGTCCAAACCGGGCGGCGCGATGGACCTGACGTGCAAGCTGGCCCAGAAGGGCCTGGCGACGATGCCGGGCGGCCAGCAGATGCGGCTGGTCTA
This sequence comes from uncultured Oxalobacteraceae bacterium, assembly GCA_965650885.1. Classification (GTDB taxonomy): domain Bacteria; phylum Pseudomonadota; class Gammaproteobacteria; order Burkholderiales; family Burkholderiaceae_D; genus Rugamonas. Next base: position 25,695 of record CBFGQI010000023.1, read on the forward strand.
CCGTCCGGGCGGGATCGGTGCCGTGGCCTGGCACTCGCTGGCATCCCAGCGCCGCGCCGAGCCGAACACCTTGGTGGCGTTCTCCGGCGGCTCCCTGCTGAATATCGCGCAAGGCAAGTTCGGCAAGGCCAGTGCCGACGACGTGCGCTGGGTGGCCGCGCTGGGCGTGGATTACGGCATGATCGCGGTGCGCTCCGATTCGCCCTTCAAGTCGCTGGCCGACCTGGTGGCGGCGCTCAAGCGCGATCCTTCCAAAGTGCTGATCGGCGTCAGCGGCACCATCGGCAGCCAGGACTGGCTGAAGGTGGCGATGCTGGTGCGCCAGGCCGGCATGGACCCGAAAGTGCTGCGCTTCGTGGCATTGGAAGGCGGCGGCGAAGCCTTCACCGCGATGCAGGCGAACTACGTGCACGTGGTGTCGGGCGATGCCTCCGAAGCCAGCCTGGCTGCGGCAGGCGGCAGGATCCGCGTGCTGGCCGTCATGTCGGAACAGCGCCTGCCGGGCGTGCTGGCGGCCGTGCCGACCGCGCGCGAGCAGGGCTACGACCTGGTCTGGCCTGTGATCCGTGGCGTGTGGATGGGCCCCCAGGTGGCCGATGCCGATTACCGGCAATGGGTGGCGACGTTCGACCAGCTCCTGGCCAGTCCCGCGTTCGCAAAGTTGCGCACCGAGGCCGGACTATATCCCTTCAGCCTGACAGGACAGGCCCTTAACGACCATGTCCACAAAGCAGTGGACGACTACCGAATACGCGCCAGCCAGCTAGGCCTGGTGCGCTGAAATACCCCTCTCAAAATCAAGGAGACACAAATGATCAAGACGACCCTGGTGGCCGCCGCTGCCGGCCTGCTTTCGTTCGCTTCGTGCGCAGCATTCGCCCAGGCGCCTGCCGGCTATCCCGCCGATTACCAGAAGGTGATCGATGCGGCGAAGAAGGAAGGCAAGCTGGTGGTGTACGGCGCCACTGACAGCAAGGCCGCGCAGCCGCTGGTCCGCGACTTCAACGCCCTGTATCCCGGCATCACCGTCGAATACAACGACATGAATTCGACCGAGGTGTACAACCGCTTCATTTCCGAGATCGCCGCCGGCGGCAATACCGCCGACGTGATGTGGTCTTCCGCCATGGACCTGCAGATGCGCCTGGCCTCCGATGGTTACGCCCTGAAGTACAAGTCGGTGGAAGCGTCGAAGATCCCCGGCTGGGCGGTCTGGGACGACCAGGCTTACGGCACCACCTTCGAGCCGGCCGCCATCGTCTACAACAAGCGCCTGGTCGACGCCAGGGAAGTGCCGCAGACCCACGCCGACTTCGTCAAGCTGATCCAGCAGCCGAAGTTCAAGGACAAGGTCACCACCTATGACATTGAAAAGTCGGGCGTCGGCTTCATGTTCATGACCCAGGATGCCAAGGAATACCCGAAGTTCCTGGAACTGGAGAATGCCTTCGGCGAAGCCAAGGTGCGCGTGCAATCCTCGACCGGCACCATGATGGAGCGCATCTCCTCCGGTGAAAACCTGATCGGCTACAACGTGCTCGGTTCCTACGCCCTGGTGCGCGCCAAGACCGACCCTTCGATCGGCGTGCAGCTGCCGAAGGATTACACCCTGGTGATGTCGCGCGTGATCTTCATCAACAAAGGCGCCAGGAACGTCAACGCCGCCAAGCTGTGGATGGACTACATGCTGTCGCAGCGCGGCCAGACCGTCATCGCCAACGAATCGAAGCTGTACGCGATCCGTGCCGACGTCACCGGCGAAACCACCTCGGCTGACCTGATCAAGCAGGTCGGCCAGGACAAGATCAAGCCGGTGCCGGTGCACCCGATCCTGCTGCAATTCCTCGGCCCACAGAAGCGCATGGCGTTCCTGAAGCAGTGGAAAGAAACCGCCGGCAAGAAATAAGGAGCTGTCAATGACAACCGCGACTTTGCAGGGAACAGGGCGCGCCGGGTTCAACTGGCCGCGCGGGATTGTGGCAGTGCTGACCTGCACCGCCATCTTCCTGCCGCTGTTCCTGATCTTTTACCAGAGCTTCCTGTCGGCCCCGTTCTTCATGCCCGGCAAGGAAGCGGGACTGGACGCCTATCGCTTCATCTGGGAAGACCCCGATTTTTCGATGGCGTTCAAGAATGGCCTGATGCTGGCCACCGGGCTGGCAGCCATTGCGGTGCCGCTGGGCGGCATGCTGGCCTTCCTGATGGTGCGCACCGACCTGCCGGGTCGCGGCTGGATTTCGCCACTGCTGCTGGTGCCGATCTTCGTCTCGCCGATGGTGATGGGCTTCGGCTACGTGGTGGCCATGGGGCCGGTGGGCTTCTATTCCACCTGGATCAAGGACTTGATCGGCTTCATTCCCTGGAATATCTATTCCTTCACCAGCATCGTCGTCATCGCCGGCCTGACCCATGTGCCGCACGTCTACCTGTATGCTTCGTCCGCGCTGAAGAGCCTCGGCTCGGACGTCGAGGAGGCGGCGCGCGTGGCCGGCGCCTCGCCGCTGCAGGTGATGTTCAACGTCTCGCTGCCGATGATCATGCCGGCGCTGGCCTATGCGGGCGTGCTGGTGTTCTTCCTCGGCTTCGAAGTGTTCGGCCTGGTGCTGGTGCTGGGCGACCCGGAAGGCCACCTGGTGCTGCCGACCTACCTGTACAAACTGACCAACAAGCTGGGCACCCCGTCCTACCACCTGATGGCGGCGGTGGCAGTGTGCCTGGTGGCGGTGACCATGCCGCTGGTGATGCTGCAGCGCTGGCTGCTGAAGTCGGCCAATAAATATGTGTCCATCAAGGGCAAGGGCGCGCGCAGCAAGGCGCTGCCGCTCGGCCGCTGGAAGTGGCTGGCCTTTGCGCTGCTGGGCGCCTGGCTGCTGTTCACCATCGTGATGCCGCTGTCCGGCATTGCGCTGCGCTCCTTCGTGCAGTACTGGGGCGAGGGCGTCAAGCTGGCCGACGTGCTCACGCTGCAGCACTTCCGCGATATCTTCGAACAGCATGCGCTGATCCGCGGCATCATCAACACGGTGCTGATCGGCGTGATCGGCGGCGGCCTGACGATCGTCTGCTACAGCTTCATCGCACTGGCCATGCACCGCAAGCCCGATATGCTGACCCGCATCCTGGACTACAGCGTGCTGGTGCCGCGTGCGGTGCCGGGCCTGCTGGCCGGCCTGGCTTTCCTGTGGGTGTTCCTGTTCGTGCCGAGCTGGCTCGATGGCATGCTCAAAGGCTCGGAAAGCGTGGTGGCCTTGTGGCTGACGGAAAACCTGATCCCGGCGCTGCGCAGCCTGCGCACCACCATCTTCGCGGTGTGGCTGGCGTATTCCGTGGTGTGGATGGCTTACGGCATGCGCCTGATTTCCACCGCCTTGCTGCAAGTGGGCCCCGAACTGGAAGAGGCGGCACGCGCAGTCGGCGCCCGCCGCGGGCAGGTGACGCGCGACGTGACCCTGCCGCTGATCAAATACGGCTTGATGGGCGCGTGGCTGATGATCTTCCTGATCTTCGAGCGCGAATATTCGACCGGCGTCTACCTGCTCTCGCCAGGCACCGAAGTGATTGGCGCGCTGATCGTGTCGCTGTGGGCGGGCGGTTCGACCGACCTCGTGGCGGCGCTGTCCTTCATCAACATCACCCTGGTCGGCATCGGCCTGGGCATCGCGCTGCGCTTCGGCGTCAAGCTGCATAACTGAGACCAAGATCATGAAACGAGACATCAAAATGAACGAACTGTCCGTCACGGACCTCCATCTGGATTACGGCACCGGCGCCCACGCCAACCCGATCCTGAAGGGCGTTTCCATGCACTTGCAGAAGGGCGAAGTGGTCGCGCTGCTCGGCCCTTCGGGCAGCGGCAAGACCACCCTGCTGCGCGCGGTAGCGGGCCTGGAAAGCCCGCGCCTGGGCGCCATCGACATCGGCGAGCGCCGCGTGTTCGATGGCAGCAGGAATTTCGAAATGCCGGCCGAACAGCGCAACCTGGGCCTGGTGTTCCAGTCCTATGCGCTGTGGCCGCACAAGACCGTGGCCGAGAACGTGGCCTACGGCCTGAAGCTGCGCAAGATGAGCAAGGAAGAGATCGGCCGCCGCGTGGCCGAGGTGCTGAAGCAGCTTGGCCTGGGCCACCTGGGCGAGCGCTTCCCGCACCAGTTGTCGGGCGGCCAGCAGCAGCGCGTGGCCATTGCCCGCGCGCTGGTGTACAACCCGCCGGTGATCCTGCTGGACGAACCGCTGTCCAACCTCGATGCGAAACTGCGCGAAGAAGCGCGCGCCTTCCTGCGCGAACTGATCGTGCGCCTCGGCCTGTCGGCCCTGATGGTGACGCACGACCAGGACGAAGCGATGGCGATCTCCGACCGTATCCTGCTGCTCAATAACGGCAAGATCGAACAGCAAGGCACGCCGCAATCGATGTACGAAACGCCGGAAACCCTGTTCACGGCCGAATTCATGGGCAGTAACAACCGCCTGCCGGGCACCCTGGTTTCGCGCGATGGCGACAAGGTGGTGATCGACGTGGCCGGCACCCGCCTGCAAGCGACGGCGCGCGGGCAGGGTGGAGAAACGATCGCCCCGCTGATCCGCGTGGAAGAGGTGCGCGTGAGCAGCAGCCAGGCCGAAAACGCGCTCGAGATGGCGCTGTCCACCTGCATGTACCTGGGCGACCGCTGGGAGTGCCTGTTCAAGCGCGGCGACATCAGCATCCGCGCCCACTCGAAATACCGGCTGCAGGACGGGCAGTACTGGCTGCAGCTGCCGGCCGACAAGCTGTGGGTATTCTGACCGATCATCTGGCTTCCTCCAAAGCCTTTGCGGCCGGCTTGCTGGCCGCTTTTTTTTGCTCGTGGCTCGGCACGCCGCTGCCGTGGATCATTGGGCCGCTGTTTGCCTCGGCGGGGCTGCGCATGGCCGGCGTCGACCTGCGCTGCCCGGTGCCCGCGCGGGCGTCGGGACAATGGGCCATCGGCACGGTGCTGGGCCTGTACTTCACAGCGCCGGTGCTGGCCGAACTGGCGGGCCGCGCTCCGCTGATCGCGCTGGCCGTGGCGTTCGCGCTTGGCCTGGGATGGCTGTGCGCGCGCGTGCTGCAGCGGCTGGCCGGCGTCGACCGCGCCACGGCCTTCTTCGCCATGGCGCTCGGCGGTGCCTCCGAGATGGCAGTGCAGGGCGAGCGCCACGGTGCGGTCGAACAGCACGTCGCGGCCGCGCAGGGCTTGCGGCTGATGTTTGTGGTGACGGTGCTCCCGTTTGGCCTCCAGCACTGGGCCGGCGGCCAGTCTGCCGCCGGCGTCGCCGCCTTCGCTGCGGTCCCGGCGGCGATGGCATTGCCGCCGGGCGGGCTTGGTGCGCCGGCAGGTTTCGCCGTCCTGGCAGGCGCAACCTGCGCCGCCGGTTGGCTGCTGATGCGGCGCGGGACGCCGAACGCCTGGGTGCTCGGCCCCATGCTGGCAGCGGCGCTGCTGGCGGCAGTCGGCGTGCCCGTTGGCCAGGTGCCGGAATGGATGGTGCGCACCGGCCAGCTCTGCATCGGCCTCTCGCTCGGCACACGCTTCACGCCCGCCTTCCTGCATGGAGGCCCGCGCTACATGGCCGCGGTAGCCGCATGCACGCTCACGGCGCTCGGGCTGGCCGCGCTGTTCGGCCTCGTCCTCGCGCAGATCGGCGCCATCCACCCAGCGACCGCGCTGCTGGCCACATCGCCCGGCGGCATCGCCGAAATGGCGCTGACCGCGCGCGCCCTGCACCTGGACGTCCCGGTGGTGACCGCCTTCCACGCCTGCCGCATGGTGGTGCTGGTACTGGCCGTCGGCCCCGCCTTCCGCCGCATGGTACGCGAATAGGCCCGCTGCCGGCAGGTATCGGAATCCGATACTTTGCCACAGCGGGTTGAGCGGACGGTCAATGTCCTGTATGTTGTTGTTACTTACACTATTCCTGTGACGCAACATGAGCCATCCCAGCCAGTTCGACCTGCTGAAGCAGCGCCGCTTCGCGCCTTTCTTCTGGACGCAATTCCTCGGCGCCTTCAACGACAACCTGTTCAAGACCGCCCTGGTGGTCGCGCTGGCATTCGACGCCGCGAGCTGGAGCTCCCTTGATCCATCGCTGGTCACCAACCTGGTGCCCGGCCTGTTCATCCTGCCCTACGTGCTGTTTTCCGCCACATCCGGCCAGATTGCGGAACGGGTAGAGAAGGGCAAGCTGGCCCGCTTCATCAAATGGCTGGAAATCGGCATCATGTCGCTGGCCGCCGTGGGGTGGTCCATGCACATCCTGTGGCTGCTGATGCTGGCCATCTTCGGCATGGGGATGCATTCGACCCTGTTCGGCCCCGTCAAATATGCCTACATGCCGCAGCACCTGAAACCGGAAGAACTCACCGGCGGCAACGGCATCGTGGAAATGGGCACTTTTGTCGGCATCCTGCTTGGCCAGGTTTTCGGCGCGGTAATCGTCAACCTGGAGCCGAACGGCACCGGCTGGCTGGCCGCCGCCACCGTGTTCTTCGCCGTGCTTGGCCTGGTCACCGCATACGGCATTCCCTACACGCCGGCACCGCAGCCCGACCTGAAGGTCAACTGGAACCCGTTCACCGAGTCGATCCGCAACATCCGCTTCTCCTCCGGCAACCGCGCCGTATTCCTCTCCATGCTGGGCAATTCCTGGTTCTGGTTCTATGGCGCCATCGTCCTCGCGCAATTCCCCGTCTATGCCAAGGAATACCTGAAAGGCGACAACAGTGTCTTCGTGCTGCTGCTGACGATGTTTTCGCTTGGTATCGGCGCCGGCTCGCTGCTGTGCGAAAAACTCTCCGGCCGCAAGGTCGAAATCGGCCTGGTGCCATTCGGCTCGATCGGCCTGTCCCTGTTCGGTATCGACCTGTACCTGGCCAGCCTTGGCTACAGCGCCTCCGGCCAGGTGGATGCGTTCGCGATGGCGATGCAGCCCGGCGCGTGGCGCATCATCCTCGACGTGATCCTGATCGGCGTATTCGGCGGCTTCTTCATCGTCCCGCTGTTCGCCATGATCCAGCTGCGCGCCGATCCGAAGCACCTGTCCCGCACCATCGCCGGCATGAACATCCTGAACGCGTTGTTCATGGTGGTGGCAACCGGCGTGGCGATCCTGCTGCTGGGCCAGGGCTTCTCGATCCCGGAACTGTTCCTGGCCACGGCCATCATGAACGGCCTGGTCGCGGTATATATCTTCTCGCTGGTGCCGGAATTCCTGCTGCGCTTCCTGGCCTGGATCCTGATCCACACCGTGCACAAGGTGAAGACCGTCGACGCCGACCGCATCCCGGAAGAGGGCGGCGCCGTCCTGGTCTGCAACCACGTCAGCTACGTCGACGCGCTGGTGATCGTCGCAGCCAGCCCGCGCCCGATCCGCTTCGTGATGGACCACCGCATTTTCAGGACACCATTCTTCGGCTGGATCTTCCGCACCGCGAAAGCGATCCCGATTGCGCCCGCCAAGGAAGACCCATGGCTGCTGGAGAAATCCCTGGTCGACATCGCCCAGGCCCTGCATGAAGGAGAACTGGTGTGCATCTTCCCTGAAGGTAAACTGACCAGCACCGGCGAGATGAATGAATTCAAAGGCGGCATCAGCAAGATCATCGAACGCTCGCAAGTCCCGGTGATCCCGATGGCGCTGCGCGGCCTGTGGGGCCACCTGCTCAGCCGCAGCAAGGATGGCTTGCTGGAGCGCGCCTTCCGCAAAGGCTTCCGCTCGCAATTGTCGCTCGCGGTAGGCCAGCCCGTCGCGCCGGCGGAAGTGAGCCCCGAACTCCTCCACCGCCAGGTAGCCGAACTCCGCGGCGACTGGAAGTAAGAGGAGGAGCGCGTGCAGGCGGGGTCAGGCCCTTGGGCCTGACCCCGGTTTACCGGTTTTGTCAGCAAATGTAGCCAAGACCTACATACTTCTACATACAAACCCGCCGCCCAAGCCCCCCAGGCTCTTTTTACAATCAGTCACTCCCGACCTTTCGTAAAGAGAGCACAAATGAAAACAATCCTGAAAGCAAGCCTGTCGGCCGCGATCCTGTCCCTGCTATCCGCCTGCGGCGGCAGCAACGACGACGCCGGCACCGGCCCCAAACAATACTCCATGCTGGTCGACTTCGATAAAGGCGTGACCGGCTGGACCGGCAGCTCCTCCGACTACAGCCCCGAGACCGCCCCCACCAACGTCACCTTCGAGCAGCGCGCCCTGCCGTCGCCCCTGACCGGCAAAGGCTACTTCATCGGCGGCACCAACCGCAGCGACGACCTGTTCCTGTTCGTCAAAAAACAGTTCTCCGGCCTGGAAAAGAACGCCACGTACAACGTCAACTTCACCCTCAAATTCGCCAGCAACGTACCCTCGGGCTGCATGGGTGTCGGCGGCGCGCCGGGCGAAGCGGTCTGGGTCTACGCCGGCGCCACGCCCACCGAACCGAAAGCCGTGACCGTCAACAACGAAATCCGCATGAACATTGACCGCGGCAACCAGGCCGAAGGCGGCAAGGACGCCCAGGTGATCGGCAACATCGCCAACGGCCTGGCCTGCGGCAGCACCGCTTACGCCAGCAAGACCGTGAAGAACGAGAAGGTGCAAAAGGTGACGACCGACGCCAACGGCGCCGTATGGATCATCCTCGGCATCGATTCAGGCTTCGAAGCGCACTCCGAAGTGACGCTGCAAAGCGTGCAGATCGACGCCGTTCCCGCAACTTTGTGATCTGCGGCGGCCCAGCGGCTAAAATGCAGGAATCATTTCATCGTACTCTCTACATTTCATGCATATCTGGGTCGACGCGGACGCCTGTCCGGCCGTCATCAAAGACATCCTGTTCAGGGTCGCCGAGCGCACGCAGATTAACGTCACGCTGGTTGCCAACAAACTGATCAAGGTACCTGGCTCGCGCTTCATCCGCGCGCTCCAGGTGCCCGCAGGCGCCGACGCAGCGGATGCTGAAATCGCCGAACGCGTCAGCGCTGGCGACATCGTCATCACCGGCGACATTCCGCTCGCCGCACAGGTGCTGGAAAAGGGCGGCCAGCCGCTCAACCCACGCGGCGAGTGGTACACCAAAGACACCATCGCGCAGCAACTGACCATGCGTACTTTCATGGACGAGCTGCGCGGCGCCGGTGTCGATACCGGCGGACCGTCTGCCTTCAGCCAAGCCGATCGCCAGAACTTCGCCAACGCGCTCGACCGCGAACTCGCACGCCGAAAAGCGTCGCGGCCCATTTGAGTGGTGTGTCCGCAAATTCCTTGCTCGGTCTCTTTCAGTCTATTTCGAACGGTTTGAGTCTAATCCGCTCCAAAACGCCAATCCTCCGCGCCAGAACAGTCCACGCTCGTAGCCCGCGTGTCTAATTCGGTCCATTGCGCCGAAGCGAAAGTCTAATCTGATCCAGCAATCCGTTCCCGGCGCCATGTTTTAGTCCGTTTTAGTCGCCACGCTCGCAAGGTAAAAATTACTGACCCGCTGGTCATATTTTTAAACCGTGTTAGAATGATCGTTCATTCTATGTCTTTCGGGAAGAAAAGATGAAAAATATGCAAAAGAATTTCATGCTGCTGGGTGCTGCTGCTGCGGTAGCCGCACTGGCCGCCGGTTGCGGCGGCAAACAGGCCGCTACGGCCCCCGGCGGCGCCCAGCAGGCGCCGGAAGTGGCCGTGTTCACTGTGACAGCCCAGCCACTGGCGTTGAGCACCGAACTGCCGGGCCGCACCGCCGCCTACCAGGTAGCTGAAGTGCGCCCGCAGGTCGGTGGCCTGGTCCAGAAGCGCCTGTTCACCGAAGGCGCCGACGTCAAGGCCGGCGTCCAGCTGTACCAGATCGACGCAGCAACTTACCTGGCCGCCTACAACTCCGCCAAAGCCAACCTGGCCAAGGCCAAGGCCAACCTGGCCGCAGCCGGTCCGAAAGTCGCCCGCTATAAAGAGCTGGTGGCCATCGAAGGCGTGAGCCGCCAGGATTACGACGACGCCGTCGCCGCCCACGAACAAGCCAAGGCCGAAGTGGAAGCCGCGCAAGCCGCGCTGGATACCGCCCGCATCAACGTCGAATACACCAAGGTGGAAGCGCCGATCTCCGGCCGCATCAGCCGCTCCAACGTAACGCCCGGCGCGCTGGTCACCGCCGGCCAGGCCACCGCCCTGACTACCGTGCAGCAGCTCGACCCGATCTACGTTGACGTGACCCAGTCCAGCGAAGAATTGCTGCGCTTGAAGCGCGAAATGGACAGCGGTTCCATCAAGAAGGCCAATGGCCAGGCCGCCGTGACCTTAATGCTGGCCGACGGCAGCAAATACGCGCTGCCCGGCAAGCTGCAATTCTCCGACGTGAGCGTCGATCCCGGCACCGGCAACGTGACCCTGCGCGCACTGTTCCCGAACCCGAAGCACGACCTGCTGCCCGGGATGTTCGTCCGCGCCGTGCTGGAAACCGGTGTCAGCGAAGAAGCCATCGCCGTGCCGCAGATGGGCGTGAGCCGCAGCCCGAAAGGCGAGGCCACCGCCATGGTGCTGAACAAGGACGGCAAGGTCGAACAGCGCGTGCTGCAGGTCGGCGGCACCATCGGCGACAAATGGCTGGTCAAGTCCGGCCTGGCCGCCGGCGACCGCGTGATCGTGGAAGGCTTGCAGAAAGTGAAGCCTGGTGCTCCGGCCGTCGTTGCCAAGGTCACGAACGGCGCGGGCAACACCGCTGCGGCGGCAGGCAAGCCGGCCGTGGCTGCGCGCTGAGCGAGGAGACCAAACCATGTCCCGCTTCTTTATCAACCGCCCGATTTTTGCCTGGGTGCTCGCCATCGTCGTGATGCTGGCGGGCGTGATGGCGATCAAGGGATTGCCTATCGCGCAGTATCCAAGCATTGCGCCGCCATCGATTTCGATCTCCGGTTCCTATCCCGGCGCATCGGCCAAGACGGTGGAAGATGCCGTCACCCAGATCATCGAACAAAAGATGAAAGGCATCGACGGCTTGCGCTACATGTCGTCGACCAGCGATTCGACCGGCGGCATCAATATCACGCTGACCTTCAAGAGCGGCACCAATCCGGACATCGCGCAAGTGCAGGTGCAGAACAAGCTGCAGCTGGCAACGCCATTGCTGCCCAGCGCGGTGACCCAGCAAGGCCTGGTCGTATCGAAAGCCACACGCAACTTCCTGATGGTGTTGGGCTTCGTCTCCGAAGACGGCAAGATGAAGCAGTCCGACCTGGGTGACTACGTGGCCGCCAATGTGATCGACCCGCTGAGCCGCGTGCAAGGCGTGGGCGATGTCACCCTGTTCGGTTCGCAGTACGCCATGCGCATCTGGCTCGACCCGCAGAAGCTGCAAGGCTTCCAGCTGACGCCGGCCGACGTCGCAGCCGCCATCCAGGCGCAGAACGCCGAAGTCTCGGCCGGTGAATTGGGCGGCGCCCCCGCCGTGCCGGACCAGCAGCTGAACGCCACTGTCACCGCGCAAAGCCGCCTGCAGACGCCCGGGCAATTCGAAGCCATCCTGCTGAAGACCACCACCAGCGGCGCCACCGTGCACCTGCGCGACGTGGCACGCGTCGAGCTGGGCAACGAGAACTACAATTCCGTGGCCCGCTACAACGGCGCACCGGCAGTCGGCGTGGCGATCAAGCTGGCCACCGGCGCCAACGCGCTGGACACCGCCGAAGCGATCAAGCAGAAGATCGAAGTGATGGACAAGCAATTCCCGCAGGGGATGAAGGCCCAGGTGGCATTCGACACCACGCCCTTCGTCAAGCTCTCCATCGAAGAAGTGGTGAAGACCCTGGTGGAAGCGGTGATCCTGGTGTTCATCGTGATGTACCTGTTCCTGCAGAATTTCCGCGCCACCCTGATCCCGACGCTGGCGGTGCCGGTCGTGTTGCTGGGCACCTTCGGCATCCTGTTCTCGCTCGGCTACTCGATCAACACCTTGACCATGTTCGCCATGGTGCTCGCCATCGGCCTGCTGGTCGACGACGCCATCGTTGTGGTGGAAAACGTCGAACGCGTGATGACGGAAGAGGGCTTGTCGCCGAAAGAGGCGACCCTGAAATCCATGGGCCAGATTTCCGGCGCCCTGGTCGGCATTGCCCTGGTGCTGTCCGCCGTCTTCGTGCCGATGGCCTTCTTCAGTGGCTCGACCGGCGTGATTTACCGCCAGTTCTCGGTCACCATCGTGTCCGCCATGGTGCTGTCCGTGCTGGTGGCCATGGTGTTCACCCCGGCGCTGTGCGCGACCTTGCTGAAGCCTGGCGCCCACGTATCCGAAAAAGGCTTCTTCGGCTGGTTCAACCGCAGCTTCGACCGCAGCAGCACCAAATACCAGGGCTGGGTCGGCAAGATGCTCGCGCGCAGCGGCCGTTCGCTGCTGGTGTACGGCGCGCTGCTGGCCGTGCTGGCGGTTTCCTTCATGCGCCTGCCGACTTCCTTCCTGCCGGAAGAAGACCAGGGCGTGCTGTTCTCCATGGTGCAGCTGCCAACCGGCGCCACCCAGCAACGCACGCTGAAAGTGCTGGAAAAGCTGGAGCACCACTTCATGGAGAACGAAAAGGCGTCCGTCGCGTCCGTGTTCACCGTGGCAGGTTTTTCGTTCGCCGGTAACGGCCAGAACACCGGTCTCGCTTTTGTGCGCCTGAAAGACTGGTCCGAACGCGGCAGCGCCGACCTGCGCGTGAAAGCCATTGTTGGCCGCGCCATGGGCGCTTTCTCCCAGATCCGCGAAGCGATGGTGTTCGCCTTCGCCCCGCCAGCCGTGATGGAACTCGGGAACGCCAGCGGCTTCGACCTGCAACTGCAGGACCAGGGCGGTGTCGGCCACGAAGCGCTGATGGCCGCCCGCAACCAGCTGCTCGGCATGGCCGCCCAGAACCCGCTCCTGATGGCGGTACGCCCGAACGGACAGGAAGACACGCCGCAATTCAAGCTTGATGTCGACCAGCAGAAAGCCACCGCGCTTGGCCTGGCCGTGGCCGACGTGAACCGCGTGCTGAGCGTTGGCTGGGGCTCGTCCTACGTGAACGACTTCGTCGACCGGGGCCGCGTCAAGCGCGTCTACCTGCAAGGCACGCCGGAATCGCGCATGTCGCCGGAAGACTTGAACAAATGGTTCGTGCGCAATGCGCAAGGCGAAATGGTGCCATTCTCCGCCTTCGCCACCGGCCGCTGGATCTACGCTTCGCCGCGCCTGGAGCGCTACAACGGCGTGCCGTCGATGAACGTGCAAGGCATGCCCGCGCCAGGCGTCAGCTCCGGCGTCGCCATGGCCGAAATGGAAAAACTGGTGGCGCAACTGCCGCCAGGCATTGGCTTCGAATGGACCGGCCTGTCGGTCGAAGAACGCGAATCCGGCTCGCAGACCACGGTGCTGTACACCATCTCCTTGCTGATCGTCTTCCTGTGCCTGGCCGCGCTGTATGAAAGCTGGTCGGTGCCGTTCTCGGTGCTGCTGGTAGTGCCGCTCGGCGTGCTCGGCACGGTGTTCGCCACCTGGGGCTTCCATCTGGCGAACGACGTGTACTTCCAGGTTGGCTTGCTGACCGTGGTCGGGCTGTCGGCGAAGAACGCGATCCTGATCGTGGAATTCGCCAAGGAGCTGCAGGAGCAGGGCATCGCATTGCGCGAAGCCACACTGCAGGCCGTCAAGCTGCGCCTGCGCCCGATCCTGATGACTTCCATCGCCTTCGGCCTCGGCGTGCTGCCGCTGGCGCTGGCGAGCGGCGCCGGTTCCGGCAGCCAGAATGCGATCGGCGTTGGCGTGCTGGGCGGCATGCTGACCGCAACTTTCCTCGGCATCTTCTTCGTGCCGGTGTTCTTCGTATTGGTGCGTGCATGGTTGGCCCGTAAGGCACCCGCCGCACCCGCGGCACCGGCTATCGCTTCGGAGACGAATTGAAATGAACAAGACACTCTTTACCCTTGCAGCGGCAGCCTTGCTGGCCGGCTGCAGCCTGGCGCCAGTGTATGAACGCCCAGTGGCACCGGTGGCCGCCGCCTGGCCGCAAGGCGAGGCCTACAAGCCCGCCAACACCGCAGCCGACGCCAAGCCGGCCAGCGAGATCGCCTGGCAGGACTTCATCGGCGACCAGCAATTGCGCGAAGTCGTCGAGCTGGCGCTGAAGAACAACCGCGACCTGCGGGTCTCCGTGCTGAATATCGAAAAGGCGAGGGCGCAGTACGGCATCGACCGTGCCGCCCAGCTGCCACATGTGAACGCACAAGTCGGCCAGAGCGCATCGCGCGCCCCGGGCGGCGATATCAGCCGCCAGTACACCGGCGGCCTCGCGCTGCCCGCCTATGAGCTGGACCTGTTCGGCAAATTGCGCAATGCGTCCGAAGCCGGCCTGCAATCCTACCTCGGCACCGAACAGGCGCAACGCGCCCAGCGACTGAGCCTGGTGGCCGAAGTGGCCACCACCTGGCTTGGCCTGGCCGCCGACAAGGAACGGCTGCGCCTCGCGCAAGACACGCTGAAAAGCCAGCAAATCACCTATGAACTGAGCAAGCGCCGCTTCGAAGCCGGCGCCACCTCAGGCCTCGACATGTACGAAGCGCAGACCAGCGTGGAAGCGGCGCGCAACGACATGGCCCTGTACACCGCCCAGGTAGCGGCCGGCGAAAACGCGCTGGCCCTGCTGGTCGGTACTCAAGTGCCGGCCAGCCTGCTGCCGCAATCCTTGCCGACTGCGGTCACCACGCTGGCCGAATTGCCGGAAGGTGTACCGTCCACCGTCCTGCTGCAGCGCCCCGATGTACTGGAAGCTGAACATGCCCTGAAAGCCGCCAACGCCAACATCGGCGTCGCCCGTGCAGCTTTCTTCCCCAGCATCACATTGACCGGTACCGCAGGCAGTGCAAGTGGCAGTTTGTCCGATTTGTTCAAAGCCGGTAGTGGCGCCTGGACCTTCCTGCCCCAGTTGACGCTGCCGATCTTCGACGCCGGCGCCAACAAATCGAGGCTGGAAGTAGCCAAAGCCGACAACGGCATCGCCGTCGCGCGCTACGAAAAAGCCATCCAATCCGCATTCAGGGAAGTGGCCGATGCACTGGCCCAGCGCGGCACGCTGGACGAACGCGTAGTCTCGCAATCCGCGCTGACGGAAGCGGCCAGCCGCAGCTACCGCATCCACGAAGCGAGGTACCAGAAAGGGTCGGAATCGTATTTGAACGCC
Organism: uncultured Oxalobacteraceae bacterium; assembly: GCA_965650885.1. Lineage (GTDB taxonomy): Bacteria > Pseudomonadota > Gammaproteobacteria > Burkholderiales > Burkholderiaceae_D > Rugamonas. The sequence continues at coordinate 40,865 of CBFGQI010000023.1, forward strand.
CTGGTGTCCCAGCGCGCGCTGTACTCAGCCCAGCAAAGCCTGATCAGCGTAAGGCTGGCCAAAGCCACCAACCAGATCACCCTGTACAAGGTCCTGGGAGGCTGGGCATAGCGAAGCCGGGCGGGTGTCAGACCCTTCGGGTCTGACACCGGTTTACCGGTTTTGAAGAGGCGGCACCCACTCCATCACATTGTAGATCCCATCCACCGCCAGAATTTCAAACCCACACCGATGCAACAAGCGCAGCGCCGGACTCCCCAGCACCACATTGATCCGCACGGGCAGCCGCAGCCGTTCCCCCTGCGCCTGCAAACTCCGCAGCAACCCCAACCCAATCCCCCGATTGCGATAATCCGGCAGCAAACAGATATCCAGAATCCGCAACTCGCCCGGACCATAATCGACATAGAGCCGCCCCACCGGCCGCTCCCGATCCATAATCACCGCCAGATCCGCATTGGGATACCGGGTCTCATACCAGCTCTGTTGCGCCCGGAACTGCACCCCCTGCAACAAGGTCTCGGTCGCGAGATCACACCCTCCCATGCGAACATCGGCGCTGCGCGTGCTGGAATAAAGCTGCTGCATGAAGGCCAGATCGCCCGCTTCAGCGGGCCGCATCTCAATAGAGCGGGAGGTACGGGAGGGCATATCGTTCACTCTTATCGTTTGAGAATGAAGTAACTGCTATCCCATCATAGCACGTTGTAATTTGACAAAGCTCGTTCCCTTGGCCATTGTTACGCCTTATGACTGAAAAACGCCACATCGACCCCGAACGCGCCGCCACCCGGCGCCGCCAGGTACTGGACGCCGCCGCCACCTGTTTCCGCCGCAGTGGATTCCACGGTGCCAGCATGTCCGAGATTTCCAAGACCGCCGGCATGAGCGCCGGCCATATATACAATTACTTCGCCAGCAAAGACGCCATCATCGCCGCCTTCGTTGAAGAAAACGAAACACGCGTGATTGAAATCCTCAGCACGATCCAGAGCCAGCCAGACCCGCTGCAAGCCATCATCGACGATGTTGACCAAAGCGTGCGCAATAACCTGGACCCCGAACACTGGGCGCTGCCGATGGAGATCTTCGCCGAAAGCTCGCGCAATCCAGCAATCGCTGCCCTGAGCCGGGACGCCGACCGCCGCATGAGCACGCGCCTGCGGGCACTATTGAAAATGGGCCGCGAAAAGCATGGCCTCGCGGTCGACGACGAAACACTCGACGGACGCATGCAAGCCATGATCTCGCTGTACCAAGGCCTGCAACTGCGCGGCCTGCACAATCCCGGGCTATCGATTCCCGGCCTGGTTGACGCCTTCCGCATCGCGCTGAAGGCACTCCTATTCACATGAGGATTTAAGGATGGCTGATTACGTATTCCCGCCGCACCTGATCGCGGCACTGCACATCGCCGGTACCGACGAACGCTTCCCCGTGCGCCGCGTCTACTGCGTAGGCCGCAACTACGCCGGCCACGCCCGCGAAATGGGCTCCGACCCCGACCGCGAACCGCCATTCTTCTTCTGCAAACCAGGCGACGCCGCCGCCGTCGTGCCCGTGGCACCAGGCAGCTTGGCAGAGCTGCCATTCCCCCCGCAAACCAGCAACTTCCACTACGAGTGCGAACTGGTGGTCGCAATAGGCGAGGGCGGCAGCAACATCCCCGTGGAAGACGCGCCAAACCACATCTTCGGCTACGCCGTAGGCCTCGACATGACCCGCCGCGACCTGCAGGGAAAAATGAAAGACGCCGGCCGCCCATGGGAAATCGGCAAAGCCTTCGACTACTCCGCGCCCATAGGTGAATTGCGCCGTGCCGCCGAAGTACCCGGCATCGAAGCCGCGGCAATCGCGCTAGCCCTGGATGGCGCCATCCGCCAATCCAGCAGCACCGACCACATGATCTGGTCCGTCGCCGAAACGATCGCCAACCTCTCCACGCTCTTCCGCCTCGAACCCGGCGACCTGATATTCACCGGCACCCCCGAAGGCGTCGGCGCAGTCGCCCCCGGCCAGACGCTCACCGCCAGCATCGAAGGCCTCCCCAGCCTCTCCGTAAAATTCGTTTAAGTAGGCGGCCGCCGAACAGCCCCGGTGTCAGACCCTTCGGGTCTGACACCGGTTTACCGGTTTTGACTTCCCATTGCCAATGCAATCCGCCTTATCCCCTGAAGCGCCCCCGCCGCAATCCCCACATCCTCCGAGCCCCCCACTGCAAACTCCCGCGGATTAATCCTCACCATCCTCCCACCCCGCAGCACCACACCCTGCCCAAAGTGCCGCACCGAAGGAATGGCCGTCCCCGCCCCCAGCTCAATCACCACCGGCCTGCGCACCCGCCCTAACCACTCTTCCAGCCGCGCCGCCTGCACCGCACTGCGCCGCTCCACCCACCCCCAATCCCCGAACATCAGGATATTCGGCCGCGCCACCCCGCCGCAGTCCGGACACCGAGGCACCTCATTCCGCAGCCGGCAAGCATCCGCATCAACATCCGGCACAAATCCCTCCGCCGCCCAAATCTTCCCGCAGCAAGGCCCCAGGCACTGCAAATGATGAATCGACCCATGGCACTCATAAATAGCGCCCGGATCAAACCCCGCCTTCTGAAACTGCCCATCCACATTGCTGGTGAAGACAAAGCACCCATGTTCCATCGCCGCCCCCCAATCCTGCAGCATCGCGAACCCCTCATGCGGCACCGTCTCCCGGTAAAGCGCCAGCCGATGCCCATAAAAGCCCCAGGCCAGTGCCGGATCTTCATGAAAGGTTCGCGGTGAAGCAATGCTTGTGAACTCCATCCGCGCCCGCCCGAGGGCAGGGTAAGCCTTCCAGAATCCCTCATTACCCCGAAAGTCCGGCAAGCCCGAGTCCACACCCATGCCTGCGCCAGTCGCCACAATCAAGCCATCAGCCTGCAAAATCAGTTCTGCTGCACGCGCAGCTTCGGGAGACGCGATCATCATTCATGTAGTTTGCGGTAACTTTGACAAAACCTCAAATTGCTCTGTTATAATCCGTGGCTCGAGTCGGGGCGTAGCGCAGCCTGGTAGCGTACCTGCATGGGGTGCAGGGGGTCGGAAGTTCGAATCTTCTCGCCCCGACCATACAAATCAAAGGGTTACAGTTTTAGACTGTAGCCCTTTTTTTTGCCGATGACGAATGGCTCCCAGCGCCTCGGCAAGCGATGGACGCAGTGGGAGCACAATGTCCATTGCCTAACTCGTGCGGAAGATCAGCTCACGCACCTGCTGCAGCTTCGGAAATACAACTGGCACAGTCAGCATTGTGCTGGCGACAGCCATCAACAGCAGCGCCGTAAACGTTTCGTTGGTGATGATGCCCTTGTCCAGCAGGATATTGACGAAGATGATCATGATGAGTGCCTTGGTCTGCAGCAGCCAGCCAATGATCGAGGCATCGCCTGGCGGCCATTTCAGGATGCGCCCAGCGATCTGCACGCCAATGAGTTTGCCGGATACGGAGGCGAACAGCAGCACAGCGGCAGCAATGAACACTGCCGACCCGCCGACGCCCCAGTCAGTGCGCAGTCCCGTGCTGAGGAAGAAGACCGGCATGAATGCAAGCAGCACATGATGGCGCATGAAATCCATCTGCTTCTGGTCAAACCAGTGCGCATCCATCACCGCACCGGCGAGGAATGCGCCGACCATGAAATGCAAGCCAGCCCAATCCGCCGCGAACCCGCACAGCGCAAGCCAAACCAGCGCGACGTACCAGCGATCGCGCTCGGGGATGCGGACCATCAGTTTGCGGTAACCCCATGCGGCAAACGCGAACACGACGAGAAATCCCAGTTGGCGACCGACGCGGGTCCAATCCAACAGGATCAGCGCCAGCACGCCCCAGATGGCGATGTCGTCCAGGCTGGCATAGCGAAGGATGCGCTGGCCGATCGGCTGGCGCAGGATTTCAAGGTTCTCCATCAGCAGGATAAGGATAGGTAATGCGGTCACCGCGCATGCCATACCGACACCTACAACGAACTGCCACTCATGGCCGTTCGGGCCAATCCAGCCGCTATACATCAGCATGCACAACGCCGCTGCACAACCAAACAGGAGCGGCATGCCGAGCGCAAACGACGCAGTAATCACACTCTCGCGCCGGTGTTCCCAAGCCTTAGTCAGGTCCAGTTCGATCCCGGCGATCATGACGAAGATCATTACTGCCCACCAGGCGATGCTGTTTAACGACTGGATCACCCCAGGGGTAAATACGAACTGGTAGTAGTCCGGGTAGGAAGCACCCAGCACACCTGGCCCGAGCAGGATTCCTGCAATGATCTGCACAACCACCAGCGGCGCATAATAATTCGTGTTCCCTAAACGCCAGATCAGGTAAGGGACCGAAAAGATAATCACCATCGCCAGTAGAAAAAGTTCTGTCGTACTCATTGCAGTGTGCATATTTCTCCTCTTTTAAATCTTGTAATGTTGGGAACGTTTCCAAGTTCCTTGGAAAAAAACGTAATGCTGCTTAATGGGACTGCAGCCCTGGGGAGCGGATCTTGCTGGCATCCGCCAGCGTGGAGCGGTCACTATCCAGCATGATGCTGAAGGCCGAACTGCAGTGTGGCCCGCTACGACTGCTGAAATTCAGGCGGCCAAAACGGCCAAAGCCGTCGTACAACGAGGGCGCAGACTTGTCTTCTGGTCGTTCAGGCGCATGGAGTCGTGAAGTCAACTTGGCAATGACTTCGCGCAGCTCTGCGATTTCGTTCTCTTTAATACGCAAAGTATTTTCATACTCGTCTGTAACGACACGCAAACGCGCCTCCGCGGCAGTATGTAACTTGGCGGCGATCTGCTCGATCAACACTTGCAGCGAGCGCTCCGTTTCCTGGCGGCTGGCGCACGCAGTTGAAGCATCGCCCCCTAATTCTTTCAGGTAGCGATGGATGGTCGATTTCGAGCCCGTGTTACCCAATGCCGCGCGAACCGCGTCAGCAGACGGGTAGCGCCCCTCGGCGATCAACTGATCGCGGGCCCGTTGAACTTCGGATTTGCTTAGCCCTGCTCTTGCCACGCTACCACTCCCTTTTGTTACGTAATTATGTAATGCAGGGCGAGGTTAGCATAAGCGCATTGAAATTTCTTGCCGTTGATAAAGAACATAAATGGTCTTGTGCTTTTGTGTAATCAGCTGGGCTGTGCGGTTGATGCTTCAAGCAGTCAAACGTGATGGCGTCGCAAGAAATTAGGTGCTGCGGCCGCAGAATCTAGGTGCCAGTACCAATCCCTTCATCGCCTCGTTTCCCTAAAGTGCACTGCATGCAGCCGCCATGCTGCAGGACACTTGAGCGAGGAACACCATGAGCAAGCCAACACAGGATTCAGGAAAGCAGATCACCATCCAGGTATCGACCGCGGAACGTCCGGATTTCAAGCAGCCGCTCGCCGCCTACGTGTACGACAAGCGCCAGTCGGAGCCGAAACGGATCGAGATCCGCGACGGCAAATTCGAACTGAATTTGCCAGCCGGCGGCATGGGCCATCCCCGTGTGCTGATCGCCCCCATGAACGAACGCATCGAGGCCTCCAGGCCGAGCGCCGACAAGCTGAAGCGCCTTGGCGCCTATGAGCCCGTGCTGCAGCGGGGCCGCGACATCATCACCCGCATTGAAGTACCGGGCCCCATCATCGACTTCTGGCCATTCTGCTTCTGCTGGGTGCACGGCAAAGTCGTGCGCAATTCGGACAACCGGGCCGTGTGCAATGCGCGCGTCCACATTTGCGAAGTCGACCGCATTCCTTTGTGGTTGTTGAAGCTGCCCGATATCGATATCCTCCGCCTGCGCGACGACTTGATCGACGTGCTGGAGCGGCCGCCGATCCCGATTCCGGATCCTGGGCCACGCCTGGGCCGGGCGGCACTGCGTTTCGATCCGCAGCCGGACCCGCCCGGCGAGCTGGATGTGCCGGCAATCCTGAACCGCAACCTGCGCAGCACGTCGCCTGCGCTGCTGCGCAATATCCTGGTCGAGAACTGGCAGTTGCTGCTTCCTTGGTTCTGCTACTGGCCGCATTGGTGGTGGCTGTTCCGTTGCGATGAGATGGCGGTTGTGACGACTGACGCTTTCGGCAATTTCGAGACCACGCTCTTCTACCGCTGCGGTAGCGACCATCCCGACCTGTATTTCTGGGTGGAGTACGACTTCGGCAACGGCTATGAAGTCGTGTACCGTCCATCCAAGGCATGCCACACCTATTGGAACTACGAGTGCGGCAGCGAAGTCACGATCCGTGTCACCGATCCGCGCGTGCCGGGTTGCGATGAAGAGCCGGATCTGCCGGGTTGCCAGGTCGTCGTGCTGTCGATCGGTCTCGGCGTCGCCGTGCGCGAGCTGCAGACTTCTCCCGCGAGTGCCGAGGGTTTGACCAACGATGGCAGCCCGTTCGGGCAAACACTTGAACCCCGCGTGGACTTCAGCCGAACCGAGCTGATCGATAACAAGGGCATCCCGTATTACCGCTGGTCCTACCAGCGCCTGAGTGGTCCGGATGGCACGTCCGGTGTGGTCGCACCGGGATCGGAGCCCTTGCTCGCGCCGCCGAAAGTCATGGCCGCCGATGTGCACCGCCACTACAAGTCAGGCACCAGCTATTCGTCGGACCTGATGGGACCAATGCCGACTGTTGGTCCGAACCCGGCGCCGCTGCCGAACCTGTTCCGTATCCGGCCAACGGTTTCGCCGTCGGGGGACGAATGGATTGTGCTGAATGAGCATATCGACCTGGCCACCGCCTACTTCCAGACGGACGATCTGGCCGGCACGCCAATTGGCGATCCGCTGTCCGACGACATGGCAGCCGGCCGCTACGAAATGCGCCTGGAGCTGTTTGATGCTGCGGGGGCGCTGGTGAACTGGACTGCCGCCGGGATTGACCTGCGCATCACCGCAGTCGACGCGCCGTTCGGCACTGGCGTGGTGCCGACCGTGAGCGCGCCGGCCTACAACCGCATCCTGTCGGCCGGCGGCGATACGATGGGCTTCCGGATGGTGGTCAGGGTCGATAACAACCGCTGCCAGGCGGAGGTGCATCCGGTCGGCGGAACCGTGTCGCCGGACCCGGTGTGCGGCTTCCACAACTACAGCGGGCCTGGCGATACCGCGACGCTGTCGTTCACGGCACGCCATCCGAACAACTTCGCGACCTATTCCTTCGGTACGGCGCGCGGTGCAGGGCCGGACCTGGCGGTGGCCAGCATCAGCCCGGCAGGGAAGGTGGGCGATGGCGGACAGAATGGCTTTGTGCCGGCCGGTGCGTTCAAGTACGCCAAACCCATTCCCGTCTCAAGCCTGCTGGGCCCATGCCCGAATGCGGCGTTCTCGGAACTGCTGCACGTGAGTGCCACGGCAACCAATGGCTATGGTTTGCTGACCATGTATGACCGTGGCGACCATGCCGCGTTCGCCCTGGCCATGCCTTGCCCGACATGTAGCTGAGCCGGAGCGCAAGCGACAACGCCCGCGAGAAATTCGCGGGCGTTCGTTTTTCGGGGATACGGCACGAGCGAATCTGAAATTTTGCGAATTCTGTCGATTTCCGGCAAGCTGGCGCGTCGTAGGGATAATGGCAGGCGTGCTGCCATCAACTAACCCAACCAAGAGGCCAACAATGAACAAGCAAATCTTCGTGAACCTGCCCGTCAAGAACCTGGAAAAGTCGAAGGCATTCTTCGCTGCCATGGGCTACACCTTCAACCCGCAGTTCACCGACGAGAACGCAGCGAGCATGGTGATCCATGACGGCAGCATCTACGCGATGCTGCTGGTGGAGGATTTCTTCCGCACCTTCACTTCGAAGCCAATCGCCAATGCGAAAGAGGCGACCGAAGTGCTGGTGTGCCTGTCCTGCGACAGCCGCGAAGAGGTGGATGAACTGGTGCGCAAGGCCCTGGCAGCGGGCGGCAAGGCGCCGCGCGAACCCAAGGATTACGGTTTCATGTACGCCCACGGCTTCGAAGACCTGGATGGCCACATCTGGGAATTGGTGTACATGGCCCAACAGCCGCAATCGTAAATTTTCTTTGCACGCGTGACAATTTAATAGAATTTCGGCAAACTTGGCGCCTACACTGATTAGTGGCTTGGTTCGCTGGAGGTCATCGTGCTTTCCTGGTGGGTTCGCTGGATATTGATCGGAACGGTGGGGCTGTTCGCATCCATGTATGCGATGGATACGGTGCGCGTGGCTTCGCTGTTGCCGGTGCCGCCGCCGGCCCAGGCCAAGGAGTCCCCGAAGAATGAGCGCAAGCCGGCCAACGCCCTCGCCAAGGCCTCCCAAATGGACAAGGTGGCGGATGCGCTGGCCGGTAAGTGATCCTTTTTGACGGTTTCCGCCGCTGCGACGGTGCATTGAGCGCGGCGGAAATCGCTACCCTGGCGGCTTAGCGTTTTGCCGAGGTGGCGGTGCTGCCACTGCCACCTCCGGCCGGGGCTGCTGCCGGTGCCGGATTCTTGGGGGCTTTGCGCGCAATGCGCGAGCCCGTCACAAAGTCGTCTTCTTCCGTGAATCGTTTTTCGGAGGCTTGTTGCTGGCCTTGTTGCGGCATTTCCGCGCAACCGCTGATGGCAAGCGCGCACGCTGCCGCGAAGAACAGTTTCTTCATCTTTTTTCCTGATGTTTTGGGTTTGTCGATGCGAACCCGGAACCGGGCGGCTCAAGGTACACTTGTAAATCATACATGCTAAATGTCATGAATTTGTATTTTTTATAACTAGTTCTTTGATAGGAAATAGGCGATGCGGATTGCTGCGATCTCGGATATCCACGGAAACCTGTGGGCGCTGGATGCCGTGCTGGCCGACATCGCACGCCGCAACGTCGATGTGACGGTCAACCTGGGCGATATCCTGTCCGGTCCCTTGCTGCCGGCGGAGACGGCGGAGCGTTTGATGGCGCTGGAGTTGCCCACCATCCGCGGCAACCACGAACGGCAAGTGCTGGAGCATGATCCCGCGCGCATGGGGGCGTCGGACCGCTGGGCGCATGACCACATCGCGCCGGTGCACCGGGAGTGGATGGCGTCGTTGCCGGCGTCGCTGCGCCTGCAGGAGGATGTGCTGATGGTGCATGGCACGCCGGGTTCGGACCTGGTGTACTGGATGGAGAGCGTCGACCAAAGCGGCCAGCACCCGGCCACCTATGCGGAAGTACTGTCGCGCGCCGGCGATGCGCGCGCTTCACTCATCCTGTGCGGCCATACGCACGTGCCGCGCACGGTGCAACTGGACGATGGACGCTTGGTGGTCAACCCGGGCAGCGTCGGCTTGCAGGCTTATTCGGATGATGTGCCGTTTCCACACAAGGCGGAGAATGGTTCGCCGCATGCACGCTATGCGATCGTCGAGCGGACTGCTGGCGGATGGGCGGTTGAACAGTACGCGGTTGCTTACGACTGGAATGCCGCGGCGGAAGTGGCGCAGCGCCATGGGCGGACGGAATGGGCGTACGCATTGCGCACGGGACGCATGTCAGTATAGGCCAAGCATTTTCGTAAACATGGCGATCATCAGGCTGGACAGTGTAAGGATGGAGCCGGTGGTCCAGCGGAAATACCGATCAAATTTATCCTCCCGCCGGAGCGCTTCCGCGCGAAGAGTTTCGATCTGGTGGTCGATGTATCCCCGCAATTGGTCGGTGTACTTGCGCTGCTCAGCGATCTGCCTGTCAGCATGTTCGCGCAGTTCCGCAACTTGGCGATCAGTGTGGTCACGCGCGTTTTCGCCTTGTTCGACAATGCACTGGCGGAGCTCGGCCACTTGGTGATCAGTGTGATCACGCGCGTTTTCGCCTTGTTCGACACTGCACTGGCGGAGCTCGGCCACTTGGTGATCAGTGTGATCACGCGCGTTTTCGCCTTGTTCGACAATGCACTGGCGGAGCTCAGCCACTTGGTGATCAGTGTGATTACGTGCGTTTTCGCTTTGTTCGACAATGTACTGGCGGAGCTCAGCCACTTGGTGATCAGTGTGATTACGTGCGTTTTCGCTTTG
>CBFGQI010000024.1:0-50328 GCA_965650885.1 uncultured Oxalobacteraceae bacterium
ACTTCTTCCACCTTGATGCCGCTCATGCGCGACATGACCTGGGTCACTTCCAGCAATTCTTCGCGCGACAGGCAGCGCAGCACGGCGGCGGCCGGCTCTTCGCCGATCGACAGCAGCACGATGGCGGCTTGTTCGACCGGGCTCAGGCCTTGCTCTTCCTGGTCCAGGTTACTGTTGATTTCGGCCATTTTTCTGCATCCATTGTTTGACGACTTCGGCGACACGTTCCGGCTCTTTCTCGGCCAGGACCTTGAGGTGGTCGACCATCACGTCCACCGGCGAGCCGGCCGGCGGCAGATCGTAGTTCTCCAGCAGCGGCACCATCGGCATCTGGCTGCCTTCCAGCGCGCCCGTCTTGGCCGCATCCTCCGCCGGCGCGTCCGGGGAACCGAGCGCGGCCGGGCCGGCGCCGACCGGCTGGGCGCTGCCCGGGATCGGCGTGGCTTCGGCCTGGGCCTGGCGCGCGGCGCCGGCCAGGGCCGGCTTGGCCGCCGGCGCCGGGGCGGGCGGTGCGAAGCGGGCGGTGAGCAGGCGCAGCAGTGGACGCGCCAGCAGCAGGTAGGCCAGCAGCAGGGCGATCGCATAGCCCAGCCAGTTGGCCGAATCGACCACCGTGTCGCGTTCCTGCCACCATGGCAGGGCGGCCGGCTTGGCCGGGAAGTTCATGGCGCTCACCACCAGCTTGTCGCCGCGTTCTTCATTGATGCCCAGGCCGCTGCGCAGCACCTTGTCGATGTTGGCGATTTCCGCCGGCGTCCAGCCCGTCTTGGGGAAGGGCGCCGCCGCTTGCGCCAGCACCACGGCCACGTTCTGGCGCACCAGGCGGCCACGCGCACGCTTGGTATGGGTGATGCTGCGGTCATAGGCATACTGGCGCGTGGTGGCATTCTTGCGCGCGGTGCCATCCGGCGCCTGGCCCGGCGCACCGGCGGCGCCGGCGGCGGCATCGGCCGCCTGCTGCGGCGGCGGACGGTTGGACAGGGTGCCCGGCACGCCCATGGCGATGCGGTTGCGGTCCTGTTCCTCGCGCATGGCCTCGCTGGTCACCTTGGGATCGGCGCCATATTTTTCCACGGTTTCCTCCACCTTGTCGTTGTCGACGTCGGCCGTCACGCTGGTGCGGAAATTGTCGTCGCCGACGATCGGGCCCAGCAGGCCGCGGATATTGCCGCGGATTTCTTCCTGCAGGCGCTTGGCGTTCTCGTTGGTGGAGGTGGAAGCGTCGAAGCCTTCGCTCAAGTCCACGTGGGACGACAGCAGGTTGCCGGCCTGGTCCACCAGGCTCACGCGCGCCGGGCTCAGCGAGGCGACGCTGCCGGACACCATGTTGACGATGGCGGCGATGTGTTCCGGCGCCAGGGTGCGCCCCGGCTTGGTTGCCACCACCACGGACGCGGACGACTTTTCGCCATCGCTCGACACGAAGGAGGTCGACTTGGCGATCGACAGGTGCACGCGCGCATGCGCGATGGCGTCGAGCGTCATGATCGATTGCGCCAGTTCGCCTTCCAGGCCGCGGCGGAAGCGCACATCCTGCACGAATTGCGACACGCCCAGCGGGTCGTTCTTGTCCATCAATTCCAGGCCGGCCGGCAATTGCGCGGTCACGCCCTTGGCGGCCAGCATCATGCGCACCTGGCCCAGTTTGCCTTCCGGCACCAGCACCTGGCCCGTTTCCGGATGGATGCGGTAGGCAATCTTTTCCGCGTCGAGCACGGTCATCATGTCGGCGGTGGCGACTTTTTCGCGCTGGCCGAACACGGGCTTGTAGCCGCTCTGGTCCTTCCACAGGACCATCAGCACCAGCGCCGTCAGGCCCACGGCCAACAGCAGCAGGGGATACAGGTTCTTCAGGACGGCGGGCGGCACGGCCGGGGCTGCGGCGGCGCGCCAACGTCCCAAAGCGGACTTCAAGTTAGCAATCACGTCAGGTCTTTCGAGAACGAAGCAGTGAGGAAAGCGGCTTACAGCGGCAGCTTGATGAGCTCATCGACGGCGCCCATCACCTTGTTGCGCACCTGCATCAGCATCTGGAACGACAGGCTGGCTTCCTGACTAGCGAGCATAGCGCCAACCAGATCGTCGCTGCGCCCGGCATCGACGTCGGCCATCTTTTGGCCGGCATGCACGTCCTGGGCATTGACGCCGGCGATGGCATCCTGCATCGATTGGGCAAACGAGAAAGGCGCGCCGGCGTGGGACGCGTTGAATTGTGCGGCCGGGGCAATGGCCGTGGCTTGCTGGGCGAGTTCGGCTGCCGCATTGTTCAGCGACGCCAGGTCGGCCTTGATCAGGCCTGCGAATTCATTTGCCATAAAACACCTCAGGTTGGTTGCGCCACCGTTTGCACGTCGTTACCATCATCACATCGTGCTTGACTACTAAACAAAGCTGGGTAATTGTTAAATAGTGCCGTACGGGAACAAGCAGTGTAACCCGAATTCGCGCTCGTAACAACCGCTTACAAAATGCAAAACGTCTTATGAATCATGCACTAAGGATCGGTTTTGCAACTTACTTATATGGAACTTGCACCAACTAAGCTTACCGCTTGGCAACTTTTCTGTAAAGTGATTTTGAGGACTGAACTACTTGATTCATGGCAATACCGAGGGATTTGGGTTATTCTACGCTTCCCATAACATCCTGAGCGGACAAGTTTGCGTTACGATGGACATACAAGGGCAGACGGATGGCCAACCATGAATAACCACGTGCAATACGAAGTACTTGACCCTTGCTTGCTGGGACGGCCGGTGCACCGGTTGCCGGAGTTTGCCGCGCAATTGCGCGAAGACCTGGCGCAAGCGATGCGCCTGAATGTGCACCGGCGTTACTGGGGCAGTTTCCAGGTGGACGATGTCGCGTTCAACCGCCTCGATGGCCGCGAAGCGCGCCAGCGCTGGCTGGGGTTTGCCGCACCGTCGGGCCAACTGGCGTTCGCCCTCGACCGCAAAATCCTGCTCAGTGTATTGAATTACCGTTATGGCCGCGCCTCCCGCGCCGATGCCGCGCTGGACGAACAGGCAGTGCGCGTCACGGCGACCGAAGAGCGCCTGGCTGTGGTGCTGGGACAACAGCTGGCCAGTATTGTGGCCGCCCGGATTGAAAGCAACCTGCCCGATGGCGGCCGGGAACTTGGCGAAGAAGACAATATCAAAGCCGGTGTGGCGACGCAGCCGGCCAAAGGCAGCTGGGTCATCACGGTGTCGCTGAGCGATGGCGAACTGCAGGGCAAGGCCTGGTTCGCGCTCGACAAGCAAGTGATGGGCGGCGTGCTGCGCGGCTTGCAGCCGGCGCGCGATGCCGGCAAGAAGGGCAGCAAGAATCCAGGGCCGCTGGCGGCGCGGCTCGAGGTTGGCTTGAGTGGCCGGCTGGTTTCCAAGGAAACCACGCTGGGCGCCCTGTTCGACCTGCGTGTGGGCGATGTGATTCCCATCAGCCTGCACAGGGCAGACGTCATGCTCGAAGACTCCCGCCTGTTTACAGCTGCGGTAACGGAGCACAAGGGCAAACTCTGCTTAACCTCTTTTGAAGATATCGAATGAATATGATGAACAACCCGAACGGTTCCAACGACCCCATGCTGGACGATATGTCGGAGGAAATGATCATCGACCAGGTGTCGCAGGACCTCACCGATGTGCCGGCCGCGCGGGCCGGCCGCCGCGATTTGCCGGCCATGATGCGCAAGATCCCGGTCACCCTGACCCTCGAGGTGGGGTCGGCCCGCCTGTCGCTGCAGGATTTGATGCAGATCGGTCCGGACAGCGTGGTGGAGCTGGACATGCTGGCCGGCGAACCGCTGACCATCAAGGTCAACGGGACCGCGATCGGCCGCGCCGAAGTGGTGGTGGCCGGCGAAAATTATGGCCTCAAGGTCATCGATCTGGACGGTTTGAACCTCGACATGATGGCGCCATGACCGTACGCCGCCTGGTGCCCGGCCTGGCGGCCGGGGCAGTGCTGCTATGCGCCTGCGCGCCTGCGTGGGCTCAGGATTTGCTGGCCGGGGTCGTGCCCGGTGCCAAGACCGACCTGTCGGTGAAGATGCAGATCCTGATCATCATGACCCTGCTGGGCTTGTTGCCCATCATGGTGATGATGATGACCAGCTTTACCCGCTTCGTCATCGTGCTGTCGCTGCTGCGCCAGGCCCTGGGCCTGCAGCAGGGCTTGCCCAACCGTATCATCACCGGCGTGGCCCTGATCCTGACCCTGCTGGTGATGAAGCCGATCGGCGACGCGGTCTGGCGCGATGCCTTCGTGCCTTACGACCAGGACAAGATCGGCTTGCAGGATGCCTTGCGCATTGCCGAAAAGCCGGTGTCGAAATTCATGCTGGCGCAGACCAGCAAGGCGTCGCTCAAGCAGATCGCCCATCTGGCGGGCGAGGATGCCATCAGCAACCCGGCCGACCATGCCTTCACCGTCAAGCTGGCCGCCTTCGTGTTGTCGGAATTGAAGACAGCGTTCCAGATCGGTTGCCTGCTGTTCATTCCCTTCCTGATCATCGACCTGGTGGTATCGTCGGTCTTGATGGCGATGGGTATGATGATGCTGTCGCCGCTGGTGATTTCGCTGCCGTTCAAGCTGCTGCTGTTCGTGCTGGTGGATGGCTGGACATTGACTGTCAATACGCTCGTGACGAGCATACAAGCCTATTAGGTGACGAAGCGATGCTGACTCCCGACGTAGCCGTCGACCTGGTGGTCGAGGCGCTGCACATCGTGATGATCCTGGTCCTGGTCCTGGTGGTGCCAGGCCTGGTGGCGGGCTTGCTGGTGGCGCTGGTGCAGGCGGCGACCCAGATCAACGAGCAGACGCTGAGCTTCCTGCCGCGCCTGCTGGTGACCTTGCTGGCCATCGTGCTGACCGGGCGCTGGATGTCCGGCTACCTGATGGATTACTGCGTTTCCATCTTCCAGCGCGCCGCCACCCTGGTCGGCTAGCCCAGCCATGGAACAAGTCCTGGCCAATCTCCTGGTGTGGCTGACCGCCATCTGGTGGCCCTTCGTGCGCTGCATGGCCATGCTGAGCGCGGCGCCGGTGATCGGCGAGATGATGGTGCCGGTCACGGTACGCATCCTGGTGTCGCTGGTGCTGGCCATCATCCTGCTGCCGGTGACCGAAGGGCAGGTGGTGCAAGGCATCGACCCGATCTCGGTGCAGGGCATCGCGGTGACGGTCGAACAGGCGGTGATCGGGCTGGTGATCGGCCTGGCCTTCCATTTCTCGATGTCGGTGGTGGGCGTGCTGGGCTACATGGTGTCGAGCCAGGTCGGCTTTTCGATGGCGGTCATGAACGACCCGCTGAACGGCACGTCCTCGGACGTGGTGTCGGCGCTGCTGACCATGCTGGCCATCGTGGTCTTCTTTGCCATCGATGGCCACCTGGTGCTGGCCGGCGTGATCGGCCAAAGTTTCAAGGCCTGGCCACTGGGCGGCGGTTATGCGCCGCTGCTGCTGCAAACGGTGGCGTGGAATGTGGCCTGGATCTTTTCCGCCGCCATGCTGCTGGCCATCCCGGTCGTGTTCTCGGCCCTGGTGGTGCAGATCGGCTTCGGTTTCCTGAACCGCGTGGCGCCGACGCTGAACCTGTTCGCGCTGGGCTTCTCGGTGATCACCATCTTCGGCTTGCTGATGCTGGGCCAGGTGGTGCGCTTCATCCCCCAGCATTACATCCGCATGTCGACCCGCGTGCTCGACATGATCCAGCAACAGATGGTGCCCCATGGCTGACGAGAGCGGCGACAAGTCAGAGAAGGCTTCAGCGCAAAAGCTGAAGAAGTCACGCCAGGAAGGCCAGGTGGTGCGCTCGCGCGACCTGGCCACCGCCATCGGCATCCTGGTGTCGCTGAAGCTGTTCGTGTGGCTGCTGCCGGGCTATCTGCTGGAATTCCGCGAAATCTTCCACCAATCCTTCGCGCCGCTGGAAGGCGAGGGCGCGCTCGAGAACGTGATGAGCAAGATCTGGCTCAGTTCGGCCCTGCTGCTGGTCAAGATGGTGACGCCGCTGTTCGTGGTGCCGCTGTTCATCGTGCTGGGCGCCATGGTGCCGGGCGGCTGGGTCATGAGCGCCAAGAATATCCAACCCAAGTTCGAGCGCTTCAACCCGGTCAGCAACCTGGGGCGCCTGTTCTCCAAAAAGCACGCCTTCGAGCTGGCGGTATCGATCGGCAAGGCCGCCGTGCTGAGCTGGGTGCTGATCCACGTCGGCACCAGCACGGTCAAGGAATATACGCAGCTGCAAGGCCTGGCGCTCAACGAAGCCATGATCTCGGGCGCCAGCCTGATGCTCGATGGCGTGATGGCCATGGTGGCCGTGTTCATCATTTTCGCCATCATCGACGTGCCGGCCCAGGCTTACTTCTTTGCCGAGCAGCAGAAGATGACCAAGCAGGAGCTGAAGGAAGAATACAAGACGCAGGAAGGCCGGCCCGAAGTGCGCCAGCGCATCCGCCAGCTGCAGCGGGCGCTGGCCCAGCGCGCCGCGCGCAAGGTGGTGCCGGGCGCCGACGTGGTGATCGTCAACCCGGAACACTATGCGGTGGCGCTCAAGTACGACGAAAAGCGCGCCGAAGCGCCTTACGTGCTGGCCAAGGGCGTCGACGAGATGGCCCTGTACATCAAGCGCCTGGCGCAGGAGAACGGCATCGAAGTGCTGTCCCTGCCGCCGCTGGCGCGCGCCATTTACAATACCAGCCAGGTCAACCAGCAGATCCCGGTGCAGTTGTACCAGGCCGTGTCCATGGTCCTGCACTACGTGCTGCAGCTGAAGGCGTTCCGCGAAGGACGCCGGCCCTCGCAGCCCAATCCGCTGGAGGCAGGCCAGGTTCCAGTTCCAACATCCATGAGTGAGGCCGTACCGACATGAATTTCCTCAAGGGCTTGATCGCAGAAGCAGGCCGCCACAAACTCGCCACGCCGGTGTTCCTGCTGGCGATCCTGGCGATGATCATCCTGCCATTGCCGCCAATCCTGCTGGACGTCCTGTTCACCTTCAATATCGTCCTCGCGCTGATCGTGATCCTGGTCAGCGTGAACGCCAAGCGGCCGCTGGACTTCTCGGTGTTCCCGACGGTGATCCTGGCCACCACATTGATGCGCCTGACGCTGAACGTGGCGTCGACGCGCGTGGTGCTGCTGCACGGCCATGAAGGCACCCATGCCGCCGGGCGCGTGATCGAAGCCTTCGGCCAGGTGGTCATTGGCGGCAACTTCGTGGTCGGCCTGGTGGTGTTCGTGATCCTGATGATCATCAACTTCGCCGTGGTGACCAAGGGCGCCGAGCGCATCTCCGAAGTGTCGGCGCGCTTCACCCTGGATGCCTTGCCCGGCAAGCAGATGGCGATCGACGCCGACCTGAACGCGGGCCTGATCAACCAGGAGAAGGCCACCCAGCGCCGCAAGGAAGTGGCGACGGAAGCCGACTTCTATGGCGCCATGGACGGCGCCGCCAAGTTCGTGCGCGGCGATGCGGTCGCCTCGATCCTGATCCTGATCATCAATATCGTCGGCGGTGTCGCCATCGGTACCCTGATGCAGGACATGAGTTTCGGCGACGCCTTCCGCCAGTTCGCGCTGCTGACCATCGGTGACGGCCTGGTGGCGCAGATCCCGGCGCTGCTGCTGTCGGCCGCCGCCGCCATCATCGTTACCCGCATTTCGGATTCGGATGCCAGCGGTTTCGAAGCCCAGGTCGGCGAACAGCTGCTGGCATCGCCGAACGTGCTGTTCAGCGCCGCCGCCGTGATGGTCATCCTCGGCCTGGTGCCGGGCATGCCGTGGCTGATGTTCCTGAGTTTTGCCGCGGTGCTGGGGTACGTGGCGTACCGGCTGCGCGAACGGCAGGCGGCGCCGGTCACCGACAATATCGCCGCCATCGAAGCGGCGCTGCGCGAAGAGAAGGTGCCGGAGCTGGAATGGCAGTCGCTGCCGGTGGTGCAGCCGCTGCAGGTGTCGCTGGGTTACAAGCTGGTGAGCCTGATCGACAAGGCACATGGCGAAGTGCTGACCAAGCGCTTGCGCGGGGTGCGCCAGAGCTTGTCGGAATCGATGGGCGTGGTGCTGCCGCAGATCCATGTGCGCGACGACCTGGGCTTGAAACCGTCGCAGTACGCGGTAGTGCTGGGCGGCACCACCATCGCGCAGGCCGAAGTGTTTGCCGACCGCCTGATGGCGATCCCGTCGCCCACCGTGTACGGGCAGGTCGACGGCATCCCCGGCGTGGAACCGGCTTACGGCATGCCGGTGACCTGGATCGAGACCAAGGACAAGGCGCATGCGCTGGGCCTGGGCTACCAGGTGGTGGAGGCGCCGAGCGCCATCGCGACCCACGTGTCGAAGCTGGTGCGCGAGTATTTGCCGGAACTGTTCCGCCATGAGGACGTGGCGGCGCTGATGGAGCGCCTGACGGCGCTGTCGCCCAAGCTGGCAGGGGCGCTGGACAAGGCCTTGACGCATACCCAGTTGTTGCGGGTATTCCGCGTGCTGCTGCAGGAATCGGTGTCGCTGAAGGATATCGTGCCGATCGCGACCACGCTGCTCGATTCGTCCGAGACCACCAAGGATCCGATCCTGCTGGCGGCGGAGGTGCGCTGCGCGCTGCGGCGCCAGATCGTGTCCGGCCTGTTCGGGCAGAAGACCGAGATGCTGGCGTTTAACCTGGGCGGGGAGCTGGAAAATATGCTGCTGGGCTCATTGAACCAGGCGCGCCAGAGCGGCAAGGTGGTGCTGGATAATTACCCGATCGATCCGCATCTGCTGGCGCAGCTGCAGGTCAATATGCCGGTGGCGCGCGAGCAGATGAAGCAGCAGGCGACGCCGCCGATCCTGCTGGTGCTACCGCAGATCCGGCCTTTGCTGGCGCGTTATGCGCGCTTGTTCGCGCCGGGCTTGCATGTGCTGTCGTATAACGAAGTGCCGGAGAACCGGGAAGTCTCGATCATCGGCACCGTCGGCTAGGCTTGCCGCGCAAAAGCTTGGGCCGCTGGGCGTGCCGAGGCCAGCCACGAATGATGCATGTCGCGCAATCGGGCTACGTCATGCAGGAACTGGCTGCGGATCCAGTCGCGATAGTCGGCGATGATCCTGCTCTCGGGGGCGCGGCCGAGCGCACTGGCAGTCGCGAGAAACCCCGCATACATGCCAGCCATGAGCGCGCGTAACATGCCATGGGAGGATGAGGGATCGATTTGTGCTGCGCAATCGCCGGCGAGAAAATAGCCGCGGCCAGCGCAGGCCGGACGGAGGCGCCAAGTCATGTCCATGCCATGCTCCGCCTTTTCCTGTCCCGCCCTGCGTAACACCAGCCACGCCACGCGGTCCCGCCCCAATGGCGCCTCCCAATCCCAGCCGTCCGGACCCAAAGCGATCCGCGGCTGGCCGTCCGTGCAGCTTGCCTGCGCTGCGCGCCAGCCGAAGCGCACCCGCAGTGGCGGCGAGTAGGTCTCCGAGGCCAGTCCGAGCTGGCTTGCCAGCCAGGCGTGGCGGCCGGTAGCGTCAATCGTCCAGCGCGCCCGCATGTCGCCCTCAGCAAGGCGCACCCCGGCCACCCTGCCGTCTTCGTGCAGCAATCCAGCGATTTGGCACCCCATCAGCAAGCGGGCGCCGCACGCGCGGACGGCATTTTGCATCATCTCCTGCAGCAGCGCGCGATCGACCTGAAAGCCGCGCCACGGACCATTTGCGTCGGCACCATAGGCCTGAAAATGCCGCTGGCCGGCATGCTCCACCCATATGCCGCGATGACGGTGGAAGCCGGCGTTGCGCAGGGCGCTTCCCATCCCCAGGTCCTCGAACAGGACTTCGGCTCCCGGATGCAGGGTCTCGCCCGGCGCCAGCCCCGGCGCCAGTCGCTGCTCTACCAGTGCGACGCGCAATCCGCCCTGTCTTGCGCGGATCGCCGCGGCACAGCCGGCAGGGCCTGCGCCCAGAACGAGCAGGTCGCAACCGATCATGCGGGATGAAGGACCGGTTGCCCGGTACCACGCTGGTAAGCAGTGCCGTTGGCGGCCAGCTGGAACGTGTGGCGCCGCAAGACCCTGCTACGCAAACGCGTAAGGTCGCCGGTGGCTTCGGGGGCATCCACCTCCGCAAAGACCATCAGATAGCCGCCGCCTTGTAGCTGCCCTGGGGCAGCGGGGAACGTGGACCAGGCAGGCACCTTGCGTACTTCTACCAGGCAGACGTTCTCTTCCTGGACTTCGATCAGGCCAAGGCAGGTTTTCAATGCCCGGAACCTGTCAATCAGGTCTTCGCTTTGGACGGATGCTGTAAGGTCGACACGGAAGCGTCCCTCCAGCGCGTTCTTGACATAGTCGGAACGTTCGATGGAAGCGTGGTTCACAAATTCGCCGGCCGCCAGCCGTTCGAAGTAGGGGCCGAACTCGCCATCCCATCCCCTGTACGCTTGCTGTTCACCCGATTTGACGCGGGGATGCCCGGGATGGAAGCCAAGTTCCTCGTCCAGCATAGGCAGGCGGTCGGGCCAGCGGTTGCCAAATGTGCGGCTGGCGTCGGGCGCGACCGCCGGCCAGAACGACGACAGCGCGGCGCAGAGTTTCGCATCTTCCGGGAACGGTGAGCCGAGCCCGTAACTGGTGAAGAAGAAGCCATCTGCGTCGCGGCTTTTCGATATATCCCAACCTGGGGCGAACACGCCGGAAGCGCCATCGGGCAGGTAGCTGATGCTGCGGTTGGCCTGGCCGAGCGGATTTACCGGAGTCCCTGTTGCTGGATTGCCCACGATCGCAGTAACCGTCAGGTCAGAGCGTTCAAACGCGGGCTGGGTGCGTTTCGACGGCAAGGGCAGGCCGGGATTGGGCGCGGTACGTTCGAAAGACAGCGGCCCCACGTCGCGCAGGTCAAATTGAAACTGGAGTTCCATCTGGTCGGCGAGGGGGAAGAAGTCGGGCGCGGTTACCAGTGAAAATGCGGCGAGGTTCCTGGTTTGATTAGCCAGTCCACCGACTTTCACCTCGACGCAGCCGTCGCAGCTATCGTCAATAAAATGCGCTGCGGGATAGCCGCCCGACCTCAATAATTCCGTGTACTCATTCTCGGGCAGCGTGTTCAGGTCGGTCGGCACCTGATCGGCAGGAAGCGTCGTGTCGACCCGGTGCCGGATGTTGACGAACTCGGGCGCCATCCGCCAACTCCGATTGTTGACTACATAGCCGCTGATTTCCAGCGATGAATCAACGAAGCGCGATGGTCGATCCTTGCCGGGGCGCGGAACCAGCATCAGCTCGGGAACTTCGAAATACACCATTTCATCCTTGCCGGAAATGCTGTTGTGCTGGACTGCCGTACGTACCAGGCTTTCTGCCGGCGTTGGGACGATCAGTACCGAAGCGCCCACGCGCAAGGGCGATACCAGGTTTGCGCCGTTGCCGGTGTCCCGAACATAGGGCGGCAACTTGACATTGAACCCGGGCGGCAATGGCAACCCGCCTTCGGCTTCGCTTAGCTGATGCGTCATCCGGAGCTTTTCGTTGCGGTGGAATTCAAGGAATTCAAGCGTGATGTTCTTGCCCTCCAGGCATTCCCCGCCAGGGAAGAGCTTATGGACCGGGAAGGCGAACCGATGGTTTTCGGGTTGGCCCGGCACCATTTGCACCGAGCCAGCGGCGCCGGGGCGACCGCGTTTCGCCAGGAATGCGCCGTATCGCGCTGGCAGTACCGCTATGCCTTTGCCGTTGTCGGGCACTGGCTGAAAGCTGCGGGCGGCCGCATCATACCGATGCCCGGCGGTGCCAACCCGGGATACACCCGTGCGGGAGTATGCAAAGTCGGCATGGCAGCGGTGCGTGGTGCGGCCCGCCTCCCGGTACTGGTAGGCGAAGACCGCAACGAACGTGTCAGTCAAGTCAACCTGGTCCGCAACCAGGCTGTAGATATAGTTCTCTATCGTGTCGAGCTGCCCGAGGGTAGGGTAGGCATCCGGCGTTGCCGCTGCCGGCAGCAAGACCTGCGGCGATGCCAGCACGTGATAAAGCAGGCTGCGTGCGGGGGAGCCAGGCGCTATGGCTTGATTGGCATTGCGATGGAAGTCCTCCAGGCCAGGATGCTGCCGTTTGATGGAAGGCAGCGGCTTGCCCAGCTCCGCCTTCAAGGCGCCAGCACTCGGCTGCTGGATGTCCAATGCATTCTGCGTCACGTCGAGCAGCAGTCTGCGCCATCCTTTCGCTGCCAGGTCGTCGCAAATGACTTTCACGTCGCCGATCAGTGCCATATCGCCCTCCGAAAATAGTGTGCCATGTCATCTCGAGCAAGCCCTCGCGCGGGCGGTCAGCTTTACTGGATGCGTTTCAAGAAGGAGATCGACGGCGCAAAGAAGTAGTCGCCGCCCTTCATCGTGACGAATCCGGAGAAATCGAAAGGTTCGCTGAGTGACTTGCCATACTCTTTCGGGTAGCGTTGCGGGCCTGCGCCAGGAGGCTGGCCGATGATGGGGTCGATGCCCGTGTCCGGCCTGCGGAAGCCGGCATTGTTCGCCCACATGATCTGGGTGAACTCGAACTGGTTTTCGATATCGCTCTGGTAGGCCATGAACAGCAGGCCGACGCCGCCGGTTGGCTTGTTGTCCAATTTGCCGTCGTTGGGGTCGTCGCTGCGCGTGCCGTAGGGGATCCCGCGCCGCGCCATCAGGTGGGTCTTGGAGTCATCCGTGTCGGAGCGCGGGTTGGTCTTGCGGATATGGCCGGCGAACGGGCATTTCAGGCCTTCCGGGTCCGACAGGAAGTTGAAGTTATTGGGCACACCTGCGGCGACGTTGATTTTTGCCGGGATCTGATCGGGGAGAACCGGCATCCCATTCTCGTAACGTCCCACCACGCTGGCGCCCGCACGCGCGCCTGCGCCAGGCAAAAGCTCGGCCAGGTCGATTTCACGCTGCTTGAAGCCCTTCACATTCTGTTCCAGCTTGCGGAACACGAAATAGCTGCCGAAGCTGACATCGAGCTTGCCGCCAGGGCATTTCACGAGCAGCTGGCGCAATGGTATGGATGGGTCCCATTGGTCGATGCCGCCATGTTGCGCTTCGTGTTCGACATCCTCCTGCAGTACGAGTGGCTGGCTGCGGCCGTCGACGTAGCCGAAATGCTCGATCCCATGGCCGTTGCTGTTGCTGATGGCAGTCCCCAATTCGACTGCAACCAAGGTCACCGCGCCGGCGGTGCCGGCGATACGTTGCTGGAATGTGGTCTGGAGTGCCGCCTGTTCCGCAGCACTGTTGGCGCCGATAATCAGCATGGCATGGATTTCCTGCGCAAGCTCTCTGTCCCATTGTTCCGGAGGAGGGTCATTGAGTGGACGCTTTTTCATCCCTTGCTTGAAAGCTTCGCCATCGGGCATGAACGCTTCCGCCTTGAGGGCGCGATATCCTTCGGCAGTGAGCAGCAGCGAGAGGAAGGGATTGGCCGGTTTGCCGGTTGCCTTGAACACCTGGGCGCCGGTCAATTGATCCAGCGCTGTCGTCACTTCTTCCGCCAGGCTGTGAATCGCGCTGAGGACGATGTCGCGCCGGGTGGGGTCAAAGGCAAGGAACAGGTTCACCGTGAAATGGCGGCCGTGGCCTTTCAGAATATTCCCTTGCAAGTCATTGAGCATCGCCAATTCTGCTGCGGCGTCGGGTGTTTGCGCTGCAAGTGCTTTTGTCCATGCAAGTGTTTGGTCCAGATTCAATGCCATGATGACTCCCCTGGTCGTTGGTGTGGCGCCCCTGGTGGGCGGCCATGCTTAGGAATTGATTGATCTCACCGTCAGAAACGGCGGCAGGTCGTCGGACTTTTCTGAGCGATAACAGGCAGTCTAGGTGGCAAACTGGACAATACAATCACCAATTGTCACGCCGTCATCAATTTGGCGGAGGCGATGCTGCCGGGGCGAATGCACGGCGGACCTTGCTCCGGCGTGCGTCCTGGCCAAACATCCAGCCGAAAGCCGTCGTTGCGGCAAGGCTGCCCAACAGCTGGCAAACGATAAAGGCGGGAACATCGGCGAGGCGGATACCTGCCGCGCTGTCGGTTGCTGCCCGTGCCAATGTCAGGGCCGGGTTGGCGAATGCGCTCGACGAGGTAAACCAGTAGGCGGCGAAGAGGTAGGCGGCGACGGCGAATGGTGCGAGTGCTGGACGGTTGCGCGCACAGCCGAACATCACGCCAATCAGCCCGGATGTGGCCAGGGCCTCGCTCCACCAGAGTGGAACGCCTGTTCTCGCCTGTGTGGCGGCGGCAAAGGCCGGTTCACCGAACATGAGGTGGGCCGCCGCCACACCGGCGAAGGCGCCAGCCACTTGCCCAGCGATATAAGGGCCGGCTTCCTGCCATTTGAGATTTCCCCGCAATGCCTCGGCAATTGTTACGGCAGGATTGAAATGGCCGCCGGAGATGGCGCCGAAGGCCAGGATCAGCGCCAGCAGGCCGGCGGCACTGGCGAGGGAGTTGGCGAACTGGGCGAGCGCTTCGTTGCCGCCGGCCAGCCGCTCGGCCATGATGGCGGAACCGACCACCATGGCCAACAACAGGGCTGTGCCGAGTGCTTCGGCGGCCAGCCGGCGCGACAGCGTCATGCCGATGCGTGTGCCGCACGCACCGCATCCACGGCGTCGAGGATCGCTTCGCCAGTGGCGGGAGCGCGCAGCGGCGGGTTGACGCGGTAGTCGCCCACCGATGCCACTGCGTCGCGGATGGCAAGGAACACTGAGAACGGCAGCAACAGCGGCGGCTCGCCGACCGCCTTCGAACGGTGGATGCTGTCAAAGGCATTGCGGTTCGTGAACAGGCGCACGTTGAACTCTTCCGGGCAGTCGGACACCGCCGGAATCTTGTAAGTGGAGGGCGCGTGCGTCATCAGCTTGCCCTGCTGGTTCCACCACAATTCCTCGGTGGTGAGCCAGCCCATGCCCTGGATGAAGGCGCCTTCCACCTGGCCGACGTCGATGGCTGGGTTGAGCGAATTGCCGGCGTCGTAAAGGCAGTCAGCCTTCAGCAGCTTCCATTCGCCCGTCAGGGTGTCGACGATCACCTCCGACACCGAAGCGCCATAAGCGTAATATCCGAACGGGTTGCCGCTCATGGTTTCGCGGTCCCAGCTCAGGCCCGGCGTGGCGTAGAAGCCGTCGGACCACAGCTGTACGCGCGCCAGGTAAGCCTTCTGCACCAGGTCGGCGAATGGGATGGCGGCTTCGCCGGCAAACACGTTGCCGTTGGCCAGCACGACGTCGGCTGAGGCGACGCCGAAAGTGCGCGAGGCGAATTCCACCAGGCGCCTGCGCAGGGTGGCGGCGGCATCCTGTGCGGCCTTGCCATTCAAGTCGGCGCCGGTGGAGGCGGCCGTGGCGGACGTGTTGGCGACCTTGCTGGTATCGGTGGCGGAGGCGCGCACCTGCGACAGCGGGATGCCCAGTTCATGCGCCACCACCTGGCACACCTTGGTGTTGATGCCCTGGCCCATCTCGGTGCCGCCATGGTTCACCAGCACCGAGCCATCGGTATAGATGTGCACCAGCGCGCCGGCCTGGTTGAAGTGGGTGACGTTGAATGCGATGCCGAACTTGACCGGTGTCAGCGCCAGGCCTTTCTTCAGGACCGGGCTGCCGTCATTGAAGGCGCGCACCGCGTCGCGGCGGGCGCGGTAGGCGGTATCGCTTTCCAGTTGCGCCACCAGTTCGTGGATCACGTTGTCGACCACCTTCTGGCCGTATTGCGTGACGTTGCGGCCTTCCTCGTCGTTGCGGCCATAGAAATTCAGCTTGCGCACGTCCAGCGCATCCTTGCCCAGGTTGCGCGCGATCTCGTCGATGATGTATTCGATGGCGATGGCGCCTTGCGGTCCGCCAAAGCCGCGGAAGGCGGTGTTGGACTGGGTATTGGTCTTGCCGGCCATGGCGCGGATATCGACGTCCGACAGGTAGTAAGTATTGTCGAAGTGGCAGATGGCGCGTGTCGCGACCGGCGCGGACAGGTCGGCCGAGAAGCCGGCGCGGGTCACCATCTGCACCTTGGCGGCGGTGATCAGGCCCTGCCCGTCGTAGCCGATCTCGTATTCGTAATGGAAGCAGTGGCGCTTGCCGGTCACCATCATGTCGTCGTCGCGGTCGGCGCGCAGCTTGACCGGGCGTTTCAGGCGCGCGGCGCTGACGGCGGCGCAGGCGGCCCACAGTGCGGACTGCGATTCCTTGCCGCCGAAACCTCCGCCCATGCGGCGGCACTCCACCACCACGGCATGCGACGGGTAGTGCAGGGCGTGCGCCACCACGTGCTGCATCTCGGTCGGGTGCTGGGTGGAGCAGTACACGTGCATGGCATTGCCTTCCTTCGGGATGGCGTAGGAAATCTGCCCCTCCAGGTAAAACTGTTCCTGGCCGCCCACGTGCAAGGTGCCTTTAAGGATGTTCGGTGAACGCTCGAAGGCCGCTTGCGCATTGCCGCGCGTCAGGCGCATGGGCGGGACGACGAAGGATTCCGCATCGCGCGCCGCTTGCGGAGTCAGGATGGCAGGCAGGTCCTGGTACTGGATGTCCGCCTTGCGTGCCGCGCGGCGGGCATGGTCGTGCGTATCGGCCACCACGATGAAGACGGGCTGGCCGACGTACTCCACCTTTTCTTCGGCGAGGATAGGGTCGTCATGGATGATCGGGCCGCAATCGTTGGTGCCGGGGATATCCCGGTAGGTGTACACCGCCACCACGCCCGGCATGGCCTTCACCGGCTCCAGGTTGATCGAGACGATGCGCGCGTGCGCTTTTGCGGAAAGGCCGAGCGCTGCGTGCAGCGTGCCTTGCGCCTCGGGGATGTCGTCGGTGTACACGGCTTCGCCCAGCACGTGCAGGATCGCCGATTCGTGCGGGTGGCTTTGGCCGACTTCGGCCCAGCCCTTGGCGGCACCGATGGTCATGAACGGTTCGGACTTGCTGTTCACGCAGCGGCTCCTTCCTTGAATGCGTAAGCGTTGACATAAGTGGCGGGCAGCGCGCCGTCGGGGCGGGTCTCCAGCCAGAAGCGGCGCAGCAGGTTTTGCGCGGTGCGCATCCGGTAGCTCGCCGTGGCGCGCATGTCGGTCAGCGGCGTGTAATCGGCAGCCAGGGCCGCCATTCCCGCCTGCAGGGTGGCTTCGTTCCATGGCTGGCCGTTGATGGCGGCTTCCGCCAGCGGAGCGCGGCGCGAGGTGGCGGCCATGCCGCCGTAAGCGATGTGGGCGTTGCGCACGATGCCGCCATCGAGTTCGAGCGAGAACGCGGCGCAGACAGCCGAAATGTCCTGGTCGTAGCGCTTCGCCAGCTTGTAGGTGCGGAATTGCTGGCCAGGGCGGGGCGCAGGTATGCGCACTGCTTCCACGAATTCGCCCGGCTGCCAGTCCTTCTTCATGTAATCGAGGTAGAAATCCTGCAGCAGCAGCACGCGCTGCCCCTTGTCCGAGCGCAGCACGATCTCGGCACCGAGCACGATCATCCAGGGCGCGGAATCGCCGATCGGCGAACCGTTGGCGACGCTGCCGCCCAGGGTGCCGGTGCTGCGGATCGGCTGCGACGCGAAGCGCTGCCACAATTCGTGCAGCGAGTCGTTCGGATACAGCCCGAGCACGGCCTGGTAGGCGTCGTCCAGCGACACGGCGGCGCCAATCTCCAGCTTGCCGTCCACGGTGGCAATGCGGTGCAATTCGGCCACCTGGCGCGTGTAGATCACGTCGCCCAGTTCGCGCATCTGCTTGGTGACCCACAGGCCGACGTCGGTGGAGCCGGCCAGGATGGTGGCGTTGGGCTTCGCGGCGCGCAGCGCCGTCATCTCGGCCAGGGTGCGCGGCGCGTGGAAAGTCTGGCCATCGTGGGTGTAGCTGAACATGGTTTCCCGTTGCAGGGCTTGCAGCACCGTCTTCAAGGCCGCGCGGTCGAAGCCAACGGCCGGCAGTTCGCCCATGCGGGCGGCTGCATCGATAATCGGGCGGTAGCCGGTGCAGCGGCACAGGTTACCGGACAGGGTTTCGTCGATGGTCTTGCGGCAAGGCGGCACGGATTGTCCCTCCTGCTTCAAATACAGGCTCCAGAGCGACATGGCGAAGCCTGGCGTGCAGAAGCCGCATTGCGAGCCATGGCATTCCACCAGGGCTTCCTGCACCGGGTGCAGGCCGCCGTCTGGCTGTTTCAGGTCTTCCACCGTGAAGACCGCCTTGCCGTCCAGGGTCGGCAGGAACTGGATGCACGCATTCACGTTGCGCATTTCCAGTTCGCCGTCCACCAGGGAGCCGACCACCACGGTGCAGGCGCCGCAGTCGCCTTCGGCGCAGCCCTCCTTGGTGCCGGTGCAGTGCAGGTCTTCCCGCAAATGCTGCAGCAGGGTGCGGGTGGGGGCGGCGCAATCGACTTCCTGCACGCGCCCCTGGTGGAAGAAACGAATCGGTTGGGACATCTTTGCTACTCCTTGCTTCAGCCGGGGATGTAAATCATTTTGAACAGGAACACGCCTGCGACACACCAGATCATGGCGCTGACTTCCTTGTATTTGCCTGTCAGCAGTTTCAGGCCGGCGTAGCTGATGAAGCCCAGTGCCAGGCCATTGGCGATCGAATAGGTGAACGGCATCACCAGTGCGGTGACGACGGCGGGCACGCTTTCCGTGGTCTCGGACCAGTTCACCTCCGCCAGTTCGCGCAGCATCAGGCAGGCGACGAAGAACAGGGCGGGGGCGGTGGCGTAAGCCGGTACCACGCCGGCCAGCGGGGCGATGAACAGGGCCGCCAGGAACAGGACGGCGATGGTGACCGCTGTGAGGCCGGTGCGGCCGCCCGCCTGCACGCCGGCAGCGCTTTCGATGAAGGCGGTGGTGCTGGAGGTGCCCATGACGGAACCGGCGATGATGGCGCCGGAATCGGCCAGCAGGGCCTTGTTCATGTTCTTCGGCAGTTTGCCGTCCTTCATCAGACCGGCGCGCTGGGCCACGCCCATCAGGGTGCCGGTGGCGTCGAACAGTTCGACCAGGAAGAACACCATCACCACCGTGAACAGGCCGTGCGAAATGGCGCCGACGATGTCCAGTTCCATCGCGGTTGGCGCGATCGATGGCGGCAGCGAGACGATGCCGTTGAACTGGTTGCCGCCGAAGAAGAAGCTGAGCACCGTCACGGCCATGATGCCGATCAGCAGGGCACCGGTCACGCGCAGGCGGTCCAGGGCGACGATGACGAGGAAGCCGATGATGGCCAGCACCGGCGCCGGCTTGTGCAGGTCACCCATGGTGACGAAGGTGGCGGGGCTGGAGACCACGATACCGGCGTTCTTCAGCGAAATCAGCGCGAGGAACAGGCCTACGCCGGCTGGGATGGCAATGCGCAGTGAAGGCGGGATGGCGTTCATGATCTTTTCGCGCACGCGCAGCAGGCTGACGATCATGAAGCAGCAGCCGGAAATGAACACGGCGCCCAGGGCGGCCTGCCAGGGGAAGCCCATGCCCTGCACCACGCCGTAAGCGAAGTAGGCGTTGAGGCCCATGCCGGGCGCGAGGCCGATCGGGAAGTTGGCATACAGGCCCATGATCAGCGTGCCGACCGCCGCGGCCACGCAGGTCGCCACAAAGACCGAATCCTTGGGCATGCCGGCATCGCCCAGGATGGAAGGGTTGACGAAGATGATATAGGCCATCGTCAGGAAGGTGGTCAGTCCGGCCAGAACTTCGGTGCGCACATTGGTGCCGTGCTCGCCGAGCTTGAAATAGTTGTCCAGGAATTGCATTTTGCTTTGTCTCCGTTTAGTTTTTTGCGCCCGAAATTCCGCCTCTCCGGGCGGACAAATATGGCGTCCTCGCGCTGCTTGTTACGTCAATATCGTCGAAGGCCTCCTTTTCGGCTTATATGCCTGGGCATATCGTCTATCTCGGTTCAGCTATAGTTGCGCAGGAAACTGAGCAGGATGCGCGCCGACAGGTCGGCATCGTCATCGGTCATGGTTTCCAGCGGGTTGTGGCTGATGCCGCCGTTGCCGCAGCGCGTGAACAGCATCGCCACGTCGGTGATGCGGGACATCAGCATGGCGTCGTGGCCGGCGCCGGACGCCAGGTGGAAGGCTGGGATGCCGTGGCGTTCCACGGCCGCGGCCAGCTGCTCCATCAGGCGCGGCGCGCAGGGCGCGCAATCGGCCGCCACCGTTTGCTCGATCCGGCAGGCGATGTGGCGCTTTTCGCACACTTTTTCGATCCGTGCCAGGATGTCGGCCACGGCGGCGTCGCGCGCGGCGTTGTCGGCGGCACGGATGTCGAGCGACAGGGTGCAGGCGCCCGGGATCACATTGGTGGAGCCGTTCGGTACGTTCAACTGGCCCACCGTGCCGACCAGGGCTGAGTCGGGAAACTGCGGCTGGTCCTGCGCGCAGCGCTGTTCCACGTACAGCACGATTTCGGCGGCAGCGGCGGCGGCGTCCTTGCGCATGGCCATCGGCGTGGTGCCGGCGTGGCTGGCGACGCCTGTCAGCTCGACCAGGAAGCGCTTGCTGCCCGCGATGGAGGTCACCACGCCCACCGGCAGGCCGCGCTCCAGCAGCACCGGGCCTTGTTCGATGTGCACTTCCACAAAGCCCAGCAGGTCAGCCGGGTTGCGGGCAATGGCGGCAATGGCGTTGACGTCGTGGTCCGCTTCGGTCAGCACGTCGCGCAGCAGCTTGCCGTCGCGGTCGCGCAAGTCCAGCAGCCTGGGATCGAACTGGCCGATCACGGCGCTGCTGCCCAGGAAGGTACTCTTGAAGCGCACGCCTTCCTCTTCGGCGAAAGCGACCACTTCGAGGTGGAAGGGCAGGGTTTCGCCCGTTTCGTGCAAATGCTTGACGACAGCGATGGCGGTCAGGATGCCCTGGCGGCCATCGTACTTGCCGCCGTTGCGTACGGTGTCGTAATGCGAGCCTGTCAGCAGGGTGCGCGCCTGCGGGTCGGTGGACAGGTAGCGCCCGACCACATTGCCCACCGCGTCGATGTGGGTATGCATGCCCGCTTCGCGCATCCACTTGGCCAATTGGGCGGCGGTGCGGCGGTGGGTGGGCGTCATATAAGTGCAGGTCAGGCCCTGTTCGTCCTCGCTCATGGCGCCGATCTGCTCCGCCCATTCCATGATGTCGCGTCCCATATGCGGCACATGGGAGAGCAGGGCGTTCAGGCGCATTTCCGCGATGCGGTGGATCTGGCGCAGCGCTTCGCGCTGTTCGTCTTCGACCTGGTTGCGCAGGCGCCGGCGGAAGGCGGCGATGATGGCTTGCCGCGTCAGGCCTTTGCCGTCGCCGCCCTTCACCGCCAGGATGAAGGGGAAGCCGAACCTGGCGTTATAAGCCGCGTTCAATTCCTGCAGGGCCGCGAATTCCTCGGCCGTGCACAGGTTCAAACCGGCCTTGGCCTGCTCGCCGGTGGATTCCGGCGTCAGTTCGCCCGCCACGGCGGCTTTGCCGGCCAGTTCGGGGTGGGCGCGGATCAGCCTCAGCTGCTCGTCCTGCGTGGCTTCGTCCACCACCTTGCGCAGGCCAAGCTTCAATTCGTCGATGGTGCGGAACGGACGCTGCGCGGCGGCGCGCTGCGGGATCCTGGGGGAATGCTCGTACAGGCCGTGCAGGATCTCGGTAATGGTGTCGGCGTCGCAGGTATTCAGTCGCTTCTGGCTCGTCATGGTGCTTCGGGCCGCCGCAAGCGGCGGCCCGCTCCAAAAAAGGTGGTCCGGGGAATGGCGAATTGATCATAGAGGCATGGCCGCCGCGTTTCATAACGCTGGGCCAATAACCGCTATCGCGTGCGGTCCTATTTCACCAACAGGCGCGCCGCGGCGCTGACCTGGGCGCGCAACCATTTGTGTTCCGTTGCGTGGTGGGCGCGCTCATGCCACAGCTGGTAGAAGCTCAGTGGCGGGAAATCGAGGGGCACTTTGTAGGATTTGAGGCCCAGCAGGTTCTCGTAGAAATTGGCGAACTGCTTACCGGAAGTTAATACCAGATCGGTTTGCTGGACGATGTAGGGCAGCATGCGGAAGTGTGCCGATTCCACAACAATATTGCGCTCCATGTCCTTCTCCTCCAGGAAGGAGTCGATGTTGCCGTGGTAGCCGGGCAGGATCTGGGCCGGGGCCACATGGGGCAGGGTCAGGTATTCCTCCGGCGTCATGCCGTCTTTGGGCGTGCGGCGCGCGTAGGCGCAGTTGGCGCGCATCAGGCACACGATAGGGTCGTCGAACAGTTTCGAGATATGCAGGTGCTGCGGCGGCTCATCCCAGTTGCCGACCACCAGGTCCAATTCGCCGTCCGACAGCAGGCGCACGTAGTCGATGTCGGGCCCCAGCGAGTGGATCACCAGCCGGCTGCGCGGGGACTCGCGGCGCAGCCGGGCGATCACCTCGGTGAAGAACTGGGTGTTCATATAGTCCGGCGCGGCGATGTGGAAGGTGCGTGCTTCATCCTGCGGCACGAAAGCGGTCTTGGGGCTGAACAGGCTTTCCGTCTCGTCGAGGATGCGCTTGGCCGTCTTCAGCAGGCTTTCGCCGTGCTGCGTGGGCACCATGCCGCGCCCTCCGCGCACCAGCAGGGGATCGCCGGTCAGGTCGCGCAATTTGCGCAGCGAACCCGAAATGGAGGGTTGCGGCTGGTTCAGTTTCAGGGCCACGCGCGATACGTTCTTTTCCACCAGGAGCAGGTAGAGGATGCGGATCAGGTGGATATCCAGGTGTTCTGGCAATCTTGACATCTTTGTCTCCGAATATTGTGTATCTGGTCTTATGAATAAGAGATTCGCATAAGCCGGGCGTGGAAGTATTCGTCTGGAGCTATGCAAGTTATATGTGCAGCCCGAGGTCTCCCGCCGCCGCAGCCGATATCGTTTCACCAAGTCGACGGCCGGGGCGCACCCTTGCCGTCGCGGACGACATGACTACAAGGGAGACTTATGGAAGCATTATTCGGAGCGTACGGGGTGGAGTGGTTGAACCTGCTGGTACGCTGGCTGCATTTGATCACGGGCATCGCATGGATCGGTGCCTCGTTCTACTTCGTCTGGCTGGACAATTCGATCCGGCCGCCCAAGCCGGGCAGCCCGCTCGCCAAGAAGGGCGTGATGGGCGAGCTGTGGGCCGTGCACGGCGGCGGTTTCTACAACCCGCAGAAATACCTGGTGGCGCCGCCGGAGCTGCCGGAAGACTTGCACTGGTTTAAATGGGAAGCCTACGCCACGTGGATCAGCGGCTTCGCCATGCTGTTCATCGTCTACTACTTCAACGCTTCGGCGATGATGGTCGACAGGAATGTGGCCGACCTCAGCTCCATGCAGGCGGTGGCGGTGGGCCTTGGCACGCTGGCCGGCGGCTGGCTGGTGTACGACACGCTGTGCAAGACCGCGCTGGCCGAAAAGCCCGCGGTGCTGGGCGTCGTGATGTTCCTGCTGATCGTGGCGGCTGCCTACGTGCTGACCCATACCCTGAGCGGCCGCGCCGCCTACATCCACGTCGGCGCCATGATCGGCACCATGATGGTCGGTAACGTGCTGTTCGTGATCATCCCCGGCCAGCGCAAGCTGGTTGACGCGATGGCGAAGGGCGAGTCGCCAGACCCGATCTACGGCAAGCGCGCCAAGGTGCGCTCGGTGCACAACAACTACTTCACGCTGCCGGTGCTGCTGATCATGATCAGCAACCACTATGCGATGACCTACAGCCATGCCTATAGCTGGCTGGTGCTGGCCGCCATCATGGCTGCCGGTGTGCTGATCCGCCACTTCTTCAACCTGCGCCATGCGGGCAAGGTGTCGCCGGCTTACCCGATTGCCGGCGTGCTGCTGCTCGCCGCCGTCGCCGTGGCGATCGCGCCGGCGCCGCGCAAGGCAGTTGCCGCGCCGGCGGCTGCCGCCGCAGCGGCGGATGGGGACGGGCACGCCGTCGCCGGCGCTGCCACGGCGCCTGCCGCAGCCAGCCTGGCCAGCGTGCAGCAGGTTGTCACTCAGCGCTGCGCGTCCTGCCACTCCGCCGCGCCAACCCAGGCGGGCTTCGCATCGGCGCCAGGCGGCGTGATGCTCGATACCGAGGCCCAGGTCAAGCAGCACGCCGCCAAGATTTACCAGCGCGCCGTACAGGCCAAGGATATGCCGCTGGCGAACATGACCCATATGACCGACGACGAGCGCGCGATGATCGGCGCCTGGTTCGAGTCCGGCACCAACTAAAGGAAAAGATATGAGCAAGGTAACTATCGACGGTTTCAACCTCAGTGCCGAAGATGTGCTGGCGGTTGCGCGCCAGGGTGCGAAAGTGGAACTGTCCGCGACTTCACGCGCCGCGCTGAAGGAAAGCCGCGATTACATCGAATCGACCTGGATGCATGATGAAGCGCCGATGATGTACAGCTTCAACACCGGCGTCGGCCTGCTGAAGGACACCCGCATCAAGGTGGAGCACATCGAACTGTTCCAGACGCAGCTGATCAAGGCCCACAGCGGCGGCATCGGCGAACCGTTTTCGGAAGAAGTGAGCCGCGCCACCATGCTGTTGCGCGCCAACGCCTTCGCCAGCAATTACTCCGCGCCGCGGGTGGAAGTGGTGGACCGCCTGCTGGCCTTCATCAATGCCGGCATCCACCCCATCATGCCGCAGAAGGGTTCCGTCGGCGCCTCGGGCGACCTGGCGCCGCTGGCCTACCTGGCCGCTGCCATCGCCGGCTTCGACGAAGCCGAAGTGATGTACCGGGGCCAGCGCATGCCGGCCGCGGAAGCCATCACCAAGGCGGAGATTGGCCCGGTGAAGTTCGACCTCAAGGCCAAGGACGCCTCGGCCCTGATCAACGGCTGCACCGCCACGCTGGCTGTGGCCGTGCTGGCGGCGAAGGATGCGCGCGACCTGCTGACGGATGCCTGCCTGTCGCTGGGGTTGACGCTGGAAGCCATGCGCGCCGAGATGTCGGCCTTCGACCCGCGCATCCAGCAGGCGCGCCCGCATCCGGGCCAGATCAAGACCGCTGCCGTGGTGCGCAAGCTATTGAAGGGTTCCACCCGCACTACGCACGCAGCGCGCGCAGTGCAGTTCCCGGACGAGCTGCGCCGCACCGATATCCCTTACACGCCGCGTATCCAGGACGTGTATTCGCTGCGCTGCACGCCGCAAGTGTATGGCCCGGTGTTCGATGCGCTGGACTACATCGACAACATCGTCAGGAACGAGATCAATTCCGCCACCGACAACCCGCTCATTTTCGGCAAGGATGGCGGCGGCTTCGAGATCATCTCGGGCGGCAATTTCCACGGCCAGTACCTGGCACAGGCGATGGACTTGCTGGCCATCAGCATCACTGACCTGGGCAGCATTTGCGAACGGCGCGTGGCGCGCCTGATCGATCCGACGCTGTCGTGGGGCCTGCCACGCAACCTGATGTCCGGGCTGCGTGGCGTGAATACCGGCTATCCGGTGGTGCAATGCTCGCTCAGCTCCCTGGTGATGGAGAACCGCACGCTGTCGATGCCGGGCAGCGTGGATTCGATCCCATCCAAAGGCAATAGCGAAGACCACATTTCCAACTCCACCTGGTGCGCACGCAAGGCCCATACCGTGGTGCAGAACACCCAGTACATCGTGGGGGTGGAGATGCTGCTGGCGGCCCAGGCGCTGACCATGACCGGGCATCTGCTGCCTGGGTTCAAGCTGGGCGAGGGGACGCAAGCCGCTTACGACGCCATCCGCCAGCAGATCCCGGCCTGCCTGGAAGGCGACCGCTGGTTCCACAACGACATCCAGGTGGCGCACAGCTTCGTCACCAGTGGATCGGTGCGTAAAGCGGTGGCGGAAAAGGTGGGCGACTTCGTCTAAATGCCCACTTGGGCCGCTTCCGGATGCTTGTCCGTGAGCGGCCATTTGTCGCAGTTACCTCGCGCTTCATGCAATTCCCACCCCCCATCGCCCTTCAATAGCAGGACATGGGTATGGTGGCGCAGGACGGCGGCACGGTGGGCGATGCTGATCAGGGTCGCACCGCTTTCGCGCAGCTGGTTGTACAGTCTCTCCTCGCTGGCGCTGTCGAGCGCGCTGGTGGCTTCGTCCAGGATCACGATGCCCGGCTGATGCACCAGCACCCGCCCAAAAGCCAGGCGTTGTTGCTCGCCGACGGACAGCAGCTTTTCCCAGTCTTGCGTGACATCCAGCCCGCCAACGCGTTGCGCCAGATGCGGCAACTGGACCCGTTCCAAGATGCCGCTGAGCTGTTCGTCGTTCAAGTCCGAATGCGCGCTGGGATAAATGAGCTGGCTGCGTAGCGTGCCGGGTTGAAGATAGGGCTGTTGCGGCAGGAAGAACAGTTGTTCGAGCGGCGGGCGCCGGATCACGCCTTGTCCTGTGTCCCATAATCCCGCGATGGCGCGCAACAGCGAACTCTTGCCGCAACCGCTGTCGCCGGTGATGAGCAGCGCATCGCCGGGCTGCAAAGCCAGCGTCAGGTCCTTGATGAGCACACGGTCGGATTGTGGCGGGCAAAGTGTCAAAGACTCCAGCGCGAGCTGTTCGCCGATACGCGTCTCGATATGCGGCGCGCGTTGGTCGGCCAGGCTGCCTGGCCGGCTTGGCGGCAGCACCAGTTCCGACAACGTCTGCAAGCGCCCGACCCCGGCTACGAAGCGGCTCAGGCTCTCGAAATTCTCGACAATGACGCCCACGGCCGCCAGCACGGCAACGAACGCGCCGGTGGCCTGTACCGCGCGCCCCACCTCCAGCTCGCCCGACAAGACACCGTTGGCCAGGATCATGCCCGGCAACACAAGGCTAAGCTGGCTGAACGTGCGTTGGAACAGGTTGAGGGTGCGCTGTTTCCTGATCAGGCGGGAAAAGTTGTAGATCACCTTGTCGAACTTGCTGTCGATGTAGGCGCGCTCCTGCGCCTCGCCGCGGTAAAAGGCGATCGCTTCGGCATTCTCGCGCACCCGCATCAGGCTGAAACGGAAATCCGCCTCGCGCCGCAGCTGCCAGAAATTCAGCTGGATCAGCGGCTTGCCGAACACGTACAGGGCGATGATGGTTCCCGCCAGCGCGTAGACAGCCAGCACGCCAACCAGCAAATGCGAAATCGACCACAGCACGGCGCTGAACGCCACCAGCTGCATGATCGAACCCAGGAAGATCAACAGGAAGTGAATCGACCTGCCGGTGAACGTATTGATATCTTCGCTGATGCGCTGGTCGGGGTTGTCGATATCGGGGTTGGACCCCAGTTCGTAATATTTGCGCTGGCTCAGGTAACCATCGAGAAAGCGCCCGGTGAGCCAGCGCCGCCACAGGTTGGCGAACAGGTCGCGCATGTAGTAATAGAAGGCATAGACCGGTATCGCGAAGGCCAAAGTGAGCAAGCATGCCCGTACGGCATTCCAGAAGCGCCCGCCATCCCTGGCCGCCAGGGCGGATGTCATTTCGCCGGTCTGGTCGTTCAGCATGACGGCCAGTTTGGTCTCGACCAGCATCAGCACGACCAGGAGCAGCAGCAGGCTCCATGCCGTCTTCTTTTCGTCTTCCAGCCAGTATGGCTTCGCCACGGTGACAAAGTGCCTCCACGCGGCGAGCGACAAGGGCGCCGGCCGGCGTCGTCTTTTCCGTGCTTCCGGTGCAGAATCGGTCATATACGCAGCATACGGCTCAGCTTCAAGGCGCTCTGTGCGGAAACGGACACAGCGTCCCGGCAGATTATTTGTCGGCCGGCGCCGTGGCCTGCAGAAGGCGTTTCAGTTCGCTTTCCGCCTCCGGGCTCAAATTGACGAATTTGCAGCCGACGTGCAGCTGTTCGCCCATCAGGAAGGAGCGGAAGGGCCGCGTGTAGCGCACTTCCAGGTCGGCGACGATGACGTTGTCCGCCCCCAGTTCCAACTGCACGCCCTGCAATTTGCGGCCTTTGAGCAAGCCCTTTGCTTCGAGCTTCGAACAATGCAGGCCGATCCCGCCCAGCGAGAAATCGTAGATTGCCAAGTCCTGGCGCGTCACGCCATTCAACTCGAAGGTGGCCGTGAAGCTGGCGCCCAGCGGCGTTTCGACGCGCTCGGAGGAGCGCCGGTTCAGCACCGTGCAGGTTTCCGGGAACACCATCGGAATCAGCTGCGGCTTGCCGGCGACCGGGCTCCAATCCGGGTTCGACAGGCGAAATTGCAGCTTGGCGTTGCCCAGCACGGCCACGAAGGTAACCTTGCCTGGCTGGAGGGTGAGCCCTTCGTTCAATTCCATGACGAAGTGCGGCATTTCAGGGTCGACCGACAGGATGCGCCCCAGCACCGGCTCGCGGCTGCCGGGCGCATACATCGAGATCGCATCGCCATGCGCCGCCAGCAGGGTCAGCGCGTCGCCGATCTCGTCTTCGGTCGTCATCTCGTATGAATTGGCCGAAGGCGGGAAGGGGGCGATCGCGTCTTGTGGCCGTGGCGGCCCTTTGCGGATCGGGACGGCATGGTGCTCATTGAGAAGCATAAAGCTTGTCTCCAGACGTTATTTGGGTCTGTCTTTAAGCTCATCATAGTTTGCAATTTTCCAAATGGCAACTTATTTTCAAGGAACACATGATTTGCGTGCCCCGGTTGCCAGTGCCAGCCTGGCAGCGAGGCGGTTGTGGCGCTCGACCACCCGTGGCAAGTCGACTGTTTGCAAAATGCCATCCTTTACCACCACTTTGCCGTTGATGATGCTGTGGTTGACGTTAGCCGGGGTGCAGAAGACCAGCGCTGCGACAGGGTCGTGCAGGGCGCCGGCGAAGGCGATCCCGTCAAGCTTGAACAGCGCGATGTCGGCCGACATGCCTGGCTTGAGCGCGCCGATATCGTCGCGGTTCAGCACTTTGGCACCGCCCAGGGTTGCCAGTTCCAGGGCTTGGCGTGCGGTCATCGCATCCGGGCCGAAGCCCACGCGCTGCAGCAGCATGGCCTGGCGCACTTCGCCCAGCATGTGGGCGCCGTCGTTGGAGGCGGAACCGTCGACGCCGAGGCCGACCGGCACGCCGGCATCGACCATCTTGCGGACCGGCGCGATGCCGGAAGCCAGGCGCATGTTCGAACAGGGGCAATGCGCGACGCCAGTGCCGGTCCGCGCGAACAGGTGGATGCCATCGTCGTCGAGCTGCACGCAGTGGGCGTGCCACACGTCGTGTCCCACCCAGCCGCAATCTTCGGCGTATTCGGCGGGCGTCATCCGGAATTTTTCGCGGCTATAGGCGATGTCGTTGGCGTTCTCCGCCAGGTGCGTATGAAGGGAGACGCCGTAGCTGCGCGCCAGTGCCGCGGCTTCTTTCATCAGTTCGCGCGAAACCGAGAAAGGCGAGCAGGGCGCCACGACAATGCGCTGCATCGCGTGGCGGCCGGCGTCGTGGTAAGTTTCGATCAGGCGCTGCGTGTCGCGCAGGATGGCCTGTTCGTCTTCCACCACGCCGTCGGGTGGCAAGCCGCCTTTCGACTGGCCCACGCTCATGGCGCCACGCGCGGCGTGGAAGCGCATGCCGATGGTGGCAGCCGCCTCGATGCTGTCATCGAGCCGGCAATCGTTGGGGTAGATGTACAGGTGGTCGCTGCTGGTGGTGCAGCCGGACAGGATCAGTTCCGCCATGGCGGTCAGGGTGGACACATGCACCATTTCGCTGTCCAGGTTGGCCCAGATCGGATAGAGGTTGGACAGCCAGTTGAAAAGTTCGCCATCCTGCGCGGCGGGGATGACACGCGTCAGGCTTTGGTACATGTGGTGGTGGGTGTTGACCAGGCCGGGCAGCACCACATGGCCGGCCGCATCGATCACATCGTCGGCGGCCTGGGGCAGCGACGACGTGGGGCCGACCTGTTCGATCACATTGCCGCGCACGAAAATGGCGCCATCCTCGATTTCGCGGCGCTGTTCATCCATCGTGACGACCACGCGCGCATTCCTGATCAGGAGAGTTTTACTCATTTTGTCCATGCTCCAAATGATTAAACACTGCGGAAACAATGCGTGGGGCACTGCGGAAACAATGTCGCAAATGACCGGTCCCGCATCGTCGCCGACGCGGGACCGGAGGGGAATCAGCCGGCTTTTCTGATCAGCATCGGCTGCGGTACATCGTCTTCTTCTTCATCGTCATGCACGGCGACCGGGCGGTCAGGCAGCACCAGGTTCAGCACCACGGCCACGATGGCAGCGGTGGAGATGCCCGATCCAAAGATTTCGTGCACGAAGGGCGGCAGCTTGGCCAGCAGCTCCGGACGCACCGACACCGCCAGCCCGCAACCCACCGATACGGCGATCAGCAAGCCGGTACGCTTGTCGTGTTCCACGTTGGCCAGCATCTGTACGCCCGCGGCGATGATCATCGCGAACATCATCAGGCCGGCGCCGCCCAGTACGGGCTGCGGGATGGTCACGACGATGGCGCCCAGCACCGGGAACAGGCCGGCCGCCGCCAGCATGACGCCGGTCAGTGCCACCACGTAGCGGCTCGCCACGCCGGTCAGCGAGATGACGCCGACGTTCTGCGCGAAGGTCGATACCGGAGGAGCGCCCAGCACCGATACGAAGGCGGAACCGAGGCCGTCGCACAGCACGCCGCGGCACAGCAGCTTGCCCTTCATTTTGGTATTGGTCGCCGTGCCGAGCGCCATGAAGGTGCCCGTGGTTTCGACGATGGTCACGACGTAGGCGAGCGCCATCGCCAGGATGCCGCTGACCGGGAAGGTCATGCCGAAATGCAGGGGCTGCGGCAGGGCGAAAACTTCGGCCTTCCGCACTGCCGAAAAGTCCACCAGCCCCATGCCCAGGCACACGGCGTAACCAATCGCAATGCCGATCACCACGGCGGCGGCGGAGATGATGCCCTTGCCGAATTGGACCAGTGCGATCACGGCGGCCAGCACGAACAGCGCGATGCCCAGGTTGGCTGGATCGCCGTAGTTCGCTCCCGCGCCTTTTCCACCGGCGGCCCAATCGACCGCAACCGGCACCAGCGACAGGCCGATCATGGTCACCACCACGGCGGTCACCTGGTGCGGGAACAACTTGCGGATTTGCGGCATGAAGAAGCTGCCCAGGATCATGATGGCCGAACCGGCCAGCGAAGATCCGAGAATGCCAGGCACGCCATGTTCGAGGCCGATGCTGATGGCGGCGCCGACGAAGGCAAAGCTGGTGCCCATCACGCAGGGCAGGCGGATGCCGACCGGTCCTACACCGATGCATTGGATCGAGGTCACGATGCCGGAGCCGAGCAGGGCTGCGTTGACCAGTGCCACGACCTGGTCGGCGGGGAGCTTGAGCACGGCGCCGACGACGAGGGGGACGGCGATGATGCCACCCAGGGCAGCCAGCATGTGCTGGGCCGCCAGCAGGGTGGTGGTGATGGGCGGCGGACGGTCGTTTACCTGGTAGAGCAAGTTGTTCATCGTGTCTCCGATTCGTTTTCGTTAAAACCGGTAAACCGGGGTCTGGCCAGACCCCCTGCCGGTTGCTGCTGCTTTTTCTAGAAGTGGTATTCGGCGCGGATCATCGGGGTCTTTGCCGTGCTGCCCGGGATATTATGCGGATTGCCGAACTTGTTGCGCCAGTATTGGTATTCCAAACCGACCTTGAACGTATTCGGCTTGGCGCCCAGATGCGCGCTCAAGTCGAACATCACCTGGGCATCGATATTGACTTCCGGTGAAGTCTGGCCGCCGAATTCGTCCTTGCCCTTGTGGCCGATCCAGTTGGCGTAGCCTTCGAAGCTGAAGCCTGCACCCAGGGGAATGCCCCAGGCTGCGTTCAGCATCGCGTGCGTGTCGTAGGAATAGCGCTTGGCGATGCCCAGCGGCTGGTTGCTTTCCCAAAGGGCCAGCAGGCTCACGTTCAGGAATCCCGGCACGTCCAGCATCAGGGTAGGACCGGCGACGGCCATGCGTTTGCGCGAATTGTAGGTGTTGTCGTTCTTGGTGTTCCAGTCGAAGCCCGCCGTGAGGCCGACGCTGCGCACGGGGCCGAACTTCAAGCTCTTGCCGCCAACCTTGCCCAGGTCAAGCGTGTGGCGATACAGCAGGTACGCTTCATGCGCGTTGTTGTCGGCGCCATCCGAACGCAGGAAGTCCAGGTTCATGTAGTTGCCGCCGTACTTGTAGCCGTCGGCGTAGGTCCAGCTCAGGATTTGCTTGTT
Organism: uncultured Oxalobacteraceae bacterium; assembly: GCA_965650885.1. GTDB lineage: Bacteria > Pseudomonadota > Gammaproteobacteria > Burkholderiales > Burkholderiaceae_D > Rugamonas. The sequence continues at coordinate 32,102 of CBFGQI010000024.1, forward strand.
GATGTCTTTCGGGTTGTATGGCTCTGCGAACTTCGTGCCATAGCGGTAGCCGATGGCGGTGTCGCTCCAGTCGGCGGCGCTGGCTTGCTGCGCGCCCGTCGCCAGGGCCAGGACAGCGATGGTGCCGGCTGCCGCTACGCGTAATGCTTGCTGCATGGTGTCTCCTGTATTTTTTGATATGGAAACCCGATTATGTCCGCGCATCTCATGGTTGATATTCACGGGCGTGTATATATCGCGATGCCGCGCTGTATATGATTTTCTCCATTCAAAGGAGGAGACCATATGGGCAAACTGAGTACACACGTCCTGGATATCACGCAGGGCAAACCTGGAGCGGGCGTCAAAGTCCGGCTATTCCGCGTTGAAGGCAGCGCAAAAGTGTTGTTGAAGTCCGACAGCACCAACCAGGACGGTCGCTGCGAGACGCCTTTGCTGTCCGGCGGCGAAGTGGTGGCAGGCAAATATGAGCTGGTGTTTGCTGCGGGCGACTATTTCGCCGCGCGCGGCGTGGTGCTGCCGGAGCCGCGTTTCGTGGATGAAGTGGTGATTGCTTTCGGGATCGCCGATCCCGAGGCCAACTACCACGTGCCCCTGGTGGTTTCACCGTGGGCCTATTCGACTTACCGCGGCAGCTAGGAAGGCGTTCATGAGTATATTGAAAGCATTCCGTGCCAGCATCCTGCATTTCACGGCCGACCCGGCAGCCAGCGAAACGGCCCATGCGTGGCACGGGGATGGCTTGCTGGTGGTCAGCGATGGCCGCGTGCAGGCTGCAGGCGACTATGAACGGCTGAAGGATTCGCTACCGCCCGGCACCCAGGTGCGCGACTACCGCGGCAAGATCATCATGCCGGGCTTTATCGACACCCATATCCACTACCCGCAGACGGACATGATCGCCTCGCCGGCGCCGGGGCTGCTGCCGTGGCTGGATACCTATACATTCCCGACAGAGCGCCAATTCAAGGATCCTGGCCATGCGCGGGAGGTGGCGACGTTCTTTGTCGACGAGCTGCTGCGATGCGGGACCACCACGGCGATGGTGTACTGCACCGTGCACCAGGAGTCGGTCGATGCCTTCTTCGGCGTGGCCGAGGCACGCAACCTGCGCATGGCGGCGGGGAAGGTGATGATGAACCGCCATTGCCCAGACTTCCTGCAGGACACGGCCGAAACGGGCGCGCGCGAGAGCGAGGAACTGATCCACCGCTGGCATAACAAGGGGCGCAATATGTACGCCCTGACGCCGCGTTTCGCGCCCACTTCGACCGAGGCACAGCTGGCCATGTGCGGGGAACTGGCGCGCGCTTATCCGGATACCTATGTGCAGACGCACGTTGCGGAGAACACCGACGAGGTGGCGTGGGTGAAGTCGCTGTTCCCGGAGGCGCGCAGCTACCTGGACGTGTATGACCGCTTTGGCCTGCTGCGTCCGCGCTCGATGTATGCGCATTGCATCTGGCTGGATAACGAGGATCGGGCGCGGATGGCCGCGACCGGCGCCGCCGTATCGATGTGCGCGACGTCCAACCTGTTCCTTGGCAGCGGCCTGTTCGACTTCGCCGGTGCCGACCGGCAGCGGGTGGCGCTGTCACTGGCCACCGATGTTGGCGGGGGCACTTCGTTCTCCATGCTGCAGACCATGAACGAAACGTACAAGGTGGCGCGCATGGGCGGGACCTACCTGCCGGCATTGCGGATGTTCTACCTGGCTACGCTGGGTGGGGCACGCAGCATGCGGCTGGAGGGCGTCGTGGGCAACTTTATGCCTGGGGCGGAGGCGGACTTTATCGTTGTCGATCCCAAGGCCACGCCGCTGCTGGAACGGCGCACGACGCGCTGCGATAGTCTTGAAGAATTGCTGTTTGCGCTGGCGCTGCTGGGCGACGACCGTGCGATCGCAGCCACCTATGCGGCCGGCTCGCAAGTGCACCAGCGCGGGGAATAGCTGCGGTAGCGTATTCAGGGCGCTCCCGCAGTTTCTAACCGGACGAGGTCTGTTGCATACGCTGCCTTGAATGCGCTACCTACTTTGCTGATGCGGATGAGGTCGGGTGTCGGAATATCCGACATCCTGGATACATCCGAATAGCGCTGAATAACTGCCTTGAACATTTTTCGCTGCTTCTCGGTCAATGCATCATAGGAAACCATTGCAGCGTCGAGTTCGACTGTTTTCTTTTGGTCGGCCAGCCGGTAAGCCACCAAACTGCGCAATCCAGCGACAAGCCCCTTATTTCCGAACGTATCTGCCGAGTCCGCCACAGCGTGAAAGCGCCTCAAATCGCGGTCGAAAGAATCGGACTTAAGTATAGTCGCCTGCAAAACCCGCGAGGCGTAGTGTTGTACCAGGGTCTGGACAATGCCATCATTCCCCAAGCATTCATGTTGAAATGTGTCGTATATCCTTGAAACAAATGCGTCATTGTCGGACGCGTCAAAGCTGTCGATAATCTTCTCAAGCAGCGACTCGAACACCGGCTCCGATCTTAGCTTCTTGTTCTGCGAAGCAGCATCTAGTAAGCGCATGACGGAATCGCGATCAGTATTCGTGAAGGAATTGCTAATGTCCAGTTTGGTAGCCAGAGCCAAAAGCTGCGTATAAGTTTTTGTGGACTCCAGTTCGACTTTGCTCGCCTCAAGCCGTTGCTCAACAGCGCGTGTCGAATACAGCTCGATCAATTGCGAAATCACCCCGATGCCAATAAAGGACACCAGTGCAACCATGCCATAAAGCAGCCGGAATCGCTTTGTTTCGCGATCAAGAATGCGTTTTTCAACCTGTTCAATGACCTGCAGTATGAGGATATCGGATTGCGTGGACTGTTCGCTCATGGCACTCCTCTCTGTTACTACATTTGATAACCTCATATTATGCGCTCAAGTTGTCACATATGCAGCAAACTGATGGAGTGCGTCGCTTATGTGATGAATGCATGATGCTAGGGGGACACGTGCCGAGGTGGGAAAAAAGACGCCGGTTGGAGGACCGGCGTTAAAAGAGAAAGTCTGTACTTGTCCAACTATTGCGGCCATATCTCGGCCAAACGCAGCAGGTTGGTGCTGCCCGGCATCCCGAACGGCGTGCCGGCGGCGATGGCGATCTGGTCGCCGGGCTTCACGAACCCTTCACGCAGCGCCGTCCGGCAAGCTGCGGCGACCATTTCATCGACACTGTTCACGTCCTTGCTCACGGTGCTGTGCACGCCCCACGCCAGCGCCAGGCGGCGCGCGGTTTCCGGCCGCGGTGTGATGCTGACGATCGGCGCCATCGGCCGCTCGCGTGCGGTGCGCAGGCTGCTGTGGCCGGAAGTGGTGTAGGCCACCATCGCCTTGGCCCCCATGATGCGTGCCGCGTCGCGCATGGCGGCGCTGATCGCATCGCCTTTGTTCGGCAGCGGCGCCTGATGCTGCGCCTCGATCATGGCCGGGTAGAGCGGGTCGCGCTCGACTTCGGAAATGATGCGGTTCATGATGGAGACGGCCTTCACCGGGTAAGCTCCGCTGGCCGATTCGGCGGACAGCATGACTGCGTCCGCGCCCTCATACACGGCATTGGCAACGTCGGACGCCTCGGCGCGGGTCGGCACCGGGGCATTCACCATGGATTCCAGCATCTGGGTGGCAACGACGACCGGCTTGCCGTGCTTGCGGCACAGGCGAACGATGCGCTTTTGCACACCTGGCACGCGCTCGGGCGGCAGCTCTACGCCAAGGTCGCCGCGGGCCACCATGATGGCGTCCGACACGCGCACGATTTCTTCCAGGCGGTCGAGTGCGGCTGGCTTTTCCAGTTTGGACAGGACGCCGGCGCGGCCGGCCACCAGTTCCTTCGCTTGCTCCACGTCTTCCGGCAGCTGCACGAAGGAGAGGGCAATCCAGTCCACGCCCAGGCTGAGGGCGAAGTCCAGGTCGGCCCGGTCTTTGGCGGTCAGCGCGGGGATCGGCAGCACGGCGTCGGGCACGTTCACGCCTTTGCGGTCGGAAAGCACGCCGCCATTCACCACGCGCGTGCGGATCGTGCCGGCGTCGCCGGCCAGCACCTCAAGGCGGATGCGCCCATCGTCCAGCAGCAGCGACTGGCCGGCGCTGACGGCTGCGAAAAGTTCGGGGTGCGGCAGGCTGACGCGCGCGGCGCTGCCGGGCGCCGGCGCCAGGTCCAGTTGGAACTCTGCGCCTTCGCGCAGGGTAACCTTGCCGCCATCGAATTGGCCGATGCGCAGCTTGGGCCCCTGCAGGTCGGCCAGGATGGCAATGGGGCGGCCCAGCTCGCGCTCGATCGAGCGCACGATGCCGTAGCGGGCTTCGTGGTCGGCATGGCTGCCGTGGCTGAAGTTGAAGCGGAACACGTCCGCGCCGGTTTCGAACAGGGCCCTGATGGTGGCGTAGTCGGAACTGGCGGGGCCCAGGGTGGCAACGATTTTTGCTTTGCGTTCTCGGCGCATGAATGCAGTCTCTCTTGTTTTACAAAATCAGGATGGCGCGGAAGTCGTTGACGTTGGTGCGCGTCGGGCCGCTCACCACCAGGTCGTCCAGCGCGCCGAAAAAGCTGTAGGCGTCATTGTTGGCCAGCAGCTGCTTGCCGCTGATGCCGCGCGCTTCGGCGCGGGCCAGCGAGTCCGGGCCGTACAGCGCGCCTGCGTTGTCCTCCGAGCCGTCAATGCCATCGGTGTCGCAAGCAATGGCGTGCACGCCCTGGGCGCCACCCATCGCGAGGGCGAAGCTGAGCAGGAATTCCACGTTGCGGCCGCCGCGCCCGTTGCCGCGCACGGTGACCGTGGTTTCGCCGCCGGACAGGATCACGCAAGGGCGCTGGAACGGCTGCCCGCGCGCGGCCACCTGGCGTGCCATGGTGGCGTGCATCAGGCCGATGTCGCGTGCTTCGCCTTCTATGCCGTCCGACAGGATGTAGGGCGTGATGCCGGCCTCGCGTGCGCGCGCGGCCGCTGCGTCCAGCGCGTGCTGCGCGGTGGCGATGACGTGGTGGGTGTGGCCGTCAAAGCGGGCATCGCCCGGCTTCGGCGTTTCGCTGGCGGCTGACTCCAGGTGTGTGCGCACGCTGGGCGGCACGGCGATGTCGTACTTGCGCAGGATGGCCAGTGCTTCGGCGCTGGTGGTGGCATCGGGCAGGGTGGGACCGCTGGCGATCACGCGCGGGTCGTCGCCCGGCACGTCGGAAATCAGCAGGGTCACCACACGCGCCTTGCCGCAGGCCAGCGCCAGACGGCCGCCCTTGATCGCCGACAGGTGCTTGCGCACGCAATTCATCTCGCCAATGGCGGCGCCGGATTTGAGCAGGGCCTTGTTCAGCGCCTGCTTTTCGGCCAGGGTGATGCCCTCGGCAGGAAGCGCCAGCAGCGCTGAACCGCCGCCGGAAATCAGGCACAGGACCAGGTCGTTTTCCGTCAGGCCCTGCGCCATCTCCAGCATGCGCGCGGCCGCTTTCCGGCCCGCGTCGTCCGGCACCGGGTGGGAAGCTTCCACCACTTCAATGTGGCGGGTGTCGGCGCCATGGCCGTAGCGTGTCACCACCAGCCCCGACAACGGGCCTTGCCAATGCCGCTCCACTGCCTGGGCCATGGCGGCGGCGCCTTTGCCGGCGCCGATCACCAGGGTGCGGCCGTTGGCGGGCGGTGGCGGCAGGACATCCCGTACCAGGTTGCGCGGATGGACGGCGCCAATGGCGGCGTTGTACAGGCCGAGCAAGAGCTCGCGTGGGGCTGGGGCGGACGTCATGTCAGGCCTGCGCGATGCGGTGGTTGGACATCAGCTCGATGGCCTGGCACAGGGCCGAGTGGTCAAGGCCGGACAAGCCATTGGCGGCGCAGGCATTCATCAGTTCCTGCGTGGCCGAGGTATTCGGCAGCGACACGCCCAGCGCCTTCGCCCCTTGCAGCGCCAGGTTCAAGTCTTTCTGGTGCAGCGCGATGCGGAAGCCGGGGTTGAACGTGCGCTTGACCATGCGTTCGCCGTGCACCTCCAGGATGCGCGAAGAGGCGAAACCGCCCATCAAGGCTTCGCGCACCTTGGCCGGGTCGGCGCCGGCTTTCGAGGCGAACAGCAGCGCCTCGGCCACGGCCTGGATGTTCAGCGCCACGATGATCTGGTTGGCGACCTTGGTGGTCTGGCCGTCGCCATTGCCGCCCACCAGGGTGATGTTCTTGCCCATCAGTTCGAACAACGGTTTGACGGTATCGAAGGCTTCCTGCGGGCCGCCGACCATGATGGTCAGCGAGGCCGCCTTGGCGCCCACTTCGCCGCCGGACACCGGGGCGTCCAGGTAGGCGCAGCTCTTCTTGTTGATCTTCTTGGCGAATTCCTTGGTGGCGATCGGCGAGATGGAGCTCATGTCCACCACGATCTTGCCGGCGGTGAGGCCGGCGGCGATGCCGTTCTCCGAGAACAGCACTTCTTCCACTTGGGGCGTGTCCGGCACCATCAGGAAGATGATGTCGGCGCGTTTGGCCACTTCCATGGCCGAGGTACACACGGTGGCGCCGTTTTCCACCAGGTTGGCCGGCGGGTTCTTCACGTCGTGCAGGTACAGCTTGTGGCCCGCCGCCTGCAGGTGTCCTGCCATCGGGCCGCCCATGATGCCCAGGCCAATGAATCCGAGTTTTTGCATGATTGGTCTCCTTGATGAATTAAGCGGCCAGTTCCGCGCGCCAGCCGAGGCCCGCTTCGGTGCCGGATTTCGGTTTGTACTCGCAGCCCACCCAGCCCTCATAGCCGATCTCGTCGAGGAAGTTGAGCAGGTAGCGGTAATTGATTTCACCCGTGCCCGGCTCGAAACGGCCCGGGTTGTCGGCCAACTGGATATGGCCGATGACGGACAGGTGGTTCTTGATGGTGTTGGCCAGTTCGCCCTCCATGCGCTGCATGTGGTAGATGTCGTACTGCAGGAACAGGTTGTCCGACCCCACCGCCTCGATCAGTTCCAGCCCCTGGCGCGTGCCGGACAGGAAGAAGCCGGGGATGTCGAAGGTGTTGATCGGTTCCACCAGCAGCGGGATGCCGGCGCGCTTCAGGGCCGCCGCGGCGAACTTCAGGTTGCCCACCAGCGTGGCCCGCGCGTCGGCTGCCGAGACGCCCTCGGGCTGGATGCCGGCCAGGCAGTTGATGCGCTGGGTGCCCAGCACGTCGGCATAAGCCAGCGCCGTCTCGACGCCCTGCTCGAATTCGGCGACGCGGCCCGGGTGGCAGGCGATGCCGCGCTCGCCGCCGGCCCAATTGCCGGCCGGGAGGTTGTGCAGCACCATTTGCAGCCCATGCTGCTGCAGTTTCTCGTGCAGCTGTTGCGGTTCGAATTCGTAGGGAAACAGGAATTCCACGCCTTGGAAGCCGTTGCGCGCGGCGGCGCCGAAGCGTTCCAGGAAAGGCTGCTCGTTGAACAGCATGGTCAGGTTGGCAGCGAATTTTGGCATTGCATTCCTCTTCAAGCTACGTCGATGATGTCGTTGAATTCGTTGATGGCGTTGATCTCGGTGCCCATCGCGATATTGGTCACGCGCTCCAGGATCACTTCCACCACCACCGGCACGCTGTGCTTGGCCATCAGCTCGCGCGCCTGTTCGAAAGCGGGGATGATGTCGTCCGGCGTGCGCACCCGGATCGCCTTGCAGCCCAGGCCTTCCACCACGGCCACGTGGTCCACGCCGTAGCCGTTCAGGTCCGGCGCATTCACGTTTTCGAAGGACAGCTGCACGCAGTAATCCATGTCGAAACCGCGCTGCGACTGGCGGATCAGGCCCAGGTAGGAGTTATTCACCAGCACGTGGATGTAGGGCAGCTTGAATTGCGCGCCCACTGCCAGCTCTTCGATCAGGAACTGGAAATCGTAGTCGCCCGAAATCGCCACGATGTCGGTGCTCGGGTCGGCGGCGCGCACGCCCAGTGCGGCGGGGATGGTCCAGCCCAACGGGCCGGCCTGGCCGCAGTTGATCCAGTTGCGCGGCTGGTAGACGTGCAGGAATTGCGCGGCGGCGATCTGCGACAGGCCGATGGCCGACACGTAGCGCGTATTGCGGCCAAAGTACTTGTTCATTTCCTCGTACACGCGCAACGGCTTGACCGGCACGTTGTCGTAATCGGTCCGGCGCAGCATGGTGCGTTTGCGGTGCTGGCACTGGGCCACCCAGCCGCTGCGGTCGCGCAGCTTGCCGGCGGCCTTCCATTCCCTGGCCACTTCGATGAACAGTTCCAGCGCGTAGCCGGCGTCGGACACGATGCCCAGGTCGGGGCCGAACACGCGGCCGATCTGGGTCGGTTCGATATCCACGTGCACGAAGGTGCGGCCTTCGGTGAACACGTCGACCGAGCCGGTATGCCGGTTGGCCCAGCGGTTGCCGATGCCGATGATGAAGTCCGACGCCAGCACGGTGGCATTGCCGTAGCGGTGGCTGGTCTGCAGCCCGGCCATGCCCGCCATCAGTGGGTGGTCGTCGGGGATCGTGCCCCAGCCCATCAGGGTCGGGATCACCGGCACGTTCACGATCTCGGCGAATTGCTGCAGCAGGGCGGAAGCGTTGGCGTTGATGATGCCGCCGCCGGCGGTGATCAGCGGGTAGTCCGCCTCGTTCATCATCTCCAGCGCCTTTTCAACCTGCGCACGCGAGGCGCGCGGCTTGAAGGCTTCCAGCGGGGTGTAGGTCTCCGGGTCGAATTCGATCTGCGCCATCATCACGTCGAACGGCAGGTCGATCAGTACAGGACCGGGACGGCCCGAGCGCATCAAGTGGAAGGCTTGCTGGAATACGCGCGGCACCTGGGCCGGTTCCAGCACGGTGGTGGCCATCTTGGTCACCGGCTTGGCGATGGAGGCGATGTCCACCGCCTGGAAGTCTTCCTTGTGCAGGCGGGCGCGCGGGGCCTGGCCGGTGATGCACAGGATAGGGATGGAGTCGGCCTGGGCGGAGTACAGGCCGGTGATCATGTCGGTGCCGGCCGGCCCGGAGGTGCCGATGCAGACGCCGATATTGCCTGGCGCGGCGCGTGTGTAGCCTTCGGCCATGTGGGAGGCGCCTTCGACGTGGCGGCCCAGGATGTGCTTGATCTTGCCGACCTTCTTCAGTGCAGCGTACAGCGGATTGATGGCGGCGCCCGGTACGCCGAATGCGACCGAAATGCCTTCCTTCTGCAGTACGTGGACAGCTGCTTCAGCTGCTGTCATCTTAGCCATGGTGATCTCCTGTAGAGCTTGTTGTGAATGATTTGTATGCTATAGGCGATCACTTTCCCTGATAAGACGACAAAAAATCGTTTCATTCGATACTACTGGTATGGAATAATCAAGGCCATGGATAAACTCAAGCAAATCGAAGCCTTCGTCGCGGTGGTGGACAAGGGCAGCCTGGCGCGCGCCGCCCTGGAGCAGCACATCACGCCGGTGATGCTGGGGCGCCGTATCGACGCGCTGGAGAAGCGCCTGGGCGTGAAACTGATGCACCGGACCACGCGCCACCTGACGCTGACGGAGCAGGGCAATGTCTTCCTGGAGGATTGCCGCAAGCTGCTGTCGGACATGGAGATCGCCGAGCGCAATATTTCGGAAGGGCGGCACAAAGCCACCGGCCACCTGATCGTGTCGGCGCCGGCCTCGTTTGGCCGGCAGCACGTGGCGCCGCATGCGCCGGGCTTCCTGGCCGCCAACCCGGACGTGCAGATTTCCTTCAACCTGACCGACCAGGTGATCGACCTGGTGCGCGAAGGCTATGACCTGGGCATCCGCATCGGCGGGGTGATCGACCCGAGTTTCGTGGCGGTGCGGCTGGCGAAGAACCGCCGCGTGGTGTGCGGCACGCCCGACTACTTCGCGCGGCACGGCATCCCGCGCACGCTGGACGACCTGGCGCAGCACAACTGCCTGGCCTTCAACCTGCAGGGCGGCCAGCAGCGCGGCTGGTACTTCCAGCAGGGCGGCAAGCCGGTCACGGTGAAGGTGCAGGGCAAGCTGGATTGCAACGATGGCGAACTATTGCACCGTTGGGCATGCGAGGGATTGGGATTGGCCTGGCGTTCAACCTGGGAGATCCAGGCCCAGCTGGCGGAAGGCAGCCTGATTACGGTGCTCGACGATTTTGCGCTGCCGGATTACGACATCATGGCCGTCTACCTGCAGCAAAGGCATTTGCCGGCGAAGATACGCTTCTTCATCGACGAGCTGAAGGCCATCTACGCCCAGCCCGGCTACTGGACGCGGGGCGCTGCCTGGGCCAGGGGCCCAGGCACGGTGATGCCGCCTTAGAACTTGGCGTTCAGGGTCAGCTTGAAGCTGCGCGGCGCGCCCGGCGTGATGTTGTTGTCGTTGTGGGCCGAGGCGTAATACACCTTGTCGAACAGGTTTTCGACGTTCAGTTGCAACTGGTACTGGGCGCCCAGCTTGTAGTACAGGGCGCCGTCGAAACGGGTGTAGGACGGCAGGGTCACGGTATTGGCGGTCGAGGTGAACAGGCTGTCGCGGTACACCAGGCCCAGCGCCGCACCGAACTGCTGGTTCACGTCATAGCGGTTCCACAGCGAGAAGGTGTGCTCCGGCACCATGGCCAGCTTGGCGCCGGAGCGCACCGTGGCCGACTGGTTGGCGGTCAGTTCCGCATGCTGGTAGGCGTACGCGCCCATCACGCTCCAGGCGGCGGTGACCTTGCCCGACAGGCCCAGCTCCAGGCCCTTGCTGGTCTGGCCGTCGACCAGGATGCTGGTGCCGGTCACGGCGCCCGGCACCACGACATTGCTGCGGTCCAGGCGGTACACGGCGGCAGTGGCCGACAGCAGCGGCGAAATATCCCACTTGTAACCGAGTTCGACGTTGTCGAACTGCTCCGGATCGAAGGCACGGTTGCTGGCCGACAGGGAGGTCAGCTGGTCGCCCGCGCGCGGTACATAGGCGCGGCTGAAGCTGGTATACACCGACATATGCGGCGCCGGTTTGTACAGCAGGCCGACGCGCGGCGAGACCGGGGTGTCGGTCACTTCGAAGCGGCCGTTGCTGGTGGCCAGGCGGTTGGTGAAATCGACGCTGAAGCGGTCATAGCGCAAGCCGGCCACCACTTGCCATTGCGGCGACAGTTCGATCTGGTCCTGCACGTAGACGGCGGCCACGCTGGCTTCGCTGGCATTGTCGGTGGTGGCTTTCGGGAAGCTGAGGCCGCCGGTGTAGACCGGCTTGCTGGCCGGCACGCTGGTCGAGCCGGCGAACACGCCGTTGCGGCGCAGGTTGTCGGTGTCCTGGCGGCCGAACTCGAAGCCGAAGGCCAGTTTGTGGCGCACGCTGCCGGTGTCCAGGCTGGCATTCAGGTCGGTCTGGTTGAAGCGGTTGCGGCGCTGGGTTTCATCGCGGTATGCGCCCACGGCCAACTGGCCGGTGCTGGCCGAGACGGCGCTATTGGCGTATACGTTCTGGTAGTACTTGTCGTAGTCGGCGATGCGGGTGCGGTTGCGCAGCACCAGGCCGTTGCCGAAATCATGCTCCAGCACGGCGCTGAAGGCATTCACGCGGACCGCCGTCGGGCTCAGGGCGGCATTGCCGAAGAAGGTTCCGACATCGGCCGGGTAGGGGCGGCCGTTCAACGATGGCACGCCGCGGTCGGCGATGCGTTCGTCGCGGAAGTGTTCATAGCCCAGGCCAATGCGGGTGGCGGCGCCGGCGCGCAGCTGTACCGTCGGGTTGATGCCCTTGCGCTCCAGTTCAACGCCGTCGCGATAGCTGTCGCTGCGTTCGGCCATGGCATTCAGGCGCAGTGCCACGTCCTGGTTGAGGGCGCCGCCCACATCGAGCGCACCGCGCTTGTGCCGGTCGGAGCCAACGCTCAGCGTGGCTGCGCGCACCTGGCGCCATTCCGCCTGCTTGCTGACGCGGTTGATCACGCCGCCCGAACCGCCGCGGCCGAATACCATGGCATTGGCGCCCTTCAGCACTTCCACGCTGTCGATATTGTAGAAGTCGCGGTAGTACTGCACGTCATCGCGGATGCCGTCCAGGTAAAAATCGCCGGTGCTGCTGTTGCCCCGGAAGACGGCCGTATCGCGGTTGCCTTCGCCTTGCGCCGTCACCACGCCCGGCACGTAGCGCAGCGCATCGGCGATGCTGCGCATGGCCTGGTCGTCCATCAGCTGGCGCGAGATCACGGTCACCGCTTGCGGCGTATCGCGCAGCAGGGCGTCGCCCTTCATGGCGGTGCTGATGGTTTTCTGGTCGTAGCCTTCGGCGGTGGCGGTGACCTGGACCTGTGGCAGGACTTGCGGCTGTTCGGTCTGCGCCAGGGCGGGGCTGCCCAGCAGTGCGCCGGTGATCGCGAGGGCCAGACGGCTGGGTTGGAGGCGGGTAGGGGACGATTTCATGGAATGAGAATAGGAATGAGAACGCGAATGAGAATGTTTCGCATTGTAACAAATCCTTAACCTGGAAGCAACTTGGGTGTTGCTAGTTGGTAGTTCAGGCGCTCAGGGCGGCGTCTGGCAGGCGGGGCTGGGACAGGAAGACGGCCACTTCCGCCATGGCTTTGAAAATGGCGGTGCTCAGCAGGGCGATCTGGGTACGGGTGGGGTCATTGTCGAGCGGGTTGACCGGCGACAGTTCGCGCATCAGGCGGGCCCGTACGATCTGCAGGCCGCAGCCGCCGATGATGCTTGCGATCTGCGGCAGCCAGGCGCGCATCTGCTGCATGCCTTCGTTGGTGTGGGCGCCGATCTCCAGCAGCACGCCCGATTCGGCAGGTTCCATCTGCACCACCACCTTGCCCAGTTCGGCGGAATTGATTTCGAGGCGCACCGCCACGCGCGGCCGGCGGCGGCGCTGATCGGGGCCATCCTGGCCCGGATCGCGCGCCACCACGCGCAGGGTCAGCTTCTCCGCGCCCCAGGCATAGACGGCAAAGCGCCAGGCGTCGAGCTCGGACACCAGTCCAGGGTAGGGGCGGTTGTCGCGCATGACCGGCGGCGGCGGGTCGGCCATGAACAGGCTGGCCGGCACGTGGCGTCCTTCGTTTTGCTGCTGCAGGGCGGCGCGCTGCTCGCTGTAGGTGCGCACCATCACTTGCCATGAGGCGGCCAGCATCGAAGTATCCGGGGTGTGCCAGACCAGCTGGCGCAAAGGGAATAACTGGTTCGGCTGCATCGACAGCGCTTCGTGCGCCAGCAGGGCGCCGGCAGCGGAACCCGCGGCGGCGGCCGACTTGGCCAGCTGGTTGTGCTGGGATCCTTCCATCGCCTCGATCAGCGCACCGACGGCGGCAGGCAAGCCGCTATGCAGGGCGAAGTCGGGGGCATCTCCGGGCGGCTGGGCGACCGGCGGCACTGGCTGCGCGTGGACCTGGCCAGGATTTTCGCGGACCTGGCGGTCGGGGATGCTCAGCGAAGGATTGGACGGGGTGACGCGGTCGATTGCCATACAAACCGATAGTAATACGGCGATATAAAAAAAGCCAACCGCGCGCGGTTGGCTTTTTCAGTCTTACTGCGCTATTACTGCAGCAGGGACAGGACCAGCGAGGACTGGCTGTTGGACTGCTTCAGCATTGCGGTGCCAGCTTGCAGCAGCATCTGGGACGAGGTCATCTTCGCGGATTCGGAAGCGAAGTCGGTGTCCATGATACGGCCGGTTGCGTTCTTGGTGTTGGTCGAGATGTTCGACAGGTTGTTGTACGCGTGGTCCAGACGGTTGGAAATCGCACCCAGCTCGGAACGCAGTGCACCGACGGAGTCGATGGCAGTCGACAGGTCCGTGATGGTGGCGTTTGCGTTGGTGGAGCCGGCGGCCGCGGTGGCGCCGCTGATTTCAGTACCGGCTGCGGCACCGGCGGCACCGGTGGCTACGAAACCGCCAGCTGCCGCGGTGATATCGGTCTTGACGGTCGCCAGCTTGGTCGAGAAGTCAGCTGCCATCTTTTCCGAAGCATCAGCACCGATCTGGAAGTTCAGGGCTGCGGTCAGGGTGCCGGTGGCATCCCGGAACAGTGCGGTGCCACCGAACTTGGTGTTACCGAGGATGTTCGACAGCTCGTTGGACAGGCTGTTGAATTCGGACTGCATCGCGGTCTGGTCGGCAACGGTGGAGGAGCCGTCGGCAGCCTGGGTTGCCAGGTCCTTCATGCGGTTCAGGATGTTGGTGGTCTCGTCCAGTGCACCTTCAGCGGTTTGCAGCATGGAGATCGAGTTCTGGGTGTTGCGCATTGCAACTTGCATACCCGAGGTCTGGGTCTTCAGGCGGGTGGCGATCTGCAGGCCAGCTGCGTCGTCCATTGCCGAGTTGATGCGCAGGCCGGTGCTCAGGCGGGTCATCGAGGTCGACAGGCCGGTCTGGGTACGGGAGATCGAGTTTTGCGCGGACAGGGCCGCTGCGTTGGTGTGAAGGCTCAGCATGGAAAACTCCTGTTGGGTTAGTTCAAATCGAGCAGCGGTCAGATTTTTGCGCTCTCAGGAGTACAAGACGACCGTTTGATCAGGGGCATTAAGTGCCGAGTGGAAATTTTTTTGATTTTTTTTGGAACTTTCGATTGTGCGGTGCAATAAAAACCAGAAGGGGGCCTGGGCCCCCTTGTCACTTACATATTCGGATAGTTGGGGCCGCCGCCGCCTTCCGGCGTCACCCAGACGATATTCTGGGTCGGGTCCTTGATATCGCAAGTCTTGCAATGGACGCAATTCTGCGCATTGATCTGCAGGCGGTCCTGGCCTTCGTCGGTCTTCACGAACTCATAGACCCCGGCCGGGCAGTAGCGCGCTTCCGGGCCGGCAAACTTGGCCAGGTTGATATTGACCGGCACCGACGCATCCTTCAGCGTCAGGTGGATCGGCTGGTCTTCCGCATGGTTGGTGTTGGAGATGAACACCGAGGACAGGCGGTCGAAGGTCAGCTTGCCGTCCGGTTTGGGGTAGCTGATCGGGGTGAAGTCCGATGCCGGGCGCAGGCTGGCGTGGTCCGGCGTCGAGTGGTGCAGGGTGAATGGTGCCTTGCCGCGCAGGACCACCTGGTCGACCCAGGTCATCACGGAACCGACGTACAGGCCTTTCTTCAGCCATGGCTTGACGTTGCGCGCCACGTGCAGTTCTTCATGCAGCCAGGATTGCTCGAAGGCGGCCGGGTAGGCGGCCAGTTCGTCGCCGGTGCGGCCGGCGCCCAGCGCCTCGACCACAGCTTCGGCGGCCAGCATGCCGGACTTGATGGCAGCGTGGGAACCTTTGATGCGGCTCATGTTCAGGAAACCGGCATCGCAGCCGATCAGGGCGCCGCCCGGGAAGACCAGCTTCGGCAGCGATTGTAGGCCGCCGGCGGTGATTGCACGGGCGCCATAGGAAATGCGCTTGGCGCCTTCGAAGAAGGTGCGGATTTCCGGGTGGGTCTTATAGCGCTGGAACTCTTCGTAAGGCGACAGGTAAGGATTCTCGTAATCGAGGCCCACCACGTAACCGACCACGACCTGGTTGTTTTCCAGGTGGTAGAGGAAGGAGCCGCCGTAGGTTTTGGTGTCCAGCGGCCAGCCGGTGGTGTGGATCACCAGGCCGGGCTGGTGCTTGGCCGGGTCGATTTCCCACAATTCCTTGATGCCGATGCCATACGATTGCGGGTCTTTGCCTTTGTTCAGGTCGTACTTGGCCATCAGCTGCTTGCCCAGGTGGCCGCGCGCGCCTTCGGCGAACAGGGTGTATTTGCCGTGCAATTCCATGCCGAGCTGGAAATCCGGACCCGGCTCGCCGTCGCGCTTGACGCCCATATTGCCGGTCGCCACGCCCTTGACCGAGCCATCGTCGTTGTACAGGATTTCGGCGCCGGTAAAGCCGGGGAAGATTTCCACGCCCAGCGCTTCGGCTTGCTGGCCCAGCCAGCGCACCACGTTACCCAGCGAAATCACATAATTGCCGTGGTTCTCGAAGCATTTCGGCAGCAGGAAGTTCGGGGTCTTGACCGACTTGGTTTCGGTCAGGAACAGTACGCGGTCTTCGGTGACCGGGGTGTTCAGCGGGGCGCCCAGTGCTTTCCAGTCAGGGATCAGCTCGGTCAGGGCGCGCGGGTCCATGACGGCGCCGGACAGGATGTGGGCGCCAAGTTCGCCGCCTTTTTCCAGCACGACCACGGAAGTGTCCGGGTTCAGTTGCTTGATCTTGATGGCTGCCGACAGGCCGGCCGGGCCGCCGCCCACGATCACAACGTCATACTCCATTGCTTCGCGCGGGCCGTACTGTTCTACAAGGTTGCTCATAGTGTTTTTATAAGAATGATGGAAAATTCGGTGAAGGAAATAGAACGAGTGTGCTCTTTTTCCTTTGGGATTGCAACGGTGGCGCCATTGTGAGGGGTAATATTAGACGTGGCAATCTAATACGATGCATTTTTGTGTAATCATTACGGAACAGAATCACGAGGAGCTGCCGGTGGGGATCGAAGTCAATTTTGAGGGCAAGATAGCCCTGATCACAGGCGCCTCCAGCGGGCTGGGTGCCCGTTTCGCCAAAGTGCTGGCCAAGGCAGGCTGCCAGGTGGTGCTGGCCTCGCGCCGCATTGAACGCTTGAAGGAGTTGCGTGCCGAAATCGAAGCCGATGGCGGCGCCGCCCATGTGGTCACGCTGGACGTGACCGACTATGGCAGTATCCGCTCCGCCATCGCCCACGCCGAAACGGAGGCGGGGCCGATCGATATCCTGGTCAATAATTCCGGTGTGTCAATGACACAACGTTTGCTCGATGTGTCGCCCGAGGATTATGACTTTGTCATGGACTGCAACCTGCGCGGGGCGTTCTTTGTGGCGCAGGAAGCGGCCAAGCGCATGATTGCGCGCGCCAAGGGTGATCCGCGCAAGCAGCATCGGATCATCAATATCGCTTCGGTGGCGGGCTTGCGCGTGCTGCCGCAGATCGGCGTGTATTGCATGAGCAAGGCGGGCGTGGTGCACATGACCAAGGCCATGGCGGTGGAGTGGGGCAAGTATGGGATCAATACCAATGCCATTTGCCCGGGGTATATCGAGACGGAGATCAATGAGGATTACTTCGCCAGCGAGCAGGGCAAGCGGCTGATCGATATGCTGCCGCGCAAGCGGGCCGGCAAGCCGGAGGATCTGGATGGCCTGTTGCTGCTGCTGGCGGGGGATGAGGCGCATTTCATCAATGGGGCGATCATCTCGGCTGATGATGGGATGATGGCGGGCTGAAACCGGTAAACCGGGGTCAGGCCCTCAGGGCCTGCCCCCAGTCCGCGGCCGCCGCCGACCGGGGGCTGACCCTTGGGGTCAGACCCCGCATTACCGGTTTCAGCGCGCAACACCCACCAGCTTGTGCACCAGCTCCGTCGAAGTCGCCGCACCGAACTTGCGCATCAAGCTGGCCCGGTGCATTTCCACCGTCCTTGGCGACAAGCCCGTATCCCTCGCAATCAGCTTGCTGGTCTTCCCCTCCACCAGCAGCGCTGCGATTTCCCGCTCGCGCGGGGTGAGGGCGGCCGAGACCGGCCGCTGCTCCGATACATCTTCGAAGGTCCAGATCCCGGCGCCCAGCGGTTGGGCCGGATCCAGCGCCCGCCCCGTCACATGGCACCAGAACAGCTCGCCGTTCGCGCGGCGCATGATACGCTCGTCCGAATAGCGCCCCTTGGCATTCATGATCGGGATGATGCGGTCGCCGGTGCGCTGGTACTCATCCTGGGTCGGATAGAGGACCTGGAACGATTGCCCCGCCAATTCCCCCGGCGCATAGCCGAACATGGCGCCCAGCGCATCGTTGCCGGCCTGGATCACCCGGTTGTCCGACACGCACATGCCCACCGGGGCGTACTTGAAGATGGATTCAAAGTCGATCGGCATGGCGGTATTTCTACGGTATTGAAGTTTGGGCGGTCGTATTCTATCCTCAAACGCCATCTGGTCAATTCAGCAAGGAGACAAAATGAATAAAATTTACCCGGATGCCAAGGCTGCCCTGGCCGGCATCGTGGCCGACGGTCAAACCATTGCCGTGGGCGGCTTCGGCCTGTGCGGCATTCCCGAAGCGCTGATCGCGGCATTGCGCGATTCCGGCGCCACGGGCTTGACCGCGATTTCCAATAACGCCGGGGTGGATGGCTTCGGCCTCGGCCAATTGCTGGAAACCCGCCAGATCAAGAAGATGATTTCGTCTTACGTGGGCGAGAACAAGGAATTCGCACGGCAATTCCTGGCCGGCGAACTGGAGCTGGAATTCACCCCGCAAGGCACGCTGGCCGAGAAGCTGCGCGCCGGCGGCGCCGGCATCCCGGCCT
>CBFGQI010000025.1:0-48104 GCA_965650885.1 uncultured Oxalobacteraceae bacterium
CTTTCAACATCGTCAGGGTGGCCATGCCGATTGCCGCCAGCACCAGCCAGGGCAGGGCGGGGCGCTGTGCGGCGCGGCTCCAGTCGAGCAGCCAGCCGCCGGCGGTGTAGCCGAACAGGCCGCCGACGGCCAGGCCAATGCGGCTCAAGCCCATATAGCTGGCCCGCGCCGAAGCTTGCGCATAACGCGAGACCAGCGCTTCGCGCGCCGGTTCGGCCACCAGCGAGCCGGTATAGAACACGGCGATGCAAATGAACAGCGGGGCCAGGCTGCGCGACGCGGACATGGCCAGCACGGCGCAGCACATGATGCCAATGCCGGTCAGCAGGCGCGTTTCGAGCGACAGGTAGCGCTCGCCGAGCCGCGCCAGCGGATAGAGCAGGGTCAATGCCAGGACCGCATCCATCGCGTACATCCAGGCCACCGTGCGCGGCGTGCCGGAGAATTCGGTCAGCGTGACGGGCACCAGCATCATCAACTGCACCGTCATGATGTAGTAGCCGCTCAGTGTCAGCACCAGCAGCATGAAGGGCTTGTCGCGCAGCGGGATGCGCATCGCGGCCTGCGGCGAGGTGCCGGGCGCGGCGACGCGGTAGGGCGGCAGCAGCCAGGCGTTGGCCAGCGCGGCCAGCAGGAAGACGGCGCCGCCGCCCAGGCCGACCCACAGGAAGTCCACGCCCAGCAGCATGGTGCCGAGCAGCGCGCCCGATACGGCGGCCACGCTTTCCTGCATCATCAGCACCGAATAGAAGCGCGGCCGTTCGGCGGGACGGGTCAGCTTGACCAGCAGCGCGCCGCGCGCCGGGTCGAACAGCGCTCCGCCCAGGCCGGACAGCACGCAGGACAATATCAGCACGGCGGGATTCACCGCCCATGCCATCAGGAAGAAACCCAGCGCGCGCAGCAGCATGCCGCCGACGATCATCGGCTTGGCGCCGAAGTGGTCCGACAGGGAGCCGCCGAACAGCGACAGCCCTTGCTGTGCCACCTGGCGCACGCCAAGCGCCACGCCGACCGAGGCCGCGGCCCACCCCAACTGCCCGACGAAGTGCAGGGCCACCACGGGAAACACCAGGTAGTAGCCGCACACCACCAGCAGGTGGTCGACCATCAGGAAGCGTTTGCCCAATTTCCTTGCCCTTGCCGCTGCCGCCATGCCCGCCCCTTTCAGTAATGCTGACAGTTTAGGCAGCGTTAAGACATAATAGAAGCCATTAACCCATGATATTTCGTATTCCAATTCCTTATGGCTCTGAGCGTCGATGACCTGTCCCTGCTGGTGGAAATCGTGGAATCCGGCAGCTTTTCCCAGGCGGCTGCGCGGCGCCGCTGGTCGCAGCCCCAGGTCAGCCAGCGGGTGGCGGCCCTGGAAGGACAGCTCGGCGTGCAGCTGTTTGCGCGCCACCGCCGCGGCGCCACCCCGACACCGGCCTGCCTGACCTTCCTGCCGTCGGCAAGGCAGGCGCTGGCAGCCATCGAGGCGGGCCGGCAGGCGGTGCAGGGGGCACCGGCCCTGCCGCAAGTGGCGCTGGCTTGCGTGCCTTCCTTGACGTCGCTGCTGTTCGGTCCGCTGTTGCTGAAGCTGGCCGATGCGCCGCTCGAAATTCGCTGCAGCACCGACCATTCGCCGGTCATCATGGACAAGCTGCTGACCGGCCGGGTGCAGCTCGGCTTCGTGCTGAAGTGCCCGGCCATCGCGGGCATCCAGATGGAGCGCCTGCATGCCTCGCCCATCGTCGCCGTGGTGCGGCATGGCCATCCCCTGACCCGGCGCCGTCACCTGGTATTGGCGGATGTGGCCAATGCGCGGCTCGCGCCGCAATTCTGGGGGGAGGAATGCGATGAGCTGATACGCATGCTGCGCGCGCACCGCCGCAGCGACAGCGCGATCCACGCCATCCAGCCCGCCAGCGCGGCGATCGAGCTGGCGCTGGAGCATGGATTCCTGACCTTCATGCCGGAGATGGCGGCGGCGCGCCAGCTCAAGCTGGGCAACCTGGTGAAACTGGCGATTGCGGACTTGCCGCAGTGGGAATGGGAGGCGATGGTGGCCTGGCGCAGCGGCAAGCGGCCCGATGCCGCCAAGTTGCACGTGCTGCAGGCCGTACGCGAATTGGCTTAGCGGCGCGGCGTCAGTGCAGTGACGCTGTGGCGCGCGCGCTGACGTCGCGGCGCTGGTCGGGGTAGGCCAGCACACGCAGGATCACGCTGCGCGGCACCTGCTTGCTTTGCATATAGATCCAGGCATTGGCCGCGCCCATTTGCGCGAGCAGCTCGATGCCTTTGTCCACCTGGATTGCCAACTGCTGGTTGTAGCGCGTGTCGCTCATGATGCCATCCCCAGGAAATATAATTATCCGGATATTATCGAATAAAGCGCTCAGGCGGGCAAGCGCTGGTTTTCCAGGAAGCCGAGCAGCATGGCGTTGACGGCGGCGGCGTGCGTGATGGGGGCCATATGGCCGCCGGCGGTCAGCGCGAAGCGCGCTTGCGGCAGCACGGCAGCCAGCGTTTCGGCCACGCGGCGGGTGGACGCGGGGCCCTTGGCGCCGGCCATCACCAGCGCCGGCATCTCCAGTTGCGCCATGTCGGCGGCGCCGGCCGGTTCGCCGAGCAAGGCGATGAAGTCCAGCTTGACCTTGGCGATACCGTGGGTAAAACGCTGGCGCTGCACATCGGGCAGTGCATCGAAAGCGCCCGGACGGTTCCAGTAATCGATGAAGTTGCGGGTGGCATCCTCGGCGCTTGCCGCGTTGCGGATCGCCGCGACCACGGCTTCGATTTCCTGGCGGCCGGCATCGCTGGCGGGCAGCAAATGGAAGGCGACCGGCTCGAACAGCGCCAGCGACAGTACGCGCTCGCGCATCTGGCGCGCCAGGCGCAGTGCCGTGGCGCCGCCGTAGGAGTGGCCGACCAGGTGGAATGCTTCGCCGGCATCCAGGTGCGACGCCAGGGCGGCGGCCACGGCATCGGCTTCGTGGGCCAGGGTGTAGCCGGCGGCGGCCGCTTCGGTCGGGAAGGCGGACTTGCCGTAGCCCAACAAGTCGATGGCGATGAAGCGGTAATGCGCCGCTTGTCCTTCCATCAAGGTCGACCACTGGTGGCGGGAACTGAGCGAGCTGTGCAGCAGGACAACGGCGGGGCGGGCGTCTGGCGTGGTGTGCATGGCGCGAAAAAAACGATATTCAAAAGACAAGCCGGCTATTATACCGCGCCGCAGCATGGTCGGCGCCCCGATGCGCACCACCCAATGTCGAAATTCCTTACAGAAATCTGTAAATTTCGCAACGCACCTGCCAGTTGCCCTTGACTTATCAGCGTGGCGCAGAAATTGCTTGGTTACTCTCAGTGACAATCGGAGGCCAACGTGATCATGGAACGCTCTGCTCTGCCCGCGCTTTTGCTGACGCTTTTGCTCGGGTTGCTTATGCAAGGGATGCTTGCGGGGCTGCATTTTGCCTCCGCGCGCTACGAATGGGTCTGCCGCACCCTTTATCTGGTGGCCCTGGTGTTGAATTTGCTGGCAGTGCGCCGCTTGAATCCGGCGAACGTGTCGGCGGCAGCGTTGCCGCTGGCGCCGATCGTGATGGCGGTGGCGATCACGTATTTTTCCGTGAGCGCCCCGGACGCGCCGGCCCAGGTGACCTTACTCCTGCTGCCGATCGTGCACGGGGCGGCGGCTGGCAGCATGCTGCTGCTGCCGCTGGACGAGGGGGAGGGCAACCCGTAGCGGCGGTCAGCGGGCGCTGGCGACCTTGTCGCGCAGCTCCAGCGCTTGCCGCGCCATGCGCAGGGTTTGCACGTCGACCTTGGGCGGCACGCTGACCGGGGGCTTGCGCGCCCAGTTGCTGCGTCCCAGTTCGGACGGCGGCAGGACGAAATGTTCCTTCACCACGGCTGGCCGCACTGCTTCCGGCACGGTTTCGCAGGGGCGGTCGGTCAGCATGACCACGCCCTGGCTGTCGATGCAGCGGTACAGGGTTGCTTCCTCGGCGGTTGCCGGCAGCGCGATTGCGCACAGTGCGCAAGAGATCGTGAAATGCCGCATGGCCCACCTCCTTTTGCTTGATGGATCCAGTGTGCGGCGGGGGGCGCTTACGGTCTGTGCGGCGCCTCACCGTGGGCACGCAGGACGGCTTCCCATGCCGGCACGGCGGCACGCCAGAAGGCTTCGATGGTAACCGCCTGTAACTCCAGCCCGAGAAAACGCGCGGCCGGCAGCAAGGCGCTGCCGAGCAGGGTCTCGGCCGCGGCGCCGTCGTCGAACGCTTGTGCGCCGGTTTGTTTGGACAGTTTTTCGCCATCGGCATTGAGCACCACCGGCACGTGCAGGTAACGCGGCTGCGGCAAGCCAAGCAATTGCTGCAGGAAGATCTGGCGCGGCGTGGAATCGAGCAAGTCGGCCCCGCGTACGATGTCGGTGATGCCTTGCGCGCCATCGTCCACCACCACGGCCAATTGATAGGCCCAGAAACCGTCGGCGCGGCGCACCACGAAATCGCCCACGTCGGCCGTGATGTCCTGGCTGACGTCGCCCGCGAAACGGTCGTGGAAGCGGATGACGCAGTGCGGTTCCTGCGGCGTGCGCAAGCGCAGGGCGCGCGCCACGCGGCCCGGCGCCAGGCCGGCGCGGCAAGTGCCGGGGTAGACCAGGTTGGGATGGCCGGCCTGGCCCAGGCGCAGCTGGGAGTCGGCAATCTCCTTGCGCGAGCAGCCGCAGGGATAGATGTGGCTGCCCAGCTGGCGCAGCGCGGCTTCGTACAAGTGTTCGCGCCGGGTTTGCCAGGTCACCTCGCCATCCCACTGCATGCCGCAGCGCTGCAGCGAAGCCAGGATGTGGCGGTCGGCGCCTTCCACGTTGCGGTCGCGGTCGATGTCCTCCACGCGCACCAGCCACTGTCCACCGTGGACCTTGGCGTCGAGGTAGCTGGCCATGGCCGCCACCAGGGAGCCCAGGTGCAGCGGTCCGGTCGGGGAGGGCGCAAAGCGGCCGATGTAAGGCGTGGGTTTCATACGGGGCGTAGGATACCATCCCGCATGCTGCGCTGCAGCTTGGCGGTTGCGGCAAATCCGCTAGAATGCCCGCGCGGCCACCAGCCGCGCCCAATGGACAATCCACAAGACACCGATATGACTAAATCCCTCACCATCGTAGCGACCACCCTGGCAGCCAGCGTGGCGCTGGCCTCGCCCGCTTCCGCTGCCGGCGCCAAGCCCGGCAAGGCGGCGCAGCCGCAAGTACAGGAAGCGCCGCTGCGCGCCCATCTGGCATTCCTGTCCAGCGATTTGCTGGAAGGCCGCGGCACCGGCCAGCGCGGCGGCGACCTGACCGTCGCCTACCTGGAGAACCAGGCCATGGCCCTGGGCCTGAAGCCGGCTAACGGCAGCAGCTACCGCCAGCTGGTGAAGATCGCCGGCGTGAAGACCGATGCGGCGGCCTCCAACCTGCGCCTGGACGTGAACGGGACGGCACTGCCGGCCAGCTTCGGCAAGGATTGGGTGTATGCGCCGGGCGATGCACAGGCCGCGCACAGCTTCAATGCCGACCTGGTATTCGTCGGCTACGGCATCAGCGCTGCGGAAGAAGGCTGGGACGACTACAAGGGCCAGGATGTGAAGGGCAAGGTCATCGTCATGATGGTCAACGACCCGATGCCGACGGCCGATGCGCCCAACCGTTTCGGCGGCAAGGCGCTGACGTATTACGGCCGTTGGACGTACAAGTTCGAGGAAGCCCAGCGCCGGGGCGCGGCTGGCGCACTGCTGATCCACACCGACGCTTCCGCTTCGTATGGCTATAGCGTCGTGAAGAACAGCTGGGACGGCGTGGAGCGCTTCCAGCTGGCGCAAGGGACGCCCGGCACGGCCCTGCAAGGCTGGCTGACCAATGACACTGCCGTGGCCCTGTTCAAGGCGTCCGGCCTGGACCTGGACCAGTTGCGCGCGGCGGCCGAGCGCAAGGATTTCAAACCGGTGGCGCTGAAAGCCAGGCTGGTGGGCGACATGAAGGCGGAAGTGCGCCACGTCGAACAGTTCAACGTGGCCGGCGTGGTGCCGGGCACGGATCGCAAGCTGAAGGATGAAGTGGTGATCTATTCGGCGCACTGGGATCACCTGGGTAAGCAGGGCAGCGCTGGGGATACCATCTACAACGGCGCTGTGGACAATGCCTCAGGTACGGCGGCCCTGTTGGCGATGGCGCAGGAGGCGATCAAGTCGCCGGGCAAGCGCAGCCAGATGTTCCTGTGGGTGGCGGCGGAGGAGCAGGGCTTGCTGGGCAGCGCAGCCTATGCCGAAGCGCCACTGTGGCCGCTGGAGAAGACGGCGGCCAACCTGAACCTGGATTCGCTGAACTGGATCGGGACCACGCGCGATATCGGTACCGCCGGCAGCGAGCGCACGGAGCTGGGCAAGATGGCGGAAGCGACCGCGAAGGCGATGAAGATGGTGATCGCGCAGGAAAAGCCGGACCTGGCGGGCGGCTATTTCCGCTCCGACCATTTCAGCTTTGCCAAGGCGGGCGTGCCGGCGTTCTCGATCACTTCGGGCAGCGATTACCTGGGGGATAAGGCGAAGGCGGAACAGATGCGCGCAGCGTACCGCAAGAGCTATCACCAGGTGAGCGATGAGTATGACCCGAACTGGTCGATGGCGGGCATGACGCAGATGGCGCAATTCACCCTGAACCTGGGGCGGACGGTGGCGGATGCGCCGAAGATGCCGGCCTGGAAGGCGGGGGATGCTTTCGGCAAGGTGCGGGCCCAGTAAGAGCAATGGGCAGGTCAGGCGGCTGCCCCCAGCCGCCTGCTTGCGGCGCCACGCCGCTCCTCGTTCTTCAAAGTCTCGCGCATCGTCTGGCGCACAAACTCCAGATGATGGTGCGCGGCACTCCCGGCGAGCTCCATCCTGCGCTCGCGCACCGCATTCCATATCGACCGGTGCTGCGCCTGGACTTGCGCCCACAATTCCGGCCGCGCATTCAGGTATTCCAGGTTTCCCTGCACATGCCCCTCCATCACCTTGTGCAGGCTCGAGCTCAAATGCCCGATCATCACGTTATGTGAAGCCTCCGCGATCGCCTGGTGGAATTCCACATCGGTCTCGATGCACCTGGCCAGGTCCTGCTCCGCAAAGGCGCGCTCCAGCGCTTCGTAACAGCTGCGGATGCGTTCGAAATCCTCCTCCGTCCCACGCTCGGCCGCCAGTTGCGCCGCCTGTCCCTCCAGCATGTGCCGGAATTCCAGCATATCGCCGTGGATGTCGGGATGATCCTTCAGCATCTGCTGCCAGGGATCGGTGAAAGCCGCCTGCATCGAATCGGTGACGAACGTGCCGCCGCCATGGCGCGTGATCAGCAGCCCCTTGGCCACCAGCGACTGCAACGCCCCGCGCAGGGAAGGGCGAGAAACGCCCAGCTCCACCGCCAGTTCGCGTTCGGCAGGCAGGCGGTCGCCCGGCTTGAGCGAACCTTCGAGGATACGGTTTTCCAGTTCGATGGCGACGACGTCGGACAGGCGTTGGGCGGATGGCATTGTGATAAGTGGATCGCTGGTAAGACCACCGATGCTATCACAATTGACCCGGCATTGTTTGCTGGTCTATATTGCAACGCATGATCAATCTGCTAATTTTCGCCGCTGCCGCCGCCCTCCAGCCGGACGGCATCGGCTACCCAAGCGCAGCGGCGGCGCTGGAAGCGCTCAAGGCCCGTGGCGATGTCGCGATTTCCGAACAAGGCGGCTGGACCATCGCCGACGACAAGGCGAACCACACGCTGTGGTCGTTCACGCAAGAGGGGCATGCCGCCCATCCGGCCGCCGTGCGGCGCGCGGTGGTCAATGAAAATGGCCAGGCTGCGATCCGGATGAACATCCTGTGCCAGGGTGGCAGGGCCGCCTGCGATGCGCTGGCGGGGGAGTTCGGCCGCATGAACGCGGCGCTGCAGCAGGCCATGGCGGCACCGGCGCAAGCTCCTGCCGCCGCCCCGTGGCAGCCAAGCGCCTCGCAAAAGGCCCACATCGAGCAATTGAGCAAGGCTTATTTTGCCGACCGCGATGCGGCGCGCTACAGCCAGGCTTGGGAACGTCTGGGCACGGCGCTGCGGCAGCAGTGGACCTTTGAAGCATGGCGCGATGCGCAGGCCGCGGGCGCTTCGCGCGCGGGGCCGGTGCGCCAGCGCGAGCTGAGGAAGATCACGGTGTACCGCAGCTCGCAAAGCGGCGCCCCTGGCACGTATGCGGCGGTGGATTTCATCGGCCGTTTCGACAATGCCGATACTTACTGCGGCTACCTGCTCTGGAGTGAGCAGGCCGACGGCAGCTTTGCGCTGATGCGCGAAGAAGAGAACTATATTTACAAGGTGACCGATGCGCGGCTGACGCCGGAGCAGCGGGCCAAGATGAGGGGGGTATTCCGTTGCGCGGATTGATGGTGCTTGCGGCGCCGCGCCGGTAACCCTACCTTGCCGCTTGCGCGCGCAGCGCCTCCAGCGTGCGCGGCAGGCTGCGCTTGCTCATCATGTCGACGATCCAGCCGAAGCCGAAGGGCACCGGGCCGGGGTCGGCGTAGACGTGGTATTCCACCAGGGTCTTGTCCGACTGCGGCTTGAACAGCCAGTAGCCGCTGGTGTCGGCGATCGTATCCGATGCGGCCAGGCCGGCCGGCACCAGGCGCCAAGTGAGCTTGCATTGCGTCGCATGGGGCAGGTGCTGCTCGAGGCGCAGGCGGTATTTCTTTTCCTGGCCCAGGGGCAGGTCGAGGGTCATGTCGACCAGCACGTAGCCATCTCCGGCGCCAACAGGCTGCGCGCTTTTTGTGTTCGGCATGTAGGAGGCGTAGGAGGGGTAGTCCTGCACCATGGCGCATAGCTTTGCCACGCTGGCGGGGACCAGGGTCCAGGCGGTGAAGGCTTTGCCGGGCATGCCGGCGCTGGCGAGCGGGGCTTCCGCCACGTGCACTGCGCCGCCGGCCAGCGCGGCGGCGTCGGACGCTTGCGCCGCCGGCGCCGCCTGGCCCGTCGCGCAGCCGAAAGCCGCGCACGGGGCAGCCAGTGCACCGCTGAACGCGGCGGCGGCCAAGGCGTGCAGCCACAGCGGCGCCAAGGCGCCCGGCCGCGGCATCGCCGCGCTGAGCGGCAGGCTGGCTGCGGGCCTCATCGTTTGAGCGCCAGCGTGATGACCGTACCGGTCAGGTCGATCCCGCGGATCGAGATACTGCCGAAGCTCGGCCCATCCGCCGCCGCGCCGCGCACGCGGATGTTGTTGAAGTTGATCTCCCCGATGGTGGTAGGCAGGTTCAGGGTCAGCGATCCGTCGGGGTTGATGGTGGTGGCCGCGCGGTTCGGCGCGTACACCACGTTGTGCACGCTGGCATCCGAATCGAGCACCCCCAGCACCGGGTTGACCAGCTTGGCCAGGTCACCGATCACTTCCACGCTATTGTGCTTCAGCTGTTCGCGTACCTGGCGCACCAGGTCGTCGTCCAGCCCTTGCGCTGAGACGGCATCGAGTTCGCTTTCGGGCAAGGGCGTGAAGGAACCGTCGCGCGGCACGATGGCGGCCGGTGCGCCGATGGCCGCTGGCGCGGCTGCCAGCGTTTCGGCGGCGTAGGCTTCCAGCGGCGCGAAGATGGCACCGATCAGCGCCGCCGCCATGCGCACGCGGCGTTGCTTGCGCAGGATATCCTGCACGTGCTGCTGCGTCACCAGGTTCCACTCGGCGAAAATCTCGCCGAGCCGCTGGCCCGTCTGGCGTTGCTGTTCGATAGCGCTGCGCAGCTGCTCTTCGGTGACCAGCTTGTGCTTGACCAGGAGCTGGCCAAACAGTTGCGCGGGATGTTCGGGTCTATACCATGCCATGTCTTTCTCCGTGGTTGGCCAGGTCGGAAGGCGTCATGCCGAACCAGCGCTTGCAGGCGCGGTAGAACGCGCTCGGTTCGGAAAAGCCCAACTGGAAGCTGAGCATCTTCAACGACAGCTCGCCAGCTTCCAGCGACTGCCGCGCCAGTGCGCGCCGCGTGTCATCCACCACCGCGGAAAAACTGGTGCCTTCTTCGGCCAGGCGCCGCTGCAGCGTGCGTTCGCTCATGGCCAGCATGCCGGCCACCATGTCGCGGTGCGGCGGTCCTTTCGGCAGCAGCCCGGCGAGGATTTCCTGTACCCGCGCAGTGAAGGCCGGTGGATGCGCCTCGGCCAGTTGCGCCAGCACGGGAGCGCCGGTTCCGGCCCCCGCGCCCGGCAGCGGCATGCCGCCATTCGGCAGCGCCGCCACCAGGTCGGAATCGGCAAATTCCATCACATTATGCGCCCGGCCGAAATGCACCGGGCAGCCGAAGGTTTGCTCGTAGAAGGCCGCGTTGGCCGGTGCCGGGAAGCTGTATTCCACCACCACCGGCACAGCATCGTCGCGCCCGGAAGCGCAGCGCAAGGTGCGCAGCAGCACGCACCACACGAAGTCGTAGCGCTGCTGCGGCACGGCGCGGTGCAGTCCCGGCAGCATGATGCCGACGCGCGTGTGGCCATGGCAGCGCTCGATCGTGCTTTGCACGGTGGGGGACACCAGCATGATGTGCCCCATCACGCCCAGCCAGCCCAGGCGGTGCGGCGTCGAGATCTTCAAGCCGATCAAGGGGTCGCCCGAATGCTCGACCAGCAACTCCCACAGGTGGCTAAGCTTGTCCGATAGCGTCAGCGCGTCGCAAGCGAGACCGTCGCCTTCATCCAGGCCGGCCTGGGCGAACAGTTGCCCGGCGTCGACGCCGGAATGAAGGAGGCGCGACTTCACGCCGCGCACCAGATGAAGAGCCGAAGAATAGCTCATGGCCCATGCTCCCGGTCAGGGTGTCACTGCGCTGCGCAGGCGCACGCCGATGCGCTGCTGCAGTTCCTGCAGCTTCTGGTCCATCACGGCGCGCGTGTCGGCAGCGACGCCTTCGCCCAGTTTTTTCTGCAGCTCCGGCACCATGCCTTCGAATTTCTTCTTGACCGGAGATTCGAGGATGGCGATGATCTGGCGCAGCTCATCTTCCGTGAAGCGTTCCGCCAGCAATGGCGCCACCGTGGTGCCGACCAGCTTCTGCGCGCTGGCTCGCGCGACTGGCCGGTTGTCATCCATGAACTGGCGCGCATCGGCCACGATCTCCTTGAGCGCCGCGTCGCGCTTTTCAGGCGAGACGCGGCCCTGCAGCACCACGCGCGCCTGCTGCACCGCATCGCCCACCGGCGCCTGCAGCATCGATTCCCCAATGGTCTCCGGATGCCACAGCTGCAGCAAGCGGTTCACCAGTTCCTGCTTCGCCGGCGGGATTGGCGCCGCCTGCACTGTGCCCCCGATGGCCAGGGCGGCGATCATTGTCGCGAGTTTTTTCATCTCTTTGCGCTCCTAGAAACGTTCAATAAGACTGAATCCGACGTAGCGGACCTTGATGTCGCCAGCCACGTCGTGGCCGGCATATGGGTTGTAAATGATGTTGAGGAATTTGCTGCTGTTCATATTGTCCGAAGACTCGGCCGGCGCATTGAACTTGCCCTGCATATAGGAACCGGTCAGGTTCAGCTCATACTGCTTGCTGATGCGCCAGTTCAGGCCAAAGCTATACAGCTTGGTATCGGGCAGCGGCGCGATCAGGTCGATCTTGTTGGCCGGGACCGAAGTCTTGCGCGGCTCGTAGCCAAAGCGCAGCGCCATGCCTTCGAAGGGGAACAATTGCAGGCCGTAGCCCATGTTCAGCACGCTCTTGTAGCCGCGCGGGATCTTCAGCCGGGTGGAATCGGCGATGCCGTACAGGCGCGCCACCTCCAGCAGCTTGATGCTCTGGTCGAACTCGAAGGTCAGCTGGTTCCAGTCGCTCCAGCGCGCATAGCTGGCATCCACGTTCAACTGCACGTAGCGCAGCGGCTTGAGCTTCACGCCCACCTGCAGGTGGGCAGGGAAGGGGATGCTGGCCGACATATAGCCGTGCTGCGTTTCCGGGATCGAGGCCGGCATGCCCAGCACCGCACCGGCCACGGGGCCGAACAGGCTGGAATTCAAGCCTTTGACGAAGTTGCGCAGCATCGGCTCGGTGCCGAACTGGTAATGCCCGGTGTAGCGCGACTTCGAACCGCCCTGGTACACCGCGCCCAGCGCGAACCAGGGCCTGGGTTCCCACAGCACGCCCAGGTTCAGCGTGGGGTCGACCGGCGCCGTCATTTCCAGCCGCATTGCCGCCGCTTTCTTGAACGGGTTGACCATGCCTTCCTTGCCGCCGCCGCACAGGCCAAAGCCGAAGGTGTCGATGATGTTGCCGCCTTCCTCCGGGCACCAGCCTTCCTGCAGCTTGCCGAAAATGCCCAGCAGCTCGTTGGGGAAGCGCATATGCGTGTCCACCACGAAGGCAGAATGCGCGATCGGCACGGCGGCGCCAAAGCGCAGCGTGTCGGAGTACTTGTAGCCGACCGCCGGCGAGGCCCACACCAGCCTTTGCAGCTGGATCTGGCGCCCGTCGAAGCGGCCCGGATCGTTCGGGTCGGTGGTGCGGTCAAGGCTGATCGCCTGCGCCATGTAGGAATTGGTGGCGAAGGTCCAGGGCGAGCCGGGATTGTTCCAGGCGAAACCCAGGCTCGGCACGATCACGCCGGGCAAGCGCCAGCCCGGCATGCCATAGGTCGGCACGTACATGGTCTGCCGCATCGGGCCGGTGCTGGTGCCGCTGATCGGGTCGTCCTTCCAGCCGCCGATATCGAAGTTGGCAGGCCGCACGAAGCTGGCTCGAGCGCGGATCGATGCGCCGAACGCAGAATGCTGGGTGCTGTCGCCTTGCAGGCGGGCCAGGCCGGCGGGATTGAAGTGCACCGAATCGATGCCGGGCGGGTCGGCCGTCACGGCATTGCCGAGCGCCATGGCCACCACGCTGGTGGTCAGGTTCTCCACCAGCGCGGCATGCGCGGGCAGGATGGGCACGAGCGCGGCGGCGCAGGCCGCCTTGCGGAGCGGGGTTCGCATCGCTGCCTTCGTCAGAACGCCAGCGGCAGGTTCAGGCCCACCGAAAAGTTCGGCGAGTCGCTGGTGAGCCCGATGCCGACCGACAGGTTGACGGTATTCCTGGGCGAGACGCGATACCCCATGCCGAAGTTCAGCAATGCCGAAGTCTGGGTATTGGTGCGCACGTTCAAACCGTCGGCAAAACGCAATTTGGCACCTTGCGAGATCGCGCCCTGGAAGGACATGGTGGTGGAAATGCCATACGACAGGGCATATGCGAAACCCATGCCAAAGCCGAATTGCGTGCCCGGTGCCACCCGCGTCAGTACGCGCGTGCCGTTGGTCTGGTGCAGCCCGGTCGCCGGCGCGCTGGCGGTCAGCGACATGGAGCCGAACAGCGCCACCGGGTCGACGATGCGGTTGACGTTGATGCCGGCCGACAGCGAAGCGACGCCGCTGCCGGTGGCCTCGCCGCTGCCGGCGATGATCTTGAACGGGCTGCGGCCGGTGGGCAGGCGCAGGTTGGTGGTGGCGGTGAAATTGGCCTTGTCGCGACGGGCTTCCCATGGCTGGTAGCGCGCGCCAAGTGCGATGTCGCCCAGCGAGAAGGAAGTGTGGTTGCTGCCGCGCGCTTCGGCAAATTTGGCGATCACCGGTACCGTCATGTTGGCGGTCAGGTTGTCCCACACACCGTAGTCGGCGGAGACGGTATTGGTGACGATGTGGGCCGACACGTTCTCGATCTCGAACAGGGTCAGGCCGTCGGCGGCGATATCGGTGACGATCTTCTCCTGGCCGATATAGCTGTAGTTCAGGTCATAGGTGAATTGCGATTTCCCTTTGCGGATCAGAGAATACTGCTTGTCGACTGCGGTCAGGGTTTCTTTCAGCAGGGCGCTCTGGTCGCCTTCGCCTTCCTTCTTGGCCAGGGCATCGCGCGCCGCGGCGGTACTGTTGGCTGCCGTGCTTTCCTGGGCGCCGGCGGTGGAGTGCACCAGCAGGGCGGTGGCAAGCAAGAATGGCAGGTACTGATATTTCATGCGCGTTTCCTTATTGTCGATGCATCCACGTGCGGGCCGGGCCGGAATTGACGGCACGTTCCAGCAGCTGCGTGGTGTTGTTGAAGGGATCCAGCTGGCCACGGTTGGTCACGCGGTCCATGTCGACCACGCCCAGTTCCTGGTCGTTCAGCGCCAGTTGTGCCGGCGCTTTCTGTCCGGCGGGCGCGGACAGGATGAATAAGGTGTTCTTGTCCCACAGGCGGGCGAATTCCTCGACCGGGAAGGCGAGGTTGCCGGCGGAAGGGTCGGCGATGAAGACCACGCCGTCGCGGATGCCGCGCAAGACCACGAAGTGCTTGGCGCCGGCATGGTCGATCGGCACGATGGCCGGCTCGGTCAGCGTCAGCAAGTCCTTGACGTCGGCGCGGTAGCCGGCGGCGGGCACGTTGAGCGAAGCCGCGTAGCGCTTCATGTCCAGCAGCGAAAAGC
The DNA here is from genome assembly GCA_965650885.1 of uncultured Oxalobacteraceae bacterium. Classification (GTDB taxonomy): domain Bacteria; phylum Pseudomonadota; class Gammaproteobacteria; order Burkholderiales; family Burkholderiaceae_D; genus Rugamonas. The sequence goes on from CBFGQI010000025.1 coordinate 14,450, forward strand.
CGCGGCGTTCGATGATCTTTTCCTTCTCGCCCTTTTCCAGCATGCCTTCCATGGCTTGCTGCTCGTTGACGTCAATGCCGATGTGGTACTTGAGGATCGTGACCAGCGCCGCCGAACCGCAGCTGTAGTCGTAGGCCTGGCGCACGATGTGGCGGTATTTGAGTTCGGAGAAAGGCTCCATGCTGACCGCTTGCGAGTAAGCGCCGCCGCCCAGCATGGTTTGCGGCATTTCGTACTGACCTTTGGGACGTTCCTGCACGTCGTGGCGGGAGAGGGCGGCGGAACCGCCGATCAGGGCTGCCAGCACCCCCATCAACAGCATCAGCATGGCTGCCCCCGATCGTTGGGGTAAGCGCTGCCCTTGCGCGTGGTACGCGCATAAAAACCTTCTCCCATGGCGGTCTCCGATTATGCGGACGAACGTTCGTCCTTGCTCTTTTATTATTTAATTTACGCACGTTTCGCGCAGCGCGCACGGTAAAAAAATTAGATGCACACCTCTACTTCGCGCACGAAAACTTATGCTAATTCACGCAACATGCGCGCAACAGCGCTCTTCCTCTGGATGGCTCGCCAGGCCAAGTGTTTGGCTTGCGCGGTCAGCGCGAAACGCTAGACCCGGGGCGGCGGCGGAACCTATCATGAATTTAATTAATATTCGAACAATATTAAGACGGCGCTTCGCCGCTGCCGGCCCACCAGGCCCGCCGCCGGCAAGGGGGCGCAACGACAAGACCAACCACACCATCCACGGAGATCAACGATATGAAACGTATTGCCACCGCAGTAGCCGTCGCCCTGTCCACCCTGGCCCTGCAGGCGTCCGCCATGACCCCGATCAAAGACGCAGAATTGAGCGCCGTCACCGGCCAGGACGGCGTGTCGATCGGCGCCAACCTGAACATCAAAGTCGAGTCCTTCGTCTATACCGACACGGACGCGCTGGATGCCAACGGCCTGGGCGGCGGTTCGGTGAGCTTCAACGGCATCAAGGTCAATGGCCTGATCGCCGCTTCGATCGACATCCTGTCGCGCAACTCCTTCCTGGCCGCTGCCGGCGCCGCTGGCGTGACCAACCCGGGCAGCTTCTACAACCAGCAAACCGGCGGCGACGTGGTGCAGATCGCCATCCCGGCCGACGTGCAAGTGGCGCAAGGCAAACTGCTGAATATCTCGGTCGACTCGATCAAGATGGGCGGCAGCAACGCATCCTACGGTTCGATGGCCATGAACCAGCTGGACATGCGTGGCACCCAAGTGTGGATCTGGGCACACTGATCGCCGTGGCGGCCGCGCAAGCGGCTGCCGTTGCGAATTCCTCGATGATGGAATCCCGTCTCTTTGCGGCCGCCCTCGCGGCCGCCTTTTTCTGCACGCCGGCCGCCGCCCAGCTGCGCCCCATGAGCGAGGACGATATGTCGCGCGCACGCGGGCAGGGGCTGCTGGCAGTCGGCAACAGCAGGCTTGGCGAATTCGATTTCACCCGTATCGCCCTGGATGCGGACGTGGAGTTGAATGCGGGCTTGCGCAATATCCGCCTGGGCGATTACCGCTTCCCCGCGCGAGAGGGGACGGGCGCCGATATCGACATGCCGATGCTGCAGTTCGGCCAGAATGGCGGCAAGGTGTCGATCACCAATCCCTATTTCGAAGTCGTGTACCGCGATACCGGCGATGCCGCCGCGGCGCGCGAAGTCGTGGGCATGCGCATGGGCTTCGATACCATCAGCGGCGAGGTGGGCTTGAAGGTCAGCAGCCTGTCGGGCTCCCTGCTGGTCAGCGGCGTCGACGCCAACGGCAAGCCCGCCACCATCGATTCCCACACCGATGCCGGCGGCGGCAAGCGCTGGGATGGCGCCAGCGCGCTGGTGGGTGTGCGCGCCGGCGACGCGTCAGGGCCGAGCCGCGATTTCTGGATTTCCGTGCTGAAGACTGGCGTGCAATTCCAGGCGCCCAGCGGCACGTCGCAGTTGCCGGACGTGGCGCAATCGGGTGTCTGGCTCAATTGGCGCGACAAGCTGGTGTCGCTGGGCGCACTGCCGACCGCACCTGTTGCGCCCACCGCTCCCGCCAGCGTGCCGCCCGCGCCGCTCGCCGCTGAGCCCGCTGTGCCGTCCGCGCACGCCGCCTCCACGCTCACGGTGCCGCCCACGCCGGCCGCGCCTGCCTCCGCTGTGCCGCTTTCGCCAGCAGGACTTGGCGTCCCGCCGACCGTCGCTGTGCAGCTGCCTTCCGCAATGGCCGCAGCCCTGCCGTCGGCGCAGTTCGCCGCGCCTCCGGCCATGCCTGCCTTGCCGAGCGTACGCTGATGCCGCGCCGCCCTGGTCCCCTGCTGGCCTCCGCCGCCTGCCTGCTGCTGGCCGGCGCATCGCTGCCGCCCGTGCCGGCATTTGCCGCCGGCCTTCGCCCCCTTGCCGACAGCGCCCTGTCGGAAGTGCGAGGGCGCGACGGCGTCAGCTTCGACCTGAACGGCTTCGCCATGAATGGCGACCTGCGCGTCACCTATACCCGCCCCGACGGCGCCAGCATCTGGGCCGGCAACCCCTGCGTCTCCCGCAGCGACAGCGCAACGCCATTCTCCGACCCCTACCGCTTCGACATCGTGCGCAGCCAGAACGGCCTGGCCGACGTCGCGCAATTCAGCCTGCCGCAGAACGCGCACGGCGAACAGAAATGGCAGCTGGCCTACGACTTCGGCGTCGATGCCGACGGCATCAGCCGACATGGCGGCGCCATCGTGGTCAGCGACCTCGCCCTGTATGGCGGCGGCTGGCAATTCTCCACGCCGCGCGTGCAGGACGGCCTTGCCTTCGGCGCCGCCATGCGCATGGAGATCGGCCAATGGGCACTGCGCCCCAATGGCCGCGACAACAGCGCGGGACAGCTGGCGCTGGACGGCATCCGCATTGGCGCCACTGACGGAAACGGCAACTTCACCGGACAGCCATGGGTCATCGCCGATGTCGCCCGCCAGCCCGCCCTGGTCAATGCCCAGGCCGACGAAAGCGGCCCGCGCCTGCACATCGGCATCGGCTGGCCCGACGCACAACACGGCAGCGGCCAGGCTGGCAGCGGCGGCATCGAGATCGTCAGGATCAGCTTCACCGCACCGGGCGGCAACGTCGACCTGGGCTCGTCCCGCATCGGCAATATCCAGATCAACTATCTCGACATCAGGTTCCGCCCATGAAGCGATACGCCGCCATGTTGCTGCTGTGCCCCGCCTTGCTGCGCGCCGCGCCGCAGAAGGCGCTCGACGATGAGGAACTGTCCGGCGTCAGCGCCCGCGACGGCATCAGCTTCGCCGCCCACATCGTGGTGAACGATCCCACCCTGGCCGGTGCCGTCACCGACAGTCGCCTGTCGTTCGGCTTCCATGACGGCTCGCCGCGCTACATCGTGCTGCGTAACGTGCGCGGCACGGTCGACATGTTCGCCATCGGGATCAATGTGCAGGCACGTCCCGACGGCAATGGCGAATACATCGCCGTCACGCTGCCTTCACAGATGCGTTACACGAACTTCGGCTTCGAATCGATGAGCGTGCAGAACGACCCCGCTGCCGCCATCACCGGCAACCTTGGCAGCGTCAATGTCAACGGCAGCCTGCAGATGCAGGGTGAATTCAGGATGTGGGCACACTAGTCCTGGCGCCGTTCCGTCGCGAACAGCACCAGCGCAGCCGCCGGGAACGCCAGCCCGGCAAGCAGCACGCCTTGCCAGCCGAAGTGCGCCCAGGTCCAGCCGCCCAGCGAGGAGCCGAGCGCGCCGCCGGCAAAGAAGATGGAAATGTAGAGGCCATTCAGCCGGCTGCGCGTTTCCGCGCCAAGCGCGAAGATGGCGCGCTGGCCGACCACCAGGTTGGCCGACACGCCCATGTCCAGCACGATCCCGCACAGCACCAGCAGCACCAGCGAAAAGTCGCGGCTGCCGTGCAGCAGCAGGGGCGCGGCGAATGCGACGGCGGCGGCCAGCAGCGCCCACAAGGTGGTCGAGCGGCTCTTGCCCTGGTCGGCGCGCTTGCCGGCGATCGGCGATGCAACGGCGCCCGCCACGCCGAGCAGGGCGAAGATCGCGATGCCGGTCTGCGACAAACCAAATGCCGGCCCCGCCAGCACCAGCGGCACCGTGGTCCAGAACAGGCTGAAGGCGCCGAACATGCAGGCCTGGTAAGCTGCGCGGCGGCGCAGCACCGGCGTGGCGCGCAGCAGGGTCCACATCGATGCCAGCAGCGCGCCGTAGTGGTAGCCGCCCTCCGGCTGGCGCCGTGGCAAGCGCACGTGCAGCACCACCGCCAGCGCCCCGATGGCCGCCGTCGAGAGGAAGAAGATCGCGTGCCAGCCCAGGGCATCGGTCACCAGGCTGGAGATCGGCCGTGCCAGCATGATCCCCAGCAGCAGGCCGCTCATCACCGTGCCGACCGTCTGGCCGCGCCGCTCCGGCGCCGACAAGTGCGCGGCAAACGGCACCAGCACTTGCGCCGCCGCTGAACACAGGCCGATGAAGAATGCCGCCGCCAGGAACGTGGCCGCATTGCCCGCCATGGCCGCGCCCAGCAAGGCCAGCGCCGTCCCGCCGAGCAGGGTGACGCACAGGCGGCGGTTTTCCAGCAAGTCGCCGAGAGGCACGATGAAGGCCAAACCCAGGCAATAGCCGATTTGCGTCAGGGTGACGATCAGCCCGGCCGCGCCGGGCTGCAGGCCGGTGGCGGCGCTGATCGGTCCCACCAGCGGCTGCGCGTAATACAGGTTGGCCACAATCAGGCCGCTGGCCACGGCCAGCAGCAAGACCATGGCAGGTGTGATCCGGTGCTGTTGTTCCATGGCGCAGCAGGATAGCATCGAAACCGGATTGCTGCTGGTAGGGTAATATTTCCGCATGAAGCTCATTCCCGCCATGCTCCTGGCACTCCTTGCCTCCGGTCCGCTCCATGCCGCCCAACTGGTGGTGCTGGTCGATACCAGCACGGAAATGCCGCTGGCCGATATCGACGGCCGGCAGCTGCGTGGCGGCATCCACCGCGACCTGGCGCAAGCGCTGGCACACAAGCTGGCGCGCCAATTGCAGGTGCAAGTCTTGCCGCGCAAACGCATTGCCCAGGCGTTGGCGTCGGGACAGGGCGATCTGCTATGCCTTTACCTGCCCGAATGGCTGCCAGGCCAATACCAATGGACGCAGCCATTCTTTCCGCAAACCGAGCTGCTGGTCACAGCGCTCACCAGACCGCAGCCGCAAGGGCTGGCCGACCTGGCCAGGCAGCCGATCGGGACGGTGCTCGGTTACCGCTATCCCGAGCTGGAGGCAGCCTTGGGGCCGGGATTCAGCCGCGCCGACGTCGGTTCGAACGCCATCAATTTGCGCAAGCTCGCGGCCGGCCGCATCGGCCACGTTGCCACCATCAAGGCTTTCTTCGATTACCGCTTGCGCCAGGGGGAGCCATTGCGCGTGCATCCCCCGCTGGTGATCAAGCAGTACTTGACGCGCTGTGCGCTTTCGCCAAACAGCAGCGTTGCGCTGACGGAAGTCGACCGTGCCATCACGCAGTTGGTGAACGATGGAGCCATAGCCAGGATCGTGTCGAACTACCGCTAGCCGGATCGGTTACTATCCTGGCATGAGGGCGATTTGCACATTGCTATTTGCTTGGCTGGCGGCCGCCGGAACCGCCCACGCGGACCGACTGGTGGTGCTGGTGACGACCAGCGTCGACATGCCGATGGCCGATATCCGCGACGGCAAGTTGCGCGGCGGCGTCCACCTGGACCTGGCCAGGGCGCTGGCGGGCAAGCTGCAGCGCGAACTGGAGGTCGAAGTCCTGCCGCGCAAGCGCCTTGCGATGGCGCTGGAATCGGGCCGTGCAGACATCCTGTGCACCTACCAGCCCGAGTGGCTGGAAGGCCGGCATGCCTGGACCCAGGCCTTCTTTCCCCAATCCGAACTGCTGGTGACGGCGCGCAGCGCGCCGCGCCCGCAATCCCCGGCCGACCTGCGAGGCGAGCCCGTGGGCACCGTGCTGGGCTTCGCCTATCCCGAAATGGAGCAAGCCCTGGGGAAGGAATTCATCCGCTCGGATGCCACGTCGGCCGTGGCCAACCTGCTCAAGCTGAAGCTTGGCCGGGTACGGCACATCATCGTTGACAAGGTCTTTTATGACTACCAGGCCAGGCTGGGCGAGAGGGTCGATGCCCATCCTCCGCTGGTGCTCAAGTACCAGCTGACCCGCTGCGCCGTGTCCCTGCGCAGCAAAGTGCCGCTGGTTGAAATAGAATCTGCCATCAGCCAGCTGCTGCGTGAAGGCGCCATCAACAAAATCCTGTCCAACTACCAGTAATCCAATGATCAAGAAACTTGCATTCGCCGTCATGCTGGCCTGCGCCACTGCCAATGCGGCACCCCCCGTCAGCGCGAGCGCCACCGCGGCAGCCCGCCACGCCCGCCAGGCCTACGGCGACAAGGTGATCGAGAGCCTGGCCGCGATGGTCAGCTTCAACACGGTGGCCGACCCCAAGGTGCCCTTCGAAAAGAACCCGCAGCACATTGGCTTCAAGCGCCTGATCAAGCAGGAAGCGGCGCGCCTGGGGCTCGATTATGCCGACCATGGCTATGTGATGGTGGTGGGGCTGGGGCAGGGCAAGGAACGCGTCGGCGTGATCACCCACGGCGACGTGCAGCCGGTCGACCCCAGCAAGTGGAAGCAGTCGCCGTTCAAGCTTGACCGCACCAGCGAGCCGGGCCTGCTGCTTGGCCGGGGCACGGAAGACGACAAAGGGCCGATCGCCACCGCCATGTACGCGATGAAGGCGATCAAGGACCGCCAGCTGCCGCTAAAGAAGCGCATCGAACTGTATATCTACATGGCCGAGGAATCGGACTGGGGGCCGCTGGAAGAATTCCTCAAGACCCACACCCCGCCGCAAACCAATATCACCATCGACGCCGAGTATCCTGCCGTGACGGCGGAGAAAGGCTGGGGCGGAGTGCACGTGACCTTGCCGGACATGCCGGCGGCGCCGGGCAGTACCGCGCTGGTCCATAGCTTTACCGGGGGCTTCTTCGACAGCCAGATCCCGGAGGATGCGCGCGCCGTGATCGACCACGCCGACGCGGCGCTGGAAGCGGCTATCCGTGCCCGTGCCGCGCAGCAGGCCGGCATGTCTTACCAATACGCCTGGGAAGGCAAGCGCCTGACCGTGACCGCCAAGGGCCTGGCCGCGCACTCGTCGAAACCGCATGAAGGCGTCAACGCGATCGCCATGCTGGCCGACGCGCTGGCCGTGCAGCGCTGGCGTGGCAGCCAGGCCGGCCTGATGGTCGATTTCGTCAACGACATGATCGGCACCGGACTTCACGGTGAAAAATTCGGCAAGATTGCCTATAGCGACGCGTTCATGGGGCCGATGACTGTGGCGCCGACGACACTCAAACATACCGATGCCGGCCTGGTGTTGGGGATCAATTTGCGCCGTCCGCGCGGCAAAACCAATGCGGAACTGACAAGCGAAATCAATGCCGCCTTCGATGCCTGGAAAGCGCAGAACCAGCCGCGCGCCACACTGTCGGCACAGATCGGCGATCCCTGGGTGCAGGACAACGCGCCGCAGCTGCCGACCCTGATGAAGGTGTTCTCCCACTATACGGGCATCAAGGATCCGCAGCCGATTGCGGTGGGCGGCGGCACCAATTCACGCCTGTTCCCGCGCGCCGTGAGCTTCGGCCCGACCATGCCGGGCAAGCTCTACACCGGCCACTCCGAACACGAGTACATAACGGAAAAACAATTGCTGCTCAACCTAGAAATGTACACGGCGGTACTCGTCGAGTTGGCAAAATAGGTATTGCCGTACGGCAGCAAACTACATTACCATGGGCAACAGGGCTTTCGCACCGGAAGTCCTCAGCCCATGCCTGGCTGCGCAACAGGCATCCCATGAAAAGATGCCATGTTCCGCAAGCTTGTCTTCCTGACTGCATTCTCTTTTTCCCTGTCGGCACACAGTATGGATATGAGCATACCGCCGGCGCCTGTCGCCGCGCCTGCGGATGCCATCCAGGTCAACGATGTGCCGCGCCGCGGCGCACTGTACCGCGTGCATCACGAAGGCAAAATCTCCTACCTGTTTGGCACCATCCACGTGGGCAAGCAGGACTTTTTCCCGCTCGAACCGGAAGTCACTGAAGCGCTGGCCAAGTCCAGTTCGCTGGTGCTGGAACTCGACGTGCGCGCCAGCGGCGACTATTACCGCGCCCTGGCCCGCCACGGCCAATACCCGGCCGGGCAAAGCATCCGCGAGCACCTGTCGCCGGCAGCGCTGGCCAAGCTGCAGGGCGCGCTGGACAAGGTCAAGCTGCCGCTGGCCAGCGTCGAACATTACCGCCCGTGGGTGGTGGCCAATATCCTGGTGGGGCAAGAGATCGAAAAGAGCGGCTTCAACCGCGGGCTCGGCGTGGAGGGCTGGCTGCTGAGCAACGCGGCGCAGCAAAAGAAACCGTTGCAGGAACTGGAAACCGCCGACTACCAACTGGGTTTGTTCGGCGCCATGGATGACGCGCAGCAGGAAGCCTACCTGCTGGAAAACATTGCCGAGATCGAAAGCGGCGCCGCGCTGCGCAAGTCAGCCGGCCTGGTGGAAGCGTGGGGCGCCGCCGATGCGACCCGCATCGCGGCGCTCACGCGCGAGTTGACCACGGGCGACAGCGTGTCCGCCCGCTTCATGGATCGCACCTTGCTGGGCAAGCGCAATCCCGAAATGGCAGCCAATATTGAAGCCATCATGCGCAAGGGCGATGCCTTCATCGGCATCGGCCTGTTGCACCTGGTGGGCGACAAGGGCGTGCCGGCCTTGCTGCGCCAGCACGGCTACCAGGTCGAGAAAATCTACTAATATTTCGGGCTGGCGCTCAAGCTGCCATTCGAATAGCGGACATTGTCGCCCACGCGATAGCTGGGCATATTGTCCACATTGATGGTTTCGAGCGTGCCATCGGCTTTCTTCACGGTGACGCGATAGCCGCTGGATGGGCCGGCTGCGGTGGCGCCGACGGCACCGCCGGCGGACAGCGAACCTGCCGGATCGATCGACTGCACCACGCCATCCCAATTCGCCATGGTTGGGCTGCCTTCGGATGCGCTGGCGGTCGACGTGCTGGTGTCGTCATCCATGCCTGCGGTCTTCTTGCTGCTGTCATGGGCACAGCCCGCCAGGGCCAGGCTCACCAGCATGATTGCGGAAAGTTTCATAACTCCTCCCTAAAAAGCCACGTAAGGTCTGCGCGCCGGGGAAGTGTACGCCGTTCTCGCAACGGCCGACGCACGTCAAGCGGCAGGGCGTTTGCGCAGGCTCCACAAGGCCCACATCACTGTCGCGGCAATGATCGCGGCAGCCATGTCGACCAGCCAGTCATCGACCGAGCCATGGCGGTAAGGGAAGAAGGATTGGACGAACTCATCAACGGCGCCCATGATGGCGATCCCGCCCACCGCCTTGAGCGCACGCTGGGCCGGCTCGCCGCGGCAGCCGGTAAACAGCAGGAAGGCCAGCACGGAGTAGCCGAAGCTATGCAACACCAGGCCGCTGGCGATTTGCGCCGCCTCGGCGCGCGCGCCCGGGATGGAACCGATGATGCAGTTGAGGATAAAGATCGCGATCGCGCCCCAGAAGCGCAGTCCCGCGTAATCGTCGCTGAGGAACAGCCGGGTCAGGAATTTTTGCATGGGAGGGAAGATACCACAGCAGGCAGCGCGCGACGCCGGAAAAACGGAGCGCCGGGCTAAGCCGGCGCTCCTGGTCCACCACCACGCATATCGATTGCGTGTGTCGTAGATGTAGCCATTATAGGGAGCCCGTGTGACGGCGCCATGACATAGCGCAAGTTTTTGAAAGTCGGGGTCAGCTCTGGCAACCGGACATTTTGCGCTGCGCGAAGCGCAAAACTCCTCGAGAAGCCAGAGCTGACCCCGACTTTCAAAAAAAAAGCCCGCTGGTGAAAGCGGGCTTAAACTATTTTCTTGGAGGAGAATAGTGGAGACATGCGCTATTATGGTGCGCTGCCACATATTAGTCCAATTACCGTTTTCGATAATCGTTATTCATATAACGTATATCTATTCTTTCACTGGCACGACGTAATTCAGCGCCATGCGGCCGCCATCAACGAAGAGGGTCTGGCCGGTCATGTAGCTGGCGTCGTCGCTGGCGAGGAAGGCGCAGATCGATGCCACTTCTTCCGGCTCGCCGCAACGCCCCAAAGGAGTGCGCGACAAAATGGTGCGTCGGGCTTCCGGGCTGGCCAAGACCGCCTGCTTGGCCAGTTCGGTCATGATGGTGCCGGGGCCGATGCCGTTGACGCGGATGCCGTAGGGTGCCAGGTTCAGCGACATGACCTTGGTCAGCTGGTTGACGCCGCCTTTCGACACTACGTAGGGCACCTGGTCAGGTATCGCCAGCTCGGAATTCACGCTCGACATATTGATGATGCAGCCGCTTTGCTGCTTGACCATTTCGCGCGCAACGGCCTGCCCGCACAGGAACATGGATTTCAGGTTGATGCCCAGCACGCGGTCGAAATCGGCTTCGGCCAGGTCAAGGAAGCTGCATTTGTGCGTGACGCCGGCATTGTTGACCAGGATGTCGATGCGGCCGAAGGCGGCCAGGGTGGCGGCTACCATGGCGTCCACGTCCGCCTTCTGGCTGACGTCGGCGGCGAAGAAGCGTGCCTGGTCGCCCAGGGCTTCCGCCGCCTGGGCGCCTTCCGGTTTGATGTCCACCAGCATGACCTGCGCGCCTTCGGTGATCAGGCGCTGGGCGCACGCCAGGCCGATCCCCTGGGTGGCGCCGGTGACGATGGCTACTTTATTGGTTAATTTCATGTCGCTTCCACTTGTGGTGAGGAAGCTCATTTTAGAGGATGACGGCGTCGTTGGGCAGTTGGTTGGGGCGCTCGCCGCCGGCAGGGTAGAGCCGGGCCAGCAGGGTGTTGAGCTGTTCCAGTGCCGATAGGGTGCTGCTGTGGTAATCGCCCTGGGCGTAGCCGCTGGTCATGGTGCGGCAAATGGTCTGCCATTCGGTTTCGGCCACCATGCGGCCGACGTGGCGGTCGGCCACGATGTCGACTTCGCGCGCGGCCAGGTTGACATATATGAGGACACCGCAGTTTTCTTCCGTATCCCATACGCCGTATTGGGCGAACAGGGTACGGGCGCGCTCGCGGTTGCTGACGTTGCTGAAGGCGGAGCGTGCGTCGAGGCAGGGTTCGACGATCAGGCGCACTTCGGCGCGGTGGCGCTGTTCGCCCTGGGTGATGGCTTGTTCGATCGCCTCCAGCGTGGCAGGCGGGAAGGCGCGTTTGCCGGCGCCGGTGCCGGTCATCATGTGGCGCAGCGCGCGCTTGCAGCGGCCGAGGAATGTTGTAGGTAGTGCCGTCATTTACCAGTCTCCCGAGGCGCCGCCGCCGTCGAATGTACCGCCGCCCCCGCTGAAGCCGCCCCCGCCACCAAAGCCGCCCCCGCCACCGAAGCCGCCGCCCCAGCCGCCGCGGCTGGCCGAGCTCATGGCGTTACCGAGGGCGGCGCCGATCAGCACGCCCGTCGCGTCCGAGCCCCAGCCGCCACGCCGCAAGCCGCGCCGTGAGCCGCGCCGCATCATCGGCAGGATGACGAAGGCACCGAACAACAGGAGCGGCAGCAGCCACCCTGCGGACCAGCCGCCGCCATCGCTCGCACCGCGCTCGCCGCCCTTGCCACGCCGGCCCGCATCGCCATCTGCGGGGCCGCCAGCGCCCAGCGCCTGGTCCGGTGCGGTGGCAGCGCCAGGAATCGCGCCGGCGCCGGCCGCGTCCGCCATGCCGGCCACGCCACCTTGCCCAGCGGGCACGCCTCCGGTTGCCGCGCTCCCCGCCAGGCCGCCGCCATGGGTGGCCGCCGTACCGGCGCGCGGGCCGCCCGGTGGCGCCGGGAAGTGTTCCTTGTCGAGCAAGGTGGCGATGGCGCTGACCCCTGCCGCGAGGCCGCCATAGAAGTCGCCTTGCCGGAAATGCGGTGCAATCACGTCCTGCAGGACGCGTTTGGATTGTGCATCCGTCAGCGAGCCCTGGACGCCGCGCCCGGCTTCGATCCGCAGGCGGCGCAGTGCGGAAGGGTTATCCTTGGCCACCACCAGCAGCACGCCATCGTCGACGCCCTTGCGTCCGAGTTTCCATGCTTCGGCGACGCGGATGCTGTATTGCTCGATCGCCTCGGGCGCGGTGGACTTCACCAGCAGCACCGCGATCTGGCTGCCCGTCTTGCGCTCGTAATCGGCCAGCACGCCATCGAGCGCAGTGCGCTGCGAAGCGTTCAGCATGCCCGCCTGGTCGGTGACGCGCGCCGCATGGGGCGGCACCGGTACGAAGCCATCCTGTGCGCGGGCGCCGGTCATCACCAGCAACAGCAGCACCAGCACGGCGACGCCCAGCACCACGCGCAGCCATGGTGAGCCCGGCCACAACTGCCAGCGGCGCGCATGCTGGGCCAGACCGCCGGTGCGCCGCGCCAGGTCGCGGTCCCGCAAGGGATCGCTTGCGCCATCCTCGTCGCGGCTGGAAGCCTTGCCGCCACCGCGCGCTTGCCGTGGAGGGGTCGCCATTGCGGCTCCTTACTTCTTGTTGAAGTCCACCGTTGGAGCGGTCGAAATGGATTTCTCGTTCTCGACGGTGAAACTGGGCTTCACTTCATAGCCGAACATCATGGCAGTCAGGTTGGTGGGGAACCTGCGCGCCAGCACGTTGAATTCCTGCACCGAAGCGATGTAGCGCTGGCGCGCCACGGTGATGCGGTTTTCGGTGCCTTCGAGCTGCGACTGCAGGTCGCGGAAGCTGGCATCGGCCTTCAGGTCGGGGTATTTCTCCGCCACCACCATCAGCCGCGATAGCGCATTGGTCAACTCGCCCTGCGCTTGCTGGAATTTTTGCAGTGCGCCGGGATTGTTGAGGACTTCCGGCGTCACCTGCATGCTGGTGGCCGAGGCGCGCGCCTTGGTGACCGCCTCCAGGGTTTCGCGCTCGTGCGAGGCATAGCCCTTGACTGTGTTGACCAGGTTCGGAATCAGGTCGGCCCGCCGCTGGTACTGGTTGACCACCTCACCCCATTGGGCCTTGACCGCTTCGTCCTTGGCCTGGAATTCGTTGTAACCGCAGCCGGACAGGAACACTGCCAGCAAGCCTATCGCCAGAAAGTTTCGCATTCTTCGCTCCTTGGAACGTCTTATCGAAATATACACGCAATCGGCCCGCGGCCATGTGCGGCAATGCACACAGCCGCCCCGTTATAATGTAGGGTTTGCAACGCGAAGAAAAAGAGGCCCGCCGTGACATTTATCGAAAAATTATCCGCTGCCTGGGCAGCCAACGATTCCCTGCTGTGCGTTGGCCTGGATCCGGACATGGCGCGCCTGCCTGCGCAGTTCCAGAACGATCCGCAAGGGATTTATCGCTTCTGCACCGGGATCATCGACGCCACCGCTGACCTGGCGTGTTCCTTCAAGCCGCAGATTGCCTATTTCGCCGCACTGGGGGCGGAGGACCAGCTGGAAAAGATCTGCGCCTACGCCAGGGAAAACTATCCGCATATCCCGCTGATCCTGGACGCCAAGCGCGGTGATATCGGTGCGACGGCCAAGCAGTATGCACGCGAAGCGTTCGACCGTTATGGCGCGGATGCGGTGACCGTGAACCCGTACATGGGTTCCGATTCCGTGGAGCCGTATATGGAGTGGAGCGACCGTGGGGTGATCATCCTGTGCCGCACCTCGAATGCGGGCGGTTCCGACCTGCAGTTCCTGAAGGTCGACGGCAAGCCGCTGTACCAGCATGTGGCGAAACTGGTGGCGGAGAAGTGGAATGCGAATGGCCAGTGCGCGCTGGTGGTTGGCGCAACCTTCCCGGAAGAATTGGCGCAGGTGCGTGCGATTGTGGGGGAGATGCCGCTGCTGGTGCCGGGGATTGGTGCGCAGGGTGGGGATATTGAGGCGACCGTCAAGGCTGGCCGCACCGGCAATGGTACCGGCATGATGATCAATTCTTCGCGGGCGATCCTGTATGCGGCGCAGCAACCTGCGGAGGACTTTGCGGCGGCGGCACGCAGGGTGGCGCTGGAGACGCGGGATGCGATCAATTTGTATCGCGCTTGAACCCGGTAGGGCGGGTCAGACCCAAGGGTCTGACCCTTGCCGGGGTTAATACCGCTCCGGCGCAATCATCTCCACGTAGTCGTACAGGGCAGCGAGCACTTGCTGCGCCTCCTCATCCGCTTCGGCGCCCAAGCGGTCCAGCTCCGAGAACAATTCATCGACCGTGCGTGCCCCGCCGGCACCTTCGTACAGCCGCGCGGCGCGATGCTGTTCCCAGTGCTCCATCTCTTCCTCGGACAGGGTTTGCGGGAAATTGCGTGCGCGGTAGCGGAACAGCAGCTCGCCCAGGCGCTCATCCTGGAAGTGCGGCGACGCCGATCCCAGCTTGGCCGGCGGCTCGCGCCGCAGCGACTCCAGCAAACGCCGGTCGCCGTTGCCGACAAAGCCGCCGTACAGGTCTTCATCCACATCGGCCGGCTCCCCCACTGGCCGCCAGAACACTTGTTCCCAGATGGCCGACATATCCGGCCCGGCCGCCGCGCGCGCCGCATGCGCCTGCGCCGCTTCCAGGTCCAGCCCCCAGCGTCCCGCCAATTCCGGCCGCAAGGTCTTCAGGTTCGACACCAGCATCGGCGACTTGTTGAGGTGGATGCTCTTGATGGGCAAACGCGTCATCCCTTCCGGCATGGCATCGCTGCGGGTGAACAGGCGGATGCGGATCGTCTCCGCGTCCAACGCAAACAATTCCTGCGGATCGTACGAGCAATCCCACACCAGCAGCTCGTTCTTGTTGGATGGATGCGGCGCCAGCGGCCATACCAGCGCCAGGCAGCCGCGCTCGGCAGGGAACATGCCCGACACGTGCAGGAAAGGCTGGCGCAGGTTGGGCGCCAGGTGCAGGCCGATCTCTTCCGCCACGCGGTCCTTCTTGTGCAAGGCCAGGCAGAAATCGAACAGCTTGGGTTGCTTCTGCCGGATCAGGCGGGCCAGGGCAATGGTGGCGCGCACGTCGGACAGCGCATCGTGCGCCGCCTCGTGCACCAGGCCGTTGGCCTTGGTCAAGTGCTCAAGTTTGAAGCTTGGTTTGCCGTTATCATTGATAGGCCACTCTATACCTTCGGGGCGCAGCGCATAGGTCATCCGCACCACATCCAGCAAATCCCAGCGCCCGCACTGGTTTTGCCATTCGCGCGCATAAGGGTCGATCAAGTTACGCCAGAACAAAAAGCGCGTCACTTCATCGTCGAAACGGATTGTGTTGTAGCCTACGCCTATGGTGCCAGGCTCCGAAAAGGCTTTCTCGACCGTTGCCGCGAACTGGTGTTCCGGCACGCCCTGCTGCAATGCTTGCTGTGGGGTAATACCGGTGATCAGGCAGGCGGTCGGGTCGGGCAGGTAATCGTTGGCTGGCTGGCAGAACAGCATGATCGGCTCGCCGATTTCGTTCAGCTCAGCGTCGGTACGGATGGCGGCGAACTGGGCGGGACGGTCACGGCGTGGCACGGCGCCGAAGGTTTCGTAGTCATGCCACAGGAAGGTATGGTTACTCATGGTGCAAATGTTGGTTCTCGTTATCGAATGCTGAGGCAAGGAGGACTGTTGTGTCAAATCCCATTTCCATCAACACCCGTGCCACGCCCGCCACGGCGAGCAACGACACGGCCGTGACGGCGTCCAACCGCGCCAAAATGCAGCTGAACGTCTCGATCCTGCAGGAATCGGCGTCGATTTCCCTCAATGCCGGCAACGATCCGCTGGCACTGCTGTACAAATCGGCGATCACCTCGATCAACGAACAGCTTGAGGCCGATTTCGGCCCGGATGCGATCCAGAATGCACTCGGCCAGGACAATTCTCCGGAAGGCACGGCGGGCCGCATTGTATCGCTCTCGACCGCCTTCTTCAGCGCTTTCCAGCAGCAGCACTCCGAACTGGAGGGCGACGACGCGCTGAGCCGTTTCATGGATACCATCAAGGGCGGCATCGAAAAGGGCTTCAAGGAGGCGCGCGACATCCTGCAAGGCTTGCAGGTGCTGGGCGGCGACGTGGCCGCCAATATCGACAAGACTTATGAGCTGGTGATGAAGGGCCTGGACGACTTCGTTGCCAAACAAGGCCGCCAGTCGGCGACCGACGAAGCCGCGACGGGCGCTTAAGCGACTTCGACGCGGTTGCGGCCGGCCTCCTTGGCGCGGTACAGGGCGGCGTCGGCGGCGGCGATGAGGGCGGTGTCGTCCTGCGTGGGGCCGAGCGCGGCAACGCCGAAGGAGCCGGTGACGTGCGGCAGGGGCAGGCGCATGTCGCTGAACACCACCGCGTCGCGCATGCGTTCGCACAAGCGGCCGGCCACCGCTTCGGCAACCTGCACATTGGTGTCGGGCAGCACCACCATCATCTCTTCCCCGCCATAACGCACGGCGAAGTCGGTCGGGCGCAAGGCGCCGATCAGTACCTGGGCGGCGGTGCGCAGGGCCTGGTCGCCTTGCAGGTGGCCGTGGCTGTCGTTGAACTTCTTGAAGTGGTCGATGTCGAGCATGATCAGCGCAAGCGGCTGGCCGGTGGCTTGGGCGCTGGCGACCAGCTGCGGCAGGAAGTCGTTCAGCCAGGCCCGGTTATACAGGCCGGTCAGGCCGTCCACCATCGACAGCTGGCGATAGAATTCGCCCAGCTTCTGCCGGCGGCGCAATTGCGCGTTGGCGGCGCGGATGCGGAACGACAGCATGCGCAACAGGTTGCGGGCGACGCCATTGGCGGCGTCGATCAGCTGCCATGCGAGTTCGGCCTCGATTACCAGCAATTCGCTTTGCTCCAGCGCGCTGATGGTGGCCTGGTTGGCTTCTTCGTCGAGCACTGCCTGTTCGCCCACGCTTTCGCCGGGCAGCACCTTGCTGATGGTGCCATCCGACATGCCGGTGCGCGTATCGGCCGCCACGGAAAGGGCGCCCCGCAGCACGATGTACAGGCGGGCGCGCTGCGGATCGGTGACCACTTCGCCCTGTTCGACCTGCACGATGGGGCACTCTTTCAGCAACGGCGCGATGCGCAGGCTGTCGGCGCCGCGGAATAATTGCAAGGACTGGATCTGGTAGGCGGACGTGCCGAAGGTGCCGATCGGTTTCAAAATGAACTTTCTTACTGCGGTTGTAACAGGTGTTAATGATAGCGTATGTGTGGTTCAATACCGGGCATGAAATATACCGATATCCTCGGCCAGCAACATGCGGCTGATCCCGACGCCCGCATCGTGTCGCTGGTGCCGTCGATTACCGAGCTGCTGTGCGACCTGGGATTGGCGCCGCAACTGGTGGGCCGCACCGGGTTCTGCATCCATCCGGAGGACGTGGTGCGCGCTATCCCCAAGGTGGGCGGCACCAAGGACGTCAACATCGAGAAGATCCGCAAGCTGGCACCCACCCACCTGGTGGTGAACATCGACGAGAATGAAAAGCCCACGGTCGACAAGCTGGCGGAATTCGTGCCGCATATCGTGGTGACGCACCCGGTCGAGCCGCGCGACAACATCGCGCTGGCCAGGTTGATGGGCGGCGTTTTCTGTGCGCAGGAGCGGGCCGAGGCGTGGTGCGGCGCGTTCGCGTCGGAACTCGATGCCCTGGCCGCCGCGCCGAAAGGCCGGCCGCAACGCGTGCTGTACTGCATCTGGAAAGACCCGTGGATGACGGTGTCGCGCGATACCTATATCGCCCGCATGCTGGCATTGATCGGCTGGTCGATCCCCGAGATTGGCGCGGTACGCTACCCGAGCTTCCAGTGGAGCGATGCGCTGCTGCGCGACGTGGACCAGGTATTGCTGTCGTCCGAGCCTTACCGCTTCACGGAAGACCACGTGGATGCGTTGGAGCGCCAGATCGGCAAGCCGGTACAGCTGGTGGATGGGGAAATGATGTCTTGGTATGGCAGCCGCGCCTTGCAGGGTATCCGATACCTGAAAGGCTTGGCTGCCGCTGGCTGAAGCCTATTCTCCGGCCTCTTCAATATGGGGCTGCGACGTGTGGCGCTTGCTTTCGTACAGGCGGCCCAAGGCGCTGTCGATTGCCCTTTGCAGCTTGTCCGCTGCGCCGTTGATGGATTGATGCAAGGTTGCCTCGTGGTCGCTCACGGCAATCGGCTGGTAGCCGTTGACGCGCGCCTCGATCGTGCAGCGGATATCGCCGTCGGAGGACTTCTGTGCATTGCCTTCACTGAGGTGGACGTCGACGCGTCCGATGTGCTCGCCGAACCGGTGGAGTGCAGTCTTGACCACTTGCTTCACATGGTCGTCCAGGCCTGCAGTACGTTCGATGGTTTTGTCGGTGTTCACATTGATTTGCATATGCTGCTCCCGTTTGTTAACCAAAACGTGTTGCCACGCGATTCCATCATACCCCTACATCAGTGACGCTGCCATATTCACGAATAAACCCAGGATAAGGAGATTGAAGAAAAAGCTCAGCACCGACTGGCCCAGCACCAGTTTGCGCATGCCGGGCGACTGGACGGTGACGTCGGAGGTCTGGGCGGCGACGGCTATGGTGAAGGAAAAGTAGAGAAAGTCCCAGTAGTCCGGCTGGGTTTCGCCGCCGGGGAAGGCGAGCGGGCACTGTTGGCCGCGCGCGTTGTAGTACAGGTGCGCGTAGTGGAAGCAGAACAGGGTGCCGACCAGGAACCAGGAGCCCACCAGCGTCAGCACCACGAACGCATAATGCAGGCCGCGTTCACTGGCGGGCATGGCGCGCAGGCTGGCCAGTTCGCTGCTGATGGCGACCACGCTCATGACGGTGGCGACCACCAGGCTGGCCAGGATGGTCGCGGCCCGCTCGTCTTGCCGTGCGGCGGTGCGCCGCACTTCGAGATGGTCGGCGCGCATCATCATCCAGCCGACAGTCAGCAGGTACATCCAGACCGCGATATCCCATGCCGTCAATGCCCGCACCAGCACGCTCCATGAGGATGGGAGGAAGAAGCCGGCTGCCGCGCCGACCGCGATGGCGGCGCTGAGGTGGGGGCGGCTGCGGATCAAGTGATAGCGCATGCGGCCAATCTTACTCCTTGTGGTGGGGGAACCGGTCCATGCGCGACAGGACGGGGAAACGCCAGGCCCAGATGGCGGTCACGGCCAGCGTGGCGACGCCGCCGAAGATGATGGCGCGCGTGAGCCCCAGCCAGCCGGCGGTGACGCCGGATTCGAACTCGCCCAGTTCATTCGAGGCGCCGATAAAGACGGCGTTGACGGCGCTGACGCGGCCGCGGATTTCATCGGGCGTTTCGAACTGTACCAGCAAGTGCCGCACGTAGACACTGATCATGTCGCCGGTGCCAAGCAGCAGCAGGCAGGCCAGCGCAATGCCGAAGCTGGATGTGGTGCCGAGGATCACCGTGCAAATGCCATACACCGCCACGCCGCCAAACATCCAGGTGCCGACACGGCGGGTGATGGGCCAGAACGCCAGCGCGATCGAGCACAGTGCGGCACCGATGCCGGGCGCGGTGCGCAGCAGGCCCAGGCCGGTGGGCCCCACGTGCAGCACGTCATGCGCCAGGGCGGGCAGCAGGGCGGTCACGCCGCCGAACAGCACGGCGAACAGGTCGAGCGAGATGGCGCCCAGCATGATGGGACGCGACCAGACGAAGCGCAACCCTTCCAGCACGCTGTGCCAGGTGGCGGGTTCCTTGCGCGTGGCCTGCGGGGCCGGGCGGGTCAGGGTCATCAGCACCACCGCCATCAGCAGCATGGCGGAGGTGACGGTGTAGACGGTGGCGGGACCGTAGATGTAGAGCAGGCCGCCCAGTGTGGGGCCAAGGATCACCGCCACCTGGAAGCTGGAGCTGGAGAGCGCTACCGCGCGGCTGAAATCTTCCGTCGGCACCATGTTCACCAGCACCGCTTGCGTGGCGGGGCTCATGAAGGCGCGGGCGCTGCCGTACAGGACCAAAATCGCAAAGATCGGCCAGACGGCGCTGAAGCCGCTGTGGGTGTAGGCCAGCAACGCCAGCCCGCACACCAGTTGGGCACCGAGGCAGGTGGCGATGATATTGCGGCGGTTGTAGCGGTCGGCGGCATGGCCTGCGTACAGGATCAGCAGCAGGAAGGGCGCGAATTGCGCCAGGCCGATCATGCCGAGGTAGTACAGGTTCTTGGTCTGGGCGTAGACTTGCCAGCCGATGGCGACGTTCTGCATTTGCACGGCAATGGTGCCGAGCAGTCGGGCGGACAGGTAGAAGGCGAAATTGCGGTGGCGGAGGACGGAGAAGCCGTTGCTTGACATGGGGCTCGAACCCGGTAAGGCGGGTCAGACCCTAGGGTCTGACCCAGGTTTGGCGGGGTTGGCAGGTTATGGTTGCTGGAGATCCGCTTCGGAAGTGAAGGCGTCCGCGTAGAACTCTTCTTCCGGCAATTTGCACAGCTTGACGAAATCGCGCTTGGCCGATTCCACCACGATCGGTGCCCCGCAGGCGTAGACCTGGTAGCCCGACATGTCAGGCAAATCGTCGACCACGGCCTGGTGCACGAAGCCGCCGCGGCCGCTCCAGTTTTCTTCGGGCAGGGCGTCGGACACCACCGGCACGTACTTAAAGTTCGGCATTTCTTCCGCCCATTGGCGGCACAGCGCGTCCATATACAAATCCTGCGGACGGCGGCCGCCCCAGTACAGCGTCATCGGGCGCTGCGAGCCGCTGGCGCGTTCGTGTTCGACGATGGCTTTGATGGGCGCGAAGCCGGTGCCAGAGGCCAGCAGCACCATCGGCTTGTCGGAATCGTCGCGCACGAAGAAGGTGCCCAGCGGTCCCTCAAAGCGCAGGATATCGCGCTCTTTCATGGTGCTGAACACCTGGTCGGTGAACAGGCCGCCAGGCATATGGCGGATATGCAGGGTGATCGGGCCGCCTTCCGGCGCGGTGGCGATCGAGTAGGCGCGGCGCTTGCCGTCGCGCAGCAGGAATTCGAGGTACTGGCCGGCCTTGTACTGGAAGGTTTCGTTGGCCGGCAATTGCAGCGTCAGCACCATCACGTCCGGCGCCATCTTTTCCAGCGCATTGACGCGGGTTGGCATTTTCTTGATCGGGAATTCGCCGCTGCCCGCCACTTCGCGCGCTTGCAGCACCAGGTCCGAGTGCGGCACGGCGCAGCAGAACAGCGACATGCCGCTGGCTTCCTCTTCCTCGCTCAGGGCGCGGCGCTGGTGGGCCTTATGGCTGACAGTGCCCGAAACCACCTTGCCTTTGCAGGAGCTGCAGGCGCCATTCTTGCAGCCGTACGGCAGGCCGATGCCGGCGCGCATGGCGGCGGCGAGTACGGTTTCGTCTTCTTCACAGCTGAATTGGTGGCCGCTCGGCTGAACAGTAATTTGGAAAGACATACAATCTTAAAAATGGAAATCAGTAAAAAATTCAACAAGCCGCGCCTGCTGGTCATTGGTTGCGGCGATGTGGGCATGCGTTTGCTGCCCCTGGTGCGCGCACATTACCGCGTCTTTGCCGTCACCAGCCAGCGCGAGCGCTTTGCCGAACTGCGTGCGGCGGGCGCCGTGCCCTTGCTGGCTGACCTGGACCAGCCGGCATCGCTGCGGCGCCTGGCCGGCCTGGCGCCGCAGATTGTGCATCTGGCGCCGCCGCCGGGCGAGGGCGTGCAAGACCGGCGCACCCGCAATGTGACCGCCATTTTACCTGACCGGGCGCAAGTGGTTTATGTCAGCACCACGGGCGTGTACGGCGACCTGGGCGGGCGCTGGGCCGATGAAACCCAGCCGGTGGCGCCGCGCAATGCCCGGGCCTTGCGGCGGGTCGATGCGGAACGGGTGTTGCGGGCGTGGGCGCGGCGGGCACGGGGCCGGCTGTCGATCCTGCGCGTGCCGGGCATTTACGGTGCCGATCGTTTGCCGGTCAAGCGGCTGGAGCAGGGCACGCCGGCGCTGCGTTCCGAAGATGACGTCTACACTAACCATATCCATGCGGACGACTTGGCGCGTGTGGTCTTGGCGGCCTTGCGGCACGGGCTTTATAACCGGGTTTATCATGCCGTCGATGACACGCAGCTGAAAATGGGCGACTATTTCGACATGGTGGCCGATTGCTTCGGTTTGCCGCGTCCGCCGCGCCTGGACCGTACCGCGTTGGCGCAGGCGGTGGCGCCAACGCTGTTATCGTTCATGTCCGAATCGCGCCGCCTGGCGAACCGGCGCCTGAAAGAGGAATTGAAGGTAAGGCTGCTGTATCCGGATGTCGCGGCGGCCTTGAGATGCATCAAGCGCTTGTGATGCGACAAGCGCTATCTTGTGCCAAATGTTTCCCAAGGAGGGCGCCATGTACAGCCATCCCACCAAGGAGCAAGTCCGGGTCTACCTGGCCCAGCGCGGCCATGCCCATTTGCCGCCACCGTCGCCCGAGGAAATCCGGCGGCGGCTCGACTGGCGGTCCGATTGCACGCCAATGCCGGCGGCCTTGATCTACCTGCCGCCTGCCTTGGCCTGGATCACGTTCGCATGGTTGTGTTTGCCGTTTGCTTTGGCAAGAAACGACCAAAAGTAGACTTTTTATTAAAATCTTATTTCCTAGCACAGCTCAG
This sequence comes from uncultured Oxalobacteraceae bacterium, assembly GCA_965650885.1. Lineage (GTDB taxonomy): Bacteria > Pseudomonadota > Gammaproteobacteria > Burkholderiales > Burkholderiaceae_D > Rugamonas. The sequence continues at coordinate 37,112 of CBFGQI010000025.1, forward strand.
TGCGCTAGAATCTATCAAAATCTCACTTTAGTTGCCGCGCGTTAAGCGAACGGCAACGAAAGGGTGTATCATTACGCCCGTGTGCCGAAAATTGCGTCAAAACGGCTTTTTCTGGCGCCCTTTTGTCAAAAATTCCGCCAATAATTTTGTTGCTACTTCGCAACATATTGAAAAAGTACTAGTCATGAGCTCTCTCAAAGAAATTACCGCTTCGCCGACTTACAATCCGAACCGCGTGCTGGATGCCATCATTGAAAAGCTGCAGCTGAAAAACGATGCAGCGCTGTCGCGCGCTCTGGAAGTGGCGCCACCTGTGATCAGCAAGATTCGCCATAACACCCTGCCGATCGGCGCGACCATCCTGATCCGCATGCATGAAATCAGCGATTTCAGCATCCGTGAGTTGCGCGAATTGATGGCGCACTAAGCGTCATCCGGACGTGAAAAACGGCCGCACCTGCTAGCAGGTGGCGGCCGTTTTTGTTTTGGCGCCAGGGCGCGATCAGGCTGCGGCCAGACGTGGACGGGCGGTGTAGAACAGCGATTGCGTCGCGGCCTGGGCTTCGGCGGCTACGCGGCCGGAGTAGGCGGTTTGCGCGTCCGTGGCCACGCGGCCGGAATACGCCGTTTGCGCTTCGGTGGCGACACGGCCGGAGTAGGCCGTTTGCACGTCGGCGGCGACACGGCCGGAATATGCCGTCTTGGCGTCCGCCGCCACGCGGCCCGAGTAGGCAGTCTTCGCTTCGGCAGCGACGCGGCCGGAGTAGGCGACTTTCGGTCCAGCTTCGGCGGCGACACGGCCCGAGTAAGCCACCTTCGGTGCCGCTTCGGCAGCGACGCGGCCGGAATAAGCGACCTGCGGTGCCGCTTCGGCAGCCACGCGGCCCGAGTAAGCTACTTGTGGTGCCGCTGCGGCAGCGACGCGGCCCGAATAAGCGACCTGCGGCGCGGCTTCGGCGGCGACACGGCCCGAGTAAGCCACTTGCGGTGCGGCTTCGACGGCGACACGGCCCGAGTAGGCGACCTGCTGTTCGCCTTCGGCGGCCACGCGTCCCGAATATGCGACTTGCGCCGCGCCGTCGGCCGACTCGGCGGCGACGCGGCCGGAATAAGCCGTCGCGCTGCGGAAGTATTCTTCGCCGAAGGTCTCTTCATAGAGTTCTTTCATGCGATTGCCCACGCGCTCATGGGCTTCCTCGTCATCCTCGCCGCGCAGGCCGATGTATGGGAAGTGGTGCAGGTAATAACCGAACACATTCTCGCAATCGATGAAATACTTCATCGTATCCAGGATGTGGTAGTGCCAGAAGATGTCAACGTCCATCAACGGAGCGGTCTGCTCGTTCGGGAACATTTTCATCAGATACAAGAACCGGCGGTATTCAAACTCGACTGCATTGACCTTTTCCAGCGACCAGCCTTCGCCAGATTCCACATGCATCAGTTTCACTTTGATAGGTTCGAGATCGAGGTCGGCAATAGCCTTGAAGCTTTCAGCTGAAATCATGAGTGACATCCCTTTAAAAGTGAGCGTTTTTAAGACTGAAGAAGAGAGAAGACGCCGTTCTAGGGGGCTGGTGCAGTAATGCCTGGCATCCGAGGCGTTCGGAGTTGGGAACGCTGATGTTGATATAGATCAACTAGCTCAAGTATAGACTTCACCCCCACTAATGCAAGTAACAATTCAAGCGTGCGCGGCCGAAACAACACCGGAATGCTCCTTTCAAATCAATAGCTTGTCGCACCGTCAAATGTTACAAAGTCATTTTTGCTGAGTTGGGGAAAGGCAGTTTGATTTGGATCAATATATCGCGGCAAACTCCTACTGCGTGGTAAAAATGCCTACTTGTCGGTCGAAAATGACGACCGTCATGCGCTGAGGCGCAGGTCATCCGTAGGCGCGGTGCGGTAGCCGACCGGCACCGAGATACTGACGATGGTCCCGCCATGGGCCATGCTGTTGATTGAGCAATGTCCGCCGAGCAGGCTGATGCGCTCCTCGATGCCGACCAGGCCGAAAGAACCCGCCTTGTGCCGGTTCGCCGTATTGATGCCGATGCCGTTATCGCTAATGGTCATGCGCAGCATGCCGTGCGCTTGATGCAGCTCCACGTGCACCGCGCTGGCGCAGGCATGCCGGTGGATATTGCTCAACGATTCCTGCAGCACGCGGAAGAAGGCCGTCGCACAATGGTCGTCCACGCCATGGTCGGCCACGGCATCCTCCACGAACTCGCACTGGATGCCTGAGCGCTGGCGGAATTGCGCGATTTGCCATTCCACGGCTGCCGACAGTCCCAGGTCGAGCACATTCGGCCGCAAATCGTTGATGATCTGGCGCACGCTGCGGATCGTGTTGTCGATCTGGTGCAGGGTGGCGCGCGCCCGCGCATGCAGGCGCGGATGGCTTTTCTCGGTGCGCGTGGCGAGGATGTCGGCCTCGATGCGCAGGGCCAGCAGGTTCTGGCCCAGGTCATCGTGGATTTCGCGTGCAATGCGTTTGCGTTCCTCTTCCTTGATATGGTCGGCATGGGCGGCCAGGCGGCGCAGGCGGTGATGCGACAGTTGCAGGCGCGCCTGGCTGTCGCGCAATTCGCGCGTCATGGCGCGCGCCATCTTCACAGCGCGCCGGCGCGACGAGGCCAGCGTGATGAACAGGGCGTAAATCAGCACGCTGGCGCCAAAACCAATGCTGCCGGCCAATGCGGGCAGGAACAGGTCGAAGCTCGAATACAGCGCGCGCTTTGGCACGCTGAACTGGGCCTGCCAGGTACGGCCATGGAATTGCACCGGCAGCACGGTCAGAAAGCTGTCCCGGCCAGCCAGCTTGGCGCCGGGCTGGCTGTCGAACAGCAGGGCGGGCGGCTTGCCGGCCGCGGTGCTGTCGCGCAGCGTGACGCGCATGGCGCGCACCGGCATTTCAGCCAGTGCGGTACCGATCAGCCGCGGCACGCTGAAGCCCAGGCCCACCGATCCGATGCAAGCCGCGCGGCGCTCCGCGACGGTGGTCAAGGCCATGTCGCTGCGATAGATAGGGATCCGCATCGCCATGCCGACATGGCTCGGCGCGCTGCGCAGGGGGATGGGCTGGCCGGAACTGCTCATCGAACCCTGGTCGCGGGCAGCGAACAGCGCCTCGGCCACGCTGGGCCGCGCAGCGATGTCCAGGCCATAGCGGTCGGCAAACCCTTGCAGAGGCTCGATCAGGGTCAATACCGCATACTCCCGGCGCTTGCCGGCCGGGTGGCGCTGGAAGACGGGGTAGTGGCTGTCAGCCATGTGCTGCTGCCGGCTTTCGGCGGCTGGCCGCTGCGCCTCGGTGTAGTACTCGGCGAAATTGATATTGTCGATGGCCGGATAGTTGTGTTCCAGGTCCAGCCCCTGCACATAGCGGTGGAAGGTCTCGCGCGTCACATCGCCGCCGGCCTGGAAATAGCTGGCGGCGGCGCGCAGCACGTCGGTGTAGGCCTTGATGCTGGTGTTGATATTGAACTGGGTGTTGCGGGCCTGGTTGTGGAAGCGTTCGCGCGCTTCACCCTCGACGGAACGGGTGGCCAGCGTGTGCAGTCCCACGCCAACGCCCAGCGACAGCGCGACACCAAGCCACCACAAGGGTTTGCTGGGGGCGAGCAAGCTGAGCTGAACGCGGATCATTGCTTGAATATAAGAATTTCCACGCTTCAAGGTCAAGTTGCAAAAGCGCCACTTTGATTGAAATCAAACTAACATTAAAAAAGCCGCCCAAGGCGGCTTTTTTGACACGGTCAAGCTGGACTATTTGGTCCAGCTGTCCTTCAGGGTGACGATGCGGTTGAACACGGGCTTGCCCGGCTGCGACAGGACGCGGTCGGCGACGAAGTAACCGTGGCGCTCGAACTGGAAACGCTGTTCTGGCGCGGCATTCTTCAAGCCCGGCTCCAGGTAGGCTTGCACCACTTCGAGCGCTTTCGGGTTCAGGAATTCCTTGAAATCCTTGCCGCCCGCGTCCGGCTTTTCCTCGGTGAACAAGCGGTCGTACAGGCGCACTTCCGCCGGCAGGGCCGCTTCCGCGCTGACCCAGGTGATGTTGCCTTTCACTTTGTAGGTGTCGGCGCCCGGGGTGCCCGATCTGGAATCTTCGAAATACTTGACGCGCACGGCGGTGACCTTGCCGTTTTCATCCTTGTCGTAGCCGGTGCATTCGGCCACGAAGCCGTACTTCAGGCGCACGCGGCTGCCCGGCTGGTCGCCGACCGGCGGGGTGAAGCGGAAATAGCCCTTGGTCGGGGTTTCCATGAAGTCTTCTTCCTCGATCCACAGTTCACGGGTGAAGGGGAAGGTGCGGTGGCCCAGTTCAGGGTGGTGCGGGTGGACCGGCGAGGTGCACTCGACCGACTGGCCTTCGGGGAAGTTTTCGACGATCAGCTTCAGCGGACGCAGTACGGCGATCGCGCGCGGCGCTTTCGGGTCCAGGTCTTCGCGCACGGCGCCTTCCAGCACGCCGTAATCGATCCAGCCGTCGGACTTGGTGACGCCGGTGCGTTCGCACATCAGCTGGATGCCTTCCGGGGTGAAGCCGCGACGGCGCATGCCGGCCATGGTCGGCAGGCGCGGGTCGTCCCAGCCGTCGACGATGCCTTCTTCCACCATCTGGCGCAGCTTGCGCTTGGAGGTGACGATATAGGTCAGGTTCAGGCGCGCGAATTCGTACTGGCGCGGCACCGGCTGCTTGAAGAAGCCGCCTTCGGCCAGGGTTTCCAGCAGCCAGTCGTAGAATGGGCGGTGGTCCTGGAACTCCAGGGTGCAGATCGAATGGGTGATGTTCTCCAGCGCGTCCGAGATCGGGTGCGTGTAGTCGTACATCGGGTAGATGCACCAGTCGTCGCCCGTGCGGTGGTGGTGGGCGTGGCGGATCCGGTAAATGGCCGGGTCGCGCATATTCATGTTCGGCGAGGACATGGCGTCTTCGCTGATCTTGGCGCGCAGTACGTGCTCACCGTCCTGGTATTTGCCCGCTTTCATATCGCGGAACAGTTGCAGGTTTTCGTCCACCGAGCGGTTGCGGAACGGGGAGTTGGTGCCTGGGGTGGTGAAGTTGCCGCGGTTGGCTGCCATGTCGGCGGCGCTCTGGCTGTCCACATACGCCTTGCCGGCCTTGATCAGGTATTCGGCCATTTCGTACAGCTTGCCGAAGTAGTCGGACGCGTAATACAGGTGATTGCCGGCGCCGACCGGGCCTTTGTAGTCCCAGTCGAAACCGAGCCAGCGCACGCTGTCGATGATGGAGTCGACGTATTCCTGTTCTTCCTTTTCGGGGTTGGTGTCGTCGAAACGCAGGTGGCAGCGTCCGCCGTAGTCGCGCGCCAGACCGAAGTTGGTGTAAATGGACTTGGCGTGGCCGACGTGCAGGTAGCCGTTCGGCTCCGGTGGGAAACGGGTGATAACTGGTGGCAAGCCTTCGCGGGTGTGCGCGCCGGAAGCCAGGTCGGCTTCGACGATGTTGCGCAGGAAATTGGGCGCTGGGGCGGTGGTTTTTTCGTTGCTCATGTATGTTGTTTTGTTTTTAAACCGGTAAACCGGGGTCAGACCCAAGAGTCAGACCCCAGCGTGCCGAAGCCGCAGGTAACGGTTGTGCGTCGTTGATCTTGTCGAAAAGTCAAAGACCTTGAACCATAAGCCCGGCGGCGGAGCGGACGGGGTCTGACCCTTGGGTCTGACCCCGGTTTACCGGTTTAAGCGGTGATGTTCAGCGTAAACAGGCCATTTTATAGGATAATTCGTCCTTACGCGTTTAAAAACCGGCCCGGAGTTGCTTTATGGAAAATTTATATAATGTGCTCGGTGTCGCGCCCAATGCCTCTGACGAGGAAATCAAGAAGGTCTACCGTTCCCTGGCCATGCGCTTCCACCCGGACCGCAACCAGGAACCGGGTGCCGACGCCCGCTTCAAGGCCATCGTCAAAGCATATGAAGTATTGTCCGACCCCGAAAAGCGGGAAGAATACAATCAAAGTGTGCACCACCGCATCATCATCGACCCGGAAGCGGAAGCCTACCAACAGTGGCGTTCCGTCTTCAGCGTCAACGGCGTAACGATCCCCGCCGCCTGATTCAACAGAAAGTAGCAGCAATGAGAAAAGTACACCCAGAGTTCGCCTACCAGGCGCGCGAACTGGAAGGGCAGATCGAGGGCATCCTCGGCGATCCGCCTGACCACAAGAATTACAAGAAGATGGTCGAAGCCCTGCGCACCGAATATGTGAACGGCGGCGGCATCGACGATTTGAACATGATGGCGTTCGCCCTGGTGGACGTGATCGAATTCCACGACCCCAAGGCCGCGCTGGCCGATGCACAGGACTTCGAATACGGCGACCCGGCCCGCGTGTTCGGTGCCGCCACCGCGCCGGGCGCGCAAGGCTTGCTCGAAGCGCTGGAAGAGAATCACCCTGACCTGGCACGCCAGGCCATCATCACCGCGCTGCTGCACAAGCATCCGCGCATGTGGGACGACGAGGACACTTCGCTCGACCGCCTGGCGGAAGGCGACGAAGGCGATGATGAAGACGATTACGCGGACGAAGTCGTGAGCGACGACTTCTCCGGCATCTTTGACCAGCAGGAGGATTGAGCATGTCCGACAAGAATCTGCCAGCAATTCGCAAGCAGGTCACTGAACTCGTGCTGGCGGGCTCCCTGGAGCACGCCGAGCGCGCTTTTGCCGAAGCAGCCGATACACATGGCGACCTTGCCGTGGTCGAAGTGCTGCAAGAGTTGCCGCCGCACGTGACGGCGCTGCATATGTCCGGCTTCGATGGCGGCAAGCTGTCGCTGGCGACGCTGCTGGTGCCGCCCAAGCAGTGGGCCGAAAGCCTGGCCTACATCGCGGCGACCTGGCCGGACGACATGATCGAAGACGATCCCGAGCGCATCGCCGAATCGCTGTTCGCCCACATCCACGGCGTGGTGTTCGGCACTGAGGACGAAGAGCGCCGCATCGAACTGCTGAAGGAAGCGTCGGCCACCGACTGGGGCTGCACTGCTTTCGCCATCCTGTTCTCGCTGGCGCCAAAGGAAGTGCTGGAAGTGGCGGGCGAGGTGATCTCGAAAGGCGCTTACCTGACCGGCCAGACTTCGTCGGACAACGATATTGTGCCGATCGCCGTCGCGCTGGCGCAAGCCAACGAGGATGGCTGGGACCGCGCCTTGTTCGAACTGTTCCCGGAATTCCGCCACAGCGCCGACCTGGCCGATGCGGAATTCAGTGACGACCCGGATGAAGAGCCGGAGCACCTGCAACGCTCGACCAAGGAACTCCTGTACCGCCTGCGCAAGCAAGTGCCGACCACCCGCAGCGGGTCCGGCCGCGAACGGGCCCGCCGTTCGATCGGTACGGGGATCTTCAACTGATGCTGCCCGCACTCGTCAAAGAAAGCCTGCCGCGCCTGACCCGCGCCATCAAGCTGCTGCCGGGCGACGACCGCGAAGATGCGGCCGTCATCCTGGCGGAGGAATTGAGCGGCATTACCGCCATGGTGGCCGACAAGTTCACCAACAACCGCACGGCGGAAGGCATCCAGAAGGCGGTCAACCTGACCGTCGGCGGCGTGTCGCTCGGGCTGGAGCAGGTGCTGACCGTCGATTCCGACGAGCTGGCGCTGGACTTCCTGGTGGAGCAGGGCGCCGAACTGGCTTTTCAGGCCGGCTTCCGCCAGCTCAAAGACCTGGCCGCCATGCCGGAAGATACGCTGATCGGCGAATACGATAACGATCCGACGTATGCACAACGCCGCCTGCGCGACCTGTTCTTCGATATCTGCTATACCGAGCCGGGAGCGAATTGGGATGGACCCTCCAAGTACCAGACCCAGTTGAAGCAGCGCCAGGAGGTGCAGGCCGTGGTGCGCCTGGCGAACTGGCTGCGCAGGCATAACGCGGAAGGTGCGATCAAGGACCCGGACCTGAATGCGGAAGGCGTGATTGCGCTGGCGATCATCTTCGCGGTCGAAGGCGGTGGACGCATCGTGGCACGCACCGGGCAGAAGGAGTTCGAACGCTTCGTGAAGGCTGTGCGCAAGGCCAAGCCGGATTATGAAGCCGGCTGGGAAGCGCTGGTCGCTGCCGTGCCGGAGCAGCATCGCGCTGTGCTGCTGAACCGGATCGACCTGTACCGCCGCACCTGCACCGTGCTGCAAAAGCTGCCAGGCCGTTTCGCGTTGAAGACGCTGTGGACGGAGCTGGAAAACTATGCCGGCTCCGAGCTCGACGCTGATTACGATTGAAAAAACGGTAAGCCGGTAAGGCGGGGTCAGACCCTAGGGTCTGACCCCGGTTTGCCGGTTTTCCTGGTTTTCCTCCAAAGCCACCCGCACAAATCCCTCCACCAACCTTCCGCCATCCCCGCGCCGCTGCGCCAGTTGTAGAGAAGTCACCGCCCCCGCATCAGCCAGCGGCCGGTACACGACCCCCTCCATCTGCATCCCCTGGAAAGGTGAAGGCAGCACCGACACCCCGATCCCCGCCGCCACCAGACCGATAATGGTCGCCGCCTCGCCCGCCTCCATCGCCACTTGTGGCACAAAGCCCGCCTCCCGGCACATGCCCAGGATCGCATGGTTGATCCCCACCCCGGATTCCTTCGGATACATCACCCACGGCAAATGCGCCAGGTCCGCGACGCGCACTTTCCGCTTGCGCGCCAGTGGCGCATCGCTCGCCAGCACCAGCAGCAGCGGATCGCGCCGCAGCGTGGTCAATGACAACTGCTCCGGCAGCGCCACTTCGGGCGGACGCACGAAGCCAAGATCGAGCTTGCGCGCCTCGATCGCATCCAGCTGGTGCAGCGTGGTCATTTCATGCAGCGTGAGCGCGACATCCGGATACAGCTGGCGATAACGGCGGATGGTGCGCGCGAACAGCGGCGTAAATGGTGTCGAGAAGGTGAAGCCCACCCTCAACTCTCCCGCCTCACCCCGCTGCGCCCGCCGCGCGCGTTCGGCCGCCCGCTCCGATTGCGCCAGGATATCGCGCGCATCTTCCAGGAACAGTTTGCCCGCCTCCGTCAGCCTGACCCAACGCTTGCTGCGGTCGAGCAGGCGTGCGCCCACTTCGGCTTCCAGCGCCTGGATTTGCTGCGACAGGGGCGGCTGCCCGATATGCAGACGTTCGGCGGCGCGCGTGAAGCTCAATTCCTCGGCCACGGCCACGAAATAGCGCAGGTGACGCAGTTCCATCATATTTTGAAGAGATTAATAACGCCTCAAATATATATTGGACAGTAATACCGGGCAATCCTAAGATCAATTCACCATGAAAGCCCTGAGCCACCCCACCAACCGTGCCATGTTCTTTGGCGGCTTCTCCTGCTTCGCCTTGTTGTACTGCGTGCAACCGCTGATGCCGCTGTTCTCCCATGAATTCGCACTGACGCCAGCGCAAAGCAGCTTGTCGCTTTCTCTCTCGACAGCGGCGATGGCGGTGTCGCTGCTGGCTTCGAGCGCGATTTCCGACCGCTTGGGCCGGAAGCCGCTGATGGTGGCTGCCTTGGCCATTTCCGCTGTGATGACACTGCTATGTGCACTGGCCGACGGTTACGGCCAACTGCTGGCAGCCCGCATCCTGCTGGGCGTCGCCCTGGGCGGCATGCCCGCCGTCGCGATGGCATACCTGGCGGAAGAAATCGCGCCCGAATCGCTGGGCTTGTCGATGGGTCTGTATATCAGCGGCAGCGCATTCGGCGGCATGGTGGGGCGGCTCGTCACCTCCGTGCTAAGCGATTGGTTTTCCTGGCGCGCAGCCATGGCGGTGATGGGCGTGGCCGGCGTCCTGGCCGCCGCCGAATTCTGGCGCAGCTTGCCCGCATCGCGCAATTTCCGCGCCTCAACCGGGGGCTGGCGCGCCTTGCCAGACGGCATGCGCCGCCATTTCGCCGACGATGGCTTGCCCTGGCTGTTTGCGCTGGCCTTCCTGCTGATGGGCTGCATGGTCAGCGCCTACAACTACATCGGCTATCGCTTGCTGGGCGCGCCGTTCGAATTGCGGCAAAGCCTGGTGGGGGCCATTTCGCTGCTGTATCTGCTCGGGATTTTCAGCTCGGTCTGGGCCGGCAAGCTGGCCGACCGTTATGGCCGCAAAGGTGTGCTGTGGATGGTGCTGGGACTGATGCTGGGCGGGCTGCTGCTGACGCTATCGAACTGGTTGCCGCTGGTAGTGGCCGGCCTGGCCCTGTTCACCTTCGCCTTTTTCGCCAGCCATTCGATGACGAGCAGTTGGGTTGGCCGCCGCGCCCGCGCCCCGCAAGCCTTTGCATCGGCCCTGTATCTATTCTTCTACTACCTGGGTTCCAGCGTGATCGGCTGGGCGGCAGGGGTGCTGTGGGGGAGGGCTGGCTGGGGCGGCGTGGTGGCGCTGCTTGGCGGCTGCCTGTTTGGCGCACTGGCCATTGCCCGCCACTTGCGCCGCTTGACCCCGATCGCACCAATGTTGAGCCAGATCAAAGCCGAGGCAGGCTGACTGAACCGCCTGACGGAACGCGTCTCCAAGTCGCACCGGCACGCTGGTGCCGTTTTGAGCGAGGAGATCATCATGATGCATGACAGGGAAATCCGTATCAGGCTCAGCAATATTCAAATGGCCGTCAGCCAAGCCGCGCAAGCCCTATCGGCCGAGCGCCACCTGACCGGCGAGTTACGCGACGCGATCCAGAAGCTGGACCGCCGTTCCGACGACATCAGTGAAATGCTGGTGAGCGAAGACTATGCCAACGTACCCAAGCTGGTAAACGACATGGAGCTGCTGGGCGCCCGTGCCCGCCGCGTCTGCGCCAGCGAGCGCCTCCAAGTGACGCCCGAAATGAAAGCCGCAGTCAACCACATGCACCGCGAACTGTTCGACTTCAAGCAGCACCTGCACTGACGCAACAATTGTCCACCCTGGGGTCAGGAACCGAAGTGGACAAATTTGACGTACAGCACATTTTGTCCACTTCGGTTACTGACCCCGGGGTGGTCAAAAA